>JBLIOG010000069.1:0-16345 GCA_047639625.1 Gammaproteobacteria bacterium
GATTCAGATTTAGAACGTTTATTTAAACCTTTCGAACAGCTTGATACTGCCCTAATCCGAAAGCAGCAGGGAATCGGGTTAGGGCTGGTCATCAGTAAAAAACTGGTCAATTTGATGAAAGGACAGATCGAGGTCAGCAGCGAAGTGGGTAGCGGAAGCTTATTTACCATTACCTTGCCTCTATCTGCCAGCAAGACTAACCCGTTACAGCCTCAATCTCCGCCATCAGACATTCTAACCAGGCTCGACGGTATTCGTATACTGGCAGCGGGAGATGTCGAAATAAACCGGATAATATTGGAAGATCTTTTAACCGAACAAGGCTATGAAGTCATCTTTGCTGAAGATGGGGAACAGGCAATTAACGAGGTAGAAAACCATGGTGGCGACTATTTTCACGTCGCTCTGATGGATATTCAAATGCCGGTCAAAGATGGTATTGAGGCAACAACAGGCATTCATCAAATCAATCCAGAGCTTGCCATTATAGGCTTGACGGCGCATGCTTTCAACGGAATGCGCCAACGTTGTCTACAACATGGAATGGTTGCTCATCTGACTAAACCACTGGAACTGGAAGCACTGGTTGCAGCAATCGTTAAATACTCGAATCATTAATTCATACGATTACAGGAAAGCCTGAAGTTTCCTGATCAGGTTCATATTATAAAATATCAAAATAATCGGTACAACGGGTGCATTCAGTCGTTATTTCGATACACTATGGCCATCCACGAATCAGAATCGAACCACTACGACCTATCATGTCAAAAGCAGCTGTAACCGCCTCGACGAAATTTAACTTCGACGAACTTAAAGCATTAACCGATGGAGACATCCAACGGGTTAATCAGGTCATCATTGATAACCTCGCCTCTCCGGTTGCTTTAATTAATCAGCTTAGTCGTCACATTATCTTAAGTGGCGGGAAAAGACTGCGACCTATGTTGGTTATGCTAGCCGCGAAGAGTTGCCTGTATGTGGGCGACGACGACGCCCTACTCGCCTCAGTTGTTGAATTTATTCATACGGCGACCTTACTGCACGATGATGTCGTTGATGATTCCGACATGCGCCGGGGACAAAAAACCGCCAGTAATATCTGGGGGAATGAAGCAGCAGTACTGGTCGGTGATTATCTGTATTCCCGAGCTTTTCAAATGATGGTACGTGCGCATTCAATGCGCATCATGGAATTACTCTCAAACACGACTAATACCATTGCCGAAGGTGAAGTTAAGCAGTTACTCAATGTCCGCGATCCCGATACCAGCGAAATCCAGTATCACGATGTGATCTACGGTAAAACCGCTTGTTTATTCGAAGCTGCCACCCGGATAGGAGCCATTCTGGCAGGCGCTGACACCAGGATTGAAAACGATTTGGCCCACTACGGCAAACATCTGGGCATAGCATTTCAATTGATTGATGACACGCTCGATTACAACGCCGATAGTGAGCAGATCGGGAAAAATGTTGGCGACGATCTGGCCGAAGGCAAGCCGACTTTACCTTTAATCAGAGCCCTGGAAGTTGGCAGTCCATCGCAACAATCGCTGATTCGTGAAGCTATCACAGAAGGTAATGCCGACCAATTTGAACAGGTAAAAGACATAATTCTTTCAACAGGTTCACTCGACTATTGCTTTCAACAGGCCCGTGAGCAAGCTCGACTAGCTCAGGAATCAATCGAACATTTACCTGACAGCCCCTATCGGGATGCTCTTCATTTTTTAGCTGACTACGCGGTCGAACGCAGCCATTAAACAGATAATTTAACTCAATCGATTCGCCGAACCGATCTCATGCAATGTCTGCATCTGACTAGCCTGCCAAAATTTAACCGTTAACGGATCTCCGACTAGCTGCTCGACTTTTTGGTGAGGATGTAATCCAGCGGATGAAAAAGACTGTCTAATCTCATTATCTGAAAAACCAAGACGATGATGATTATATTCACTCCGCAGTTTTTCCTGGGTATGTGCGGCAAAATCAATCACTATCAATCGTCCACCTGGGCGCAATACTCGCGATACTTCCTTAAATACTTCGAGTGGATTATCACTGTAATGCAAAACGAGATGGACGATAGCCAGATCGAAACTCAAATTATCAACCGGTAGATGATACATATCACCTTTTCTTACATGGACATGCGAGAATCCGCTCTGTTCGAGATTACTGCGCGCAACGGTTAACATTTCATGGCTTAAATCAATGCCCACAGCCCGGCTCACCTGCGGAGCCAGAATTTCAAGAATGCGCCCGGTTCCAGTGCCTATATCGAGTAAATCACCAATCGGTTCGGAACCCACCAACTGCACCAGCTTTTCTTCTACCTGATCACGCGAAACATATAGCGATCTTATCGAATCCCAGCTTGGGGCCACCGTTTCAAAATAGTCCTGCGCTTTTTTGCTTCGAGCATCCCTGACCTGTTGTAATCGGGAAAAATCACGACTTAAAACCGAATCTTCCTGTGGAATCAACTCGACCAACGCTCGCGCCATTCCCGAACCCCGACTGCTATCGGCAATCCGATAAAATACCTGTGCGCCTTCCGGTAATCTTTCCAGCAACCCTGCTTCAACCATTAATTTTAAATGACGTGACACTCTTGGCTGACTCTGCCCAAGGATTTGTACAAGCTCGGAAACGCTGAGCTCTCCACGCGAACACAATGCCAAGATTCGCAGACGAGTGTGCTCTCCGGCAGCGCGAAGACTGACTAATAAAGTATCAAGTGATTGCATAATTCAAATATTGTGATATAAACATATCTTTATATGTTAATTTAAATATACCATGTCTCTCACTAGTATCCCCGCTCAATCAGATCATATCAAGCGCTCTGGCACGACGCTGCCAATCGCATCACAACAGCCAGGCTCGCTGAATAATATCAATACAAACTCGATTCAGAATTTGTTCGAGCGTTTATTAAGTGAAAAAGATGTACTTCTGACAGATGGTGCAACAGGTACCAACCTTTTTGAAATGGGCCTGCAAAGCGGAGATGCTCCGGAATTCTGGAATATCGAGCAACCCGAAAAAATATCCGCCCATTATCGTTCTTTCATCGATGCCGGCTCGGATATTATTCTTACCAACACCTTTGGAGGCACTCGATATCGACTCAAATTACACAAAGCCGAAGAACGTGTCGACGAATTAAATACCGCTGCCGTGCAACTGCTTAAGAATGAGATCGCTAAAGTTGACCGGGATATTATTATTGCCGGGTCGATTGGGCCGACCGGTGAAATCCTTGCACCCCTCGGAGAAATGCAACCTGAAGGCGCCATAGCCGCATTTGCCGAACAGGCTTCCGCCTTAAAAGAAGCCGGAGCCCATGTACTCTGGATTGAAACCATGTCATCTCGGGAGGAGGTTGAGCTTGCTGTCGAAGGTTGCAGGAAGACCGGATTGCCCATTGTGGTAACACTGAGTTTCGATACCAATGGAAAAACAATGATGGGGGTCGGTGCTGCCGATCTCATGTCACTTAATCAGCAAGTCAATCCGAAGCTTCACGCCTGCGGTACAAACTGTGGCGTCGGCGCCTCGGAAGTTGTAGCAGCTGTTCGAAATATGAAAACTGCCGATGCGGATAGCAATACCCACATTATAGCCAAGGCAAACTGTGGTGTACCAAAATTTGTTGACGGCAAAATTCGTTATACCGGAACACCGGAAATTATGGCAACTTATGCCGTTATGGTTCGAGACGCCGGCGCGAAGATTATTGGGGGATGTTGCGGCACCACTGCTATACATGTCGCAGCCATGCGCAAAGCGCTTGATACTATTCCTCGTGGAGAAGCTCCGAGTTTTGAACAGATTGGCGAATTGCTGGGCGAAATCTCAAAAGGCGCCGTCGCTGAATCACGCGGAGAAGCCGCCCCTCAACCTAGAAACTCAGGTCGACGACGCCGACGAACCCATTAACATATCAAGCCCGGTATTCGACCCCTGGGAAAACGCAAAGCATTTCAAACAGCAGTCCGGCTGCTGTTAGCGCTGTATTTCCTGAAGTATCATAAGCCGGTGCCACTTCGACCAGATCGGCACCTACCAAATCCAGTCCCCGGCATCCACGAATAATCTCCATACCCTGCATGATCGTTAAGCCACCAATTTCAGGGGTGCCAGTTCCCTGCGCAAAAGCCGGATCCAGGCCATCGATATCAAAAGTAAGATAAACCGGTCCGGCACCAAGTTGCTGCCTGACCTCTTCCATCAATGGGACCAGAGATTTATACCAGCAGTCTTCGGCCTGCACGACGCGCACACCCTGCTCCTGAGGCCAGTCAAAATCATCGGCAGCATAGCCCGTGCCGCGCAAACCGATTTGTACCATCCGTTTAGGATCAACCAGGTTTTCTTCGATCGCCCTACGAAATGGCGTTCCATGGGCGATTCGTTCACCGAACATGTGATCATTGATGTCGGCATGCGCATCAACATGAACGATTCCAACCGGACCATATTTCTTTTTAAGCGCCCTCAGTATCGGCAATGAAATTGTATGGTCGCCACCCAGCGTAATCGGTTTGCAATCCTGATCCAGGATAGCGTCATAACCCGCTTCGATAATATCGATAGATTTTTGCAAATTGAATGTATTGATCGCAATGTCGCCCATATCTGCAACCTGCAACGAATCAAAAGGCGCCGCCCGCGTTGCCATGTTATAGGGTCGAAGCAAACAGGATTCGGCCCGAATCTGACGTGGTCCGAATCGCGCACCACTACGATTTGATGTTCCAATATCGAATGGTACGCCGACAAAACAGACATCCAGGCCTTCCGCGGTCGGCTGATGGGGTAAGCGCATCATCGTTGCAATGCCACCGAAACGGGGCATGTCATTACCACCCATTGGTTGGTTGTAGATTTTAGTCGACATATTTTTGTTATCTCGTGTCAGGTTTCGTGTGTTGAAGGATATTCCGCAAACCTTCAGGAATCAATCTTCGCGAATGCACAACCTGGTTACAAACACCGCATTAGACCTGAATTTCACTGAACTGCCCCGGTAAAAGATCCTTAAGCGCCCAATCAGCAACCCGGGTACGAATCAATCTTAGAGTGGGATATCCGACTGCTGCGGTCATCCGTCGCACCTGCCTGTTTCGACCTTCACTAATTTCGAGTTTGATCCAGCTAACGGGTATTTGTTTTCTTTCGCGTATCGGAGGATCTCGTCGCCATAACCATTCAGGTTCATCGACTCGCTCAACTTTTGCCGGACGTGTTCTACCATCCTTCAAGATCACACCCCTGGCTAATTGTCCTACGGCGTTCTGGTCAGGAAACCCTTCAACCTGAGCCAGATAAATTTTACTTTGATGAAAACGTGGATTAGAAATTTTCGCCTGTAATTTGCCATCATCGGTTAATAGCAACAATCCTTCGCTGTCGTAGTCGAGCCGACCTGCCGGATAAACCTGTTTAATCGGGATGAAGTCAGCGAGGGTTGTTTTATCCGTTGAAGGTGAAAATTGGCTCAAGACCTGAAATGGTTTGTTAAATAAAACAAGTTTTGACACAACTTATGCCCGATATTGAGAAAATGCACGGGAATTTATTAATTCCTGCCATTTCTGTTGCCGGGAGTTATCCATGCACTGATCAATCATCATCGCATCCAGTTCGAGGGCATTAATTTTCCCACGGTCAACCAACACCGCATCCATAGCGTCAACTTCACAGTTTATTTTCGTTAATCGACTCGATAGTTCGAGAAGATGTTCATTTTCAATCAGCGATTGCTGAACCTGGCTGGCGAATCTGAATTTCATCTTACTGACCTGGTCCAGGTTTTTTCGCAAATTTTCAATACTGCCAAATTTTTTCAACAAATTAGAGGCCGTCCGCATTCCAACCTGCGGTATACCGGGAATATTATCGACCTTATCACCTGCCAGGGCCAACTGTTCCGCGATCTGTTCCGGCGGTAGCTTAAACTTTTTGGTGACCGCACGGTAGTCGAGCGCGTCAAGAGGATAAGGCCACCATAAATCTCCGGGGCGAATCAGCTGGGCCAGGTCTTTATCGGCGCTGAGAATTGTTATGGTACTTTGATCACTACGATGAAGCAGGGCCAGTGTCCCGATTAAATCATCCGCCTCCCAGCTATCGCTGGACACATCGCTAATCGCCAGATGACCCAACCATTGCCGGCAGATTGCGAACTGGTTTTTTAACTCGGCCGGGGCGACTGACCGATTTGCTTTGTATTCGGGATAGATTTCTTTACGTTCAGACTGTTTCTGACTTTGATCGAAAGCGCAGACCAGACAGGCTGGGTTTCGGTCGCGTAACAGTTGGTAGATAAAATCACTAAAGCCAATAAATGCCTGATTCGGTTCTTCATTTTTGTTGAAATGTTTTGCCTGCCCGAACCAGGCTCGAAAAACAAATATGCTTGAATCAACTAGAAAAAGTGCCATGCTGAATTAAATTATCCCGTTATTTGAGCCTGAAGCATATCGAGAAGGGTTTTAATTGCAAAATCAATCCGCTTTTTAACCTCGGTTACTGCTAAATGTTTGCTATAATCGCCGGCGATTTTACGACCTTGATTCTGATGCTTCGCCCTGTTTTATTAATTGTCTCACTGATCGCCACCACTCAGCTGATGGCTGCGTCCCTGCAGGATCTACAATTTCTGATCGATCAGAAATTGTACAGACCGGCATCCAAATCCGGCCACGCGTTATTAGCTTCAGGTAATGTCGATCCTAATGTGTATTTTTTGACCGCTTTTGCGTATCAGAAATCAAAGCAAAATGCGCTGGCCGAATCGATTTATCGCAAAATGATCCTCAAATTCCCTAATTTGCCCGAGCCTCGTAACAATCTTGCAATGTTACTCATTGGTCGAAGCCTTTACGACGAGGCGAGTCAGTTGCTGGTCGATGCTTTAAATACTCACCCCAGCTATGCCACCTCTTATCAAAATCTGGGGAAAATTTATACTGGGATTGCCAGCGAAGCCTACCGTCGTGCTTTGAGCGAAAATGTAGAGCCGGAAAATTACAAAATTTCAATCGAGTTAACTGCGCTAGACCGATTGGCTGTTCAATCATCTGAACAAATCGTCACTCTAGTTACTGAAATCAACTCAACTGACACGCAAACCTCACTGACTCAGATCGTAAAACTCTGGGCTAAAGCCTGGAGCAACAAAGACGTAAACCAGTACAGCCAATTTTATTCCAGCAATTATATGCCCGGATTTTCGTCACAACGTGCCTGGATTGAGTATCGTAGAAAGCGCATAAATCGTCCTGGATTACTCAATATTGATATCAGTAAAATCAAGATTCGCGCAATGACCGAAAATCGCGCTATTATTGATTTCAATCAGGCCTATGAATCCGCTACTTATAGCGACACAGTTAATAAACGTCTACGTTTCAGCCGCATAGATTCCGAATGGAAAATAACCGAAGAGAAAGTATTATCCGTTCTTTAATTTGCCTGATATTGTCCTCTGCGATTTCCATTGCAGCCGCAGCAGATAAAGCTGGCAGACAGTATGAACTCGATATACTCGATACGATCAGAAGCATTCAGCAGCTTGATCATCAACAGGCAATGCAACAGACCCGCGAATTGCTTCGCGAATATCCGCATAGCCGACTGGGTCAAATGTTATTTGCTGATCTACTTTTGGCTAAAGCCGCGGCTCTGCCAGACATAGGGGGGGGGTTATCCAGGCCGCAGGCGCAGTCCGACTTCCAACACGAAATTAAACAGCGCCTCGAACACAGCAAAAGTCCAGCGCATCAGGGTCTAATACCGGGCAACATCATTTTTCTGGCCGAGAAACAGCCGTATGTCATTATCATGGATCAAAAAAATTCTCGCCTTTACGTCTATCGCAATGATCAGGGCACTCCCCTACTGGAAACTGATTATTTCGTCACCATCGGATTAAAGGGCTATGGAAAGGAAAAACGTGGCGACCAGAAAACACCGATTGGGGTTTATCATGTTACCCGCCACATTAGCGACGAAAAACTGCCTGATCTTTATGGCCGGGGTGCTTTTCCAATTAGCTATCCGAATGTCTGGGATCGGCGCCTGAATCGGACTGGCGGTGGAATCTGGATACACGGGACGCCCTCATATACCTACAACCGATCGCCCTGGGCGAGCAATGGCTGCATTGTGGTAAGCAACCCCGATTTTGGTGATCTCGGTCGTTATGTGAACTATGAAATCAATACGCCAGTGATTGTGACCGAATCTATCGACTGGATCACCAACGAAGAATGGCAGCGACGCCGGAAAAACCGGTTAACCGTTTTCAGTCGGTGGGTGCGCGATTGGGAAAGCCTCGATCACAATCGTTATCGCCAGCACTATTCCCAACAACACTACATTGCCGAAGGTCGTGATTTTAAAAAATGGGATGGGCATAAAAAATGGGTTAACCGAAAGAAAACACATGTGCGCGTTGATTTCAGCAATTTAAATGTTTTCGAATATCCCGGTGAACAAAATTTAATGTTGATACAGTATCAACAGGACTACGATAGTAATAACCTGAAAATCCAGTCGCCCAAAGAATTGTTCTGGCGGTTAGAAAATAACCAGTGGCGGATCGTGTACGAAGGTACTCGAACTTTCCCTGTCGATTTAACCGACCTGGCTCAAAATTAGGCTGAAAACTGTTTGGTCGTGCAACATCCGCCCCATTAATTTTTGATGGAGTAAATGCCTGTGACAGAAAAACAATGGATGGCCGATCAAATTATTGATCTACTGACGCCGGTTACGAACGGCTCTGCTACTTCAAAAAAGATAAGCCTTTCTATCATATTACCTTGCTCCGGAATTCATCTTCGACGACGAAGAAAGTCTAATCGACTGGATAGGTTTATCCTGGCAGGCAGTACTGCGAGCACATCCGCTTTGGTGAGGCCCCCTGTCAAGATAGCTGCCGCTTGAAGCGGTTAATTCATAAATCTCGTTGCCGGATTAATGATATTGTTTTCGATACTATTATCCCGGTTTAAATGTACCTCTGATATAAAATCCCAACTTCGAATGCTACGACTCCATCGCGCAGGACATTCGGCTTTAGCCCTCATATAGACCTGCTTACGTCGTTCCAGAATCGCTTTGTCGAGACTCGCATGACACAGGAGGCTAGCGTCGTGGTCGTTATGCAGAGTTTAATTTGGTTTATGACCGAGGCACCTTATTCGGATTACAATCCGGTGGCCGAACTGGGTCAATCTTAATGTCACTACCCCCCGTCGTTAATTGGCAGTACAACTATCAGGCAGAACTCGGCAGCGACAAAGCATTACTCACCGACCATTTCTTAAAACCCCCCGACTGGCTCAATAAATCAAAATGAGCAACCTCGACTTCCCGACTTACAACTCTCTACTCGAACACTGCGAATCCGGCTTCAAAAAGTGGCCACGGGCAATCCTGCACCGATATGATCATTGTTACGTCAATCGTCCACCTAACAATATTCGAAGGTAATCTCGTACGTTATCCCAAGAAATAAACACGTGGGGCGGAAAAGCACAGCGCCTTCCGCCGCAGAACCTAACCAACTTCCCCACCCTCCAAATTAAAAGCACCCACCGCAGGATGTGGTAAGGCACGAACCGCATCCCATGCTCTCGCCCCTTAACTACATCCCTGTAGGCAAAGCCGGCATTAACCAGGAATTTGGGACTACGAGTTTGTATCATGGAAACCAGTATCAATTCATACTCCATTGTCGCAATAAGACCGATGAGCTGGTTTTTAATCAAATCAGCGTCAACTTATGGGGACAGAGTTATAAAAACAGGTTTAGTGACCCGGAATTCCCGTATTAGCCTCGCATTTAATGAAGTCAATGTGTCAACAGCAATTGGATATCACAAATGGCATTAGCTCAGATGATGGCTGTGAGCTGCTTGGCTGAAAACCTGGGGTTTTGGTTCAGGCACTAAATAGGAACGCTTCTATCTCCACCTGCTTTTAAATCCTTTCTGCTTGCTAAACTCACAATTATGGTGCCTGACTTCTTCAAATAAAATTGACCCAAAATGCCATCAGGCTTATCTTTGCCCAGACGTTTTTCTGGATCTACCCATGTTTGCAGACCGTTTGGAAAATTTACGCGATTGCCTGGCGCAAAAAAACATTGATGTCGCAATTATCACTGACGATGACAGCGTGTACTATTACACAGGGTACTATGATTATTTACACATGGAATTTGGTCGCCCAACGATATTGATCGTACCGAGAAATGACCAATGCCTGCTGATAACCCCTGAAATTGACTACAATATGGCAAAGGAAATCGCCTGTGTTGATCGTATTCTGGCCTGGAATGACGGCATGGGCAATGAATGGCGTGAAGGTCTTCCAGGCATGTTGAAAGGCTGCAATAACGTCGCATTGGAAACTGAACTGATGCCGCCGAAAGTACGCAATTACATCGACACGCTGATTGATATCAAGGGTGTAACAGACATTGCACCAATCATCGGTGATATGCGCATGATTAAATCCACCGAAGAGCTACAGCTCGCTCGCCATGCGGGTGAAGTTGCCAGTGCCATGATGAATGCCGGACGAAACGCCATAGCTGCTGGTGTAGCTGAGTTCGAAGTTGCACTCGCAACATCGGCGGCCGGAACACGCAAAGCCTCGGAGCTACTCAACCAACATTACGATAGTCGCCTAATGTCACCGAATACCCATTTTCTACAAATTATGGCATCTGGTAAGGATATTACTCTGACGCATCATCGCGCTTCGACTCGCATTATGCAGCGAGGCGATCCCGTTTTTTTATGTTTTTGCGGCATGACTAATTTTCATCGCTTCAAGCTTGGCTTTGACCGAACTTTCTGGATTGATGAAATTGCTGATAAATCACAGGCCGAAATTTACCAGGTTGCCATAGATAGTCAGGCAGCCGCCTTAGCTCTGCTCGCACCCGGTGCCATTGCCGAGGATATTCACGCCGCTTACGCTGAAGTCATTCAATCTG
Organism: Gammaproteobacteria bacterium; assembly: GCA_047639625.1. Taxonomy (GTDB): domain Bacteria; phylum Pseudomonadota; class Gammaproteobacteria. The sequence goes on from JBLIOG010000069.1 coordinate 11,027, forward strand.
CAGGGTATGATTTTCCCTTTCGTTGTGGGCGAGGTACCGGATTCAGTTTTCTAGAAAAGCCGCAACTGGTGTTTGGCGACAAAACCAGACTCCAGCCTGGCATGGTATTCGCGGTCGATGGATCTGTTTGTACCGATAGTTTCCGCGCACAAGTTGGTGACAGCTTTATAATCACCGACAACGGCTACGAAATTCTGACCTCACATCCCAAGTCGATTGACGACGTAATTATCCACTAGAGAAACAAAATGGGCACCTCTAAAAATAGTAATTTTCTCACGACTGTTTTTTGCTTCTGCAAAAACTGCATACAGGACGCCCTGGCAAAAAGGGCAAGAAAGCAACGCTCGGAGAACAGCCGTGCACATGAGGATCTACCGGGCTGGTGTACCAGTACCGAGCTGACGCCGCAATCACGGCACAAGTACATTTTTATAGGTGCCCAACATGTTTAATTCGGGCGAAAAAGTTGAATCTGCCAAACGACAGGTTAAGCTGGATCAGGGTCGCCACCATCGCGCTAAACTCGGCTTCATACTCATGTCTACCGACCTTGCCGCCGAAGCCGACTTTACCGATATGGCGCCGAGCAACGTTGGTATCCACATCACCCGATTGAAAACTGATGACTACACCACCAACGAGACCCTATCGCGCCATATAGAACACATGGCTGATGCCGCTGCCCGTATCCAGCCGGACACAAAACCGGATGTAGTGAGTTACAGCTGTACTTCCGGTTCGATTGTTATTGGTGAAGACCGAATTAAACAAGAAATAAAAAAAGGCGCGCCCTATGCAATCCCCATGACATTGGTCACCGGTGTCGTCGACGCACTCCAACAACTAGGCGTGAAAAAACTCGTTGTTGGCACACCTTATCTTGATGAAATTAATACAGCAGAAGCAGAATTTTTGCTCAAAAAAGGTTTCGAAGTAATCGATATACAGGGATTGAACTTAACCACGGGGATTGAATTTGGCCAAGTCACACCAAATTATTGGAAACAATTCGCCCTCGAAATTGATCAGCCTGAGGCCGAAGCCATTTTCCTCAGTTGTGGTGGCATTCGCGCGCTGGAAGTTGCTGAAACGATCGAGCAACTAACTGGCAAGCCGGTCATTACTAGTAATCAGGCACAAATGTGGAGTTGCTTACGCCGCGCAGGTGTTGACGATATCATCGATGGTTTTGGTCAAATCTTTAGACAAGATGGCAAACGTTTGCGCCAACAATAGGTGCTTCAGCTGTTATACTGCTGGCAACCAAAACTTTGCCAGCGAAGCCTATCGTCGTGGTTTGAGCGAAAATGTAGAACCCGAAAATTACAAAATTTCAATCCGGATTTACATTGACGCTTTCCTTTTTTATTCAACTTCTTGCTTCACCGGTCTACCAAGTGGTCGATATTCAAACACACGTCCAATTTGTTTTTTCACTTTCTTCATAAATCGACCAAGGCTACAAGGTATCACTTTATCAATATTTCGCCGAATTATACTCAGGTCGTCTTCCGTGCCTCGTTCTGCCAACCATGACGGCCCATCACTTGTACCGGTCGTACAGCCAAGGCATTTTCGACCTTCTTAACATTACCCACCAAAGAGGTGGCCAATGGAATCAAGGCTGTAGCGATGGATATAGGGCCGGCTTATCAAAAGTCATTAAGAATTGTCTACCTAATGCAGATGTTGTATTTGACCGCTTTCACGTCATGAAAAATCACGCCAAGGCGATTCAGAATCAACGCCGTATTGAGTTCCGAGAAGCGGATAGAAAAATCAACGATTTGATCAAAGGGTCACTGTACTTGCTGTTACCAAATGCCGATAAATTAAGCGATAAATTAGAGCAACTGCTCAACAATAATCAGAACTTGAACCTGGTTTATGTCCTCAAAGAGCAGCTACAAGCACTATAGTGTGAGTGTGCAAGGTCTTACGAAGAGATGGCAGCCCAACTGGAGAACTGGTGCGAGATAGCCGATGCATCCAACATGACTTATCTGAAAAAGCTTGCTAAATCATTGAGGCGACATTACATCGGCACCTGTAATTATGCAAAGCATCAGTTGACCAGCGCCTGAATAGAAGCGGGTAACCTCACGATTGGAATGATCTGTAAACGCGCTAGAGGTATTAGAGATACCGAGTATTTTAGACTCAAAAACAGGCAGTATTCTTTACCGGATGATCAGCCTATATTTTATGCATAATCTGATTTTACTTCACTCACAGAAACCAAAAAAGAGACAATAACTTATGTCAGAACTGGAACTGATCATCGGCAATAAAAATTATTCATCCTGGTCACTCAGGGCCTGGATCTGGATGCGCCATCTAGATATCGAATTTAAAGAGACTGTGGTTCCTCTCGATCTGCCCGAAACCAGTCAAACTCTGCAAAAATGGTTTTCAGGAAACAAGGTCCCGTTATTACTGGCGGATGGCCACCAAATATGGGATTCCATGGCGATTCTCGAGTTTATCAGTCGATTAAATCCAAAGCAGGCGGAACCTGATGACTCCATAGCAGCAGGCGTTATGCGATCACTTTGTGCTGAGATGCATTCAGGCTTTTTTGCGTTGCGAGCCGAACTGCCTATGAACTGCCGCAGGGAAATTGCAAAAATTGATATCTCCGAAGATTGCCAGCTAGACATCAGCAGAATCGAATCTTTATGGCAACACGCAAGACAATATTCCGATCAGAAAGATGAGTTTTTGTTCGGACGTTACAGCATGGCCGATGCAATGTTCGCTCCGATCGTCTGGCGGCTCCACGTTTATGCTATCGAACTCTCAGAAAACACCCATAAATATATATCTCACTGCCTCAAACATCCGGCCATGCAAGAATGGCTCGAAGCCGCCAGACAAGAACCCTGGATCATCGCCGCAGAAGAATGCTAAAAACCCTGTGATTTGGAAGCACAAGTCCCGACAGAAGCGTGTCAGAATAATGAACTGAGAAATCGACTCAGCACACAATCTTCAAGACTTATCACATAGGATTAAAATGAAAGTAGCTTACATATTCTCGAGTCAGGGACACACAGTATCATTCAAACTAGGAAAAATGATTTTACCGCAACTCGAAGAACGGACGCACGGCCCAGAGGTTGTTGGAATGTTTTTTTTCGAAGATAACAATTATGTCCTTGTCAAAGGCAACCCAATTGGTGAAAGATTAGCCAAAATCGCCAAAGAACAAAACATTATGCTGATGGGTTGTGATCAATGCTGCATCGAGCGAGAGCTGGAAGACAAGCTCGTAGATGGCGCCACAATCGGATGTTTCCCTAATCTCTATGAGGGATTAGCTGGTAATATGCCTGACCAGGTAATTACTCTGTAACAGAATCAGCTTCAGATTGACCTGCGAAGCTGGTAACTTTACCTATTAATGTTCTGTACCAGTTTCGCATTCTGTTTTAAAGGCCCTTTCAAAAATGATTGAGCGGCAAATCAGGGTAGCCCTCTAATTTAATACTCACCAAACAAGCCATCACTCACTTTTCGTATTATCCTGAAATATATGGCATTCTGTCCATCAACCTAACTGAGAGCGTCTGTCGTGTACAAAGAATATACAGTAATACATATCGTTAAAGGCGGATGTGGAACCATTCCTTTGGGTGCATCCGGACTACCGCTTAAAAAACTGAAAAATGAAATCAACACCGCGGCAGCTCTGGGCTGGCAGCCATGTTGAAATGTATCCTGGTATCACAATGGTTGTATTTTTAACCGTTGCTGAATTTCTAGAATTGTTTCAAGCGCAAATAGTGGCCCAGAATTTCAACCATCAAGAAGCCCGTAAAATTTTAAATCGACATAACGGCCACCTCTCATTGAGGAACCAGTAAAAGAAATTTATGACTAGTCCAGAATCCGATTTCTACATCATCTTCCACGAAGCTGGAGCGGAGAATCCATCCATACCAACCTGGGCCAGTCACCGCAATAATCCGTTCAATCTTTCATCCAAATATACCGCCTCTGTTAATCGCGCTGAAATTCCGGAAATACCCGGCACATTTCAAATCCACAATATTTTATCCAGCGTGGAGTGCAAAACCATAATCGAGGGTACCGAGTCGATGGCATATCTCGAAGATGCAGCCGTATCGCTGCCTCGCCGAATACGTCATAACCATAATGTTACCTGGGTTGCTGATGACGAAACGGTTGAGTTAATCTGGAATCGCTGCCAACCGGCAGTCGCAGGATTCGAGTCAACTATGACTCAGGAAAAAGCTCTGGGACTAAATGGTCGCTTTAGATGTTATCGATATAAGCCCGGTGATTTTTTTGCACCACATACCGATGGCTCCTGGCCCGGTTCCAGAGTTATCGATGGGAAATTGATCGACAATGCCTATCCTGACCGATGGAGCTTAATGAGTATCATCATTTTTCTCAGTGATAATTACCAGGGCGGGGCTACCGAATTTCAGGTTGGTGATCGAAAAATTGCGGTTAGAACACCGGCAGGTTCTGCTTTATGTTTCCCGCATGGCTTTCACCCGATGCATTGTGTCCATAGTTCGCAGCCAATTGAGGAGGGGACAAAATATATCATTCGTAGTGATATTCTGTTCAGTATGTAGATGAAAACTTTTAACCACTTATTGTCGCCATTACAGATTGGCGAAACTGAAATACGCAATCGTATTCTGGTTTCGGCGCATGTCCCGGGATTCGCCGAAAACAACCTGCCCGGCAAAAACTACATTGATTATCATCGTACCTATGCAAAAAGTGGCGTAGGTCTTCAAATTACTGGTGGATCGGCAGTTCATGAATCGGGACTTTTAAGCATAGGTTCTGACGGTCTAAGAAACATGAACGACGATATCATTCCAGGATATCAGAAGCTCGCTGAAGCCGTGCATCAACAGAATGGTCGAATATTGGCACAACTCGCGCACAGTGCGGGTACAACTCTGATCAAACAACCAGGGCTGGTGAGCTGGTCAGCCTCTTCAATTCGTTCTCTATTCACAGGATTACGCTCACATGCAATGACCTATATTGAGATCGTAGAAGTGATCGACGCCTTCGCTGCAGCCGCTTCACGCGCACGCCAGGGTGGCCTCGATGGTGTTGAAATATTGGGTGCATTTGGTTTTCTACCACAGGCTTTCCTGTCACCACTGACTAACCTGAGAAAAGACAGTTACGGCGGTTCGCTGAAGAATCGATTGCGCTTTACACTCGAATTATTGGAAGCCGTTAAACCTCAACTAGATTCACACCAGATTCTCGGCCTTCGGATTCCCGGCGACGAATATGAACCGGGAGGACTGACCATAA
>JBLIOG010000070.1:0-16308 GCA_047639625.1 Gammaproteobacteria bacterium
CGTACGGGCACGCGATCAGCGTATTTTTCCAACAGGTGTTCATTGGCTGCGTAGCCATGTGCGCGTTCCCAACCCGCAAGTTCCATAAAGTAGCCCCCCAGTTCTTGTTCGCGTGCCCAGAATGGGCTGCGTCTTAAACCACGGCCTTTGGAATAGGGCTCTCGATTGTGGACAGCAGGGTTATAAATTTTGAATGCAGATTCGTAACATCGATCATAAATATAAGATGGTGTTTTCTGGATAGGGTAGTGTCGCGCCGTATCAATACCGTTGAAATCCATTTCAGCAACACCATCGGTCATCCAGTCCACCAGTACTTTGGCGATGCCCGGTGCATCTTTCACCCAGACACCGATCGCGTACCAGAGACCTCGAGTCAATACCGATTCACCGACTGATGGCCCACCATCGGTGGTTACCTGCAATAAACCGTTGAATGAATGTTTTTCGTTGTAGCCAATTTCTCCGAGAATAGGCGTTAATTCCATTGCTCGTTCTAGCGGGGCCATGATTTGATCGAGTTCCAGATCGCGCTGGGAAGGTGACCAGTGGGTTTCACCTTTTTCTGGAAGATCGCGCGGATGAACCAGTCGAGGTTCTTTTTCTTCGTAATAACCCCATTCGATTTGTCCGCCTTCGGGCGTTGCAGGATCACCGGTATCACGCATATAAGCGGAATTACCCTGATCGCGTAATAGAGGATAACCAATATCTTCTCCAGTCCCTTCGAATTCGGTAAAAGGTGCAAAAAACGAAAGGGGATGATCAACAGGCATTACGGGAAGATCCTCACCAGCCATTTCAGCAATAGTGCGGCCCCAGAGTCCGGCACAAACAATGACATGATTGGCTGCTATATATCCTCGGCTTGTTTCGACACCGACGATACGCCCGTTTTGAATGTCCAGTCCGGTTGCATTTGTATTGGCAAAGGATTGAGCCTTTCCGGTTTTAACCGCGTTATCAACCAGGATACCTGCGACGGTTTGTGAGCGGGGTTTAACCAGTCCGGCATCCGGGTCCCACATCGCGCCCTGAATCATATCTTCCTCAAGCAAAGGAAACTTTTCTTTGGCTTCGGCCGCAGTGATCATTTTGACATTGGTACCAAACGCCTTCCCAGACGCAACTTTGCGTTTGAGTTCCATCATTCGATCGTCGTCACCGGTTCTAGCCACTTCGAGCCCACCGACTCGAGCGTAATGACCCATTTGGTCGAAGAAATTAATACTGTAACCGGTGGTGTAGCAAACGAACTTACTATGATCGGTAGCATAACAAAAATCTGATGCATGCGAAGTTGATCCGATGTCGGTTGGAACCGATGTCTTGTCAATGCCAACGATATCGTCCCAGCCGCGTTCAACCAGGTGATGCATGACTGACGCACCGACAATTCCGCCGAGACCGATAATAACGACGTTGGATTTTTCTGGAAATTGAGCCATGTGGTTTCTCCCAATGGCGGCCGAGAACTGGCGGTAGCGGCCGATAAAAGTTGGTACTGATTAAATAGTCTTGCGAGAGTATAAACACCCGATTTTGACTTCTTCAACAGATTTAGGACTGGAAGTCGCGACATTGTCGAATCGTGTCGCATCTGACGCTCAATATTTGCCACCTGACGATTGATTCCACGATGAATCTCGATAGAATAATCCCCCTTATTATCGGGCCAGGGTATCGACATTAATTATCCTGGATTATTTAAAGCAATGATGATCATAGATCCAGTCATATGATCCCAAAACGAGAAATTGCGAGCAAGATGAAAATACTAGTTTGTGTAAAGCGCGTACTCGACCCGCAGGTCAAGGCACGCGTCAAAGCTGACGGTTCTGGTGTTGATCTGGCCAATGCCAAGATGACAATGAACCCCTTTTGTGAAAATGCCCTTGAAGCGGCTTTGCGTTTGCGTGAAGCGGGTACAGCTGATGAAATAATTGTTGTTTCTGTGGGTGGTGGCAAAACCGATGAAACGCTGCGACATGGACTTGCGATGGGTGCAGATAGGGCGATTCAGGTGGTAACCGAAGAATTACTCGAACCATTGGCGATCGCCAAGGTTTTGAAATCAATCGCTGATCAGGAAGGCCCTGGATTAATACTGGCGGGTAAACAGGCGATTGATGATGATGCAAATCAAACCGCGCAGATGTTGTCAGGCTTATTGGGGTGGTCGCAAAGTACTTTTATCTCGGAACTAAAAATTGACGGCGATACCGCGACAACAACCCGTGAAGTTGACGCTGGTCTGGAAATCATAACGGTCAAAATGCCGGCGGTCATCAGTGTCGATTTACGATTGAATGAACCTCGTTATGTCAAACTACCTGATGTTATGAAAGCCAAGCGTAAACCCATGGAAAAAATAGAACTCGATAGCATGGGCCTCGATACCGCTAATCGTATGACCACAGTTCAGGTTGAAGAACCCGAAGGGCGTGCTGCCGGTGTTATCGTCGCAAGCGTCAGTGAATTAGTCGATAAATTGCGTAACGAAGCGAAGGTGATCTAATCATGAGTAATTTAGTCATAGTCGAACACGACAATAGTGAAGTGGCCATTGCAACACTAAATGCAGTGACTGCAGCTCAACAAATTGGTGGTGATATTGATCTGCTGGTCGCTGGTGAAAACTGTGCTTCAGTTGCTGATGCTGCCTCTAAGATTGTGGGTATCCGCACGGTTAAGGTCGCAGACGATGCAATGTTTGGGCATCATCTTGCTGAAAACCTGGCCACTTTGATTGTCGAATTAGCCGATAACTACAGCCATGTTTTAGTGGCCGCGACTACTTTTGGTAAAAATGTTATGCCGCGTGCTTCTGCATTACTGGATAAGGCGCAGATATCTGAAATCGTCGAAGTTAAATCGGCTGATACTTTTGTCCGTCCGATCTATGCAGGTAACGCTTTGGCAACCGTTCAGTCGTCTGATTCAATTAAAATGATAACGGTTAGAACGATCAAATTCGAAGCTGCAGCTGCCGAAGGTGGAAGCGCGACTGTTGAGTCGATTACAGGTGGATCAGATGCAGGTTTATCGAGCTGGGTTTCACAAGCGGTATCCAACAATGATCAGGTCGATCTAACCTCAGCCAAGATTGTCGTATCCGGTGGACGAGGCATGCAAAATGGTGACAACTTCAGTATGTTGCATTCTGTTGCTAGTAAACTGGGTGCTGCTGTCGGTGCATCACGTGCTGCAGTAGATTCGGGTTTTGTTCCAAACGAATTTCAGGTTGGTCAGACTGGTAAAGTTATTGCGCCAGATCTCTATATCGCTGTTGGCATTTCGGGAGCTATTCAACATCTTGCAGGCATGAAGGAATCTAAGGTTATTGTCGCTATTAACAACGATAGTGAGGCGCCGATTTTTCAGGTTGCCGATTATGGATTGGTAGCCGATTTGTTTGAAGCCATTCCTGAGCTGGATGCTGCGCTATAGAAAATGATTTTGATCGGACTTATTTATAGTCTGACTGCATTCGTGTTGAAAACTCGCTGGGCAAAACCCAGCGTGTTTTTATTTTACTGAGTTGTTTTCCCGAAGTGCCGATATGCACCGATCAACATGTTCCAGATTGTTATACAGATTGGGTCGATACTCTAGTTCTCCTGAATACCGCATAGTCTCCCTATTTCCAGTTCGATGGGTATTTGTTCTAGATTGACGGGCATAAAAAAATATTGCTAGTACGGGTGTTTTGCAAATTCCGGTGCCATCAATTCTTAACCCAAATGACTAGCAGCATTAAAAATTAAAACCCCAGACAAACCTGGATTCCCCCGCAGGAGAAACCAGAAAATTAAATGATGCTTTTGGTTTAAGTTCTTCATTGAAATTCAAAGTGCTGGCAGGAGCACCAAACAGGTCTCGGGCCAGAATAGCGTTAAAAACAATCAGATTGGTCCAAAAAATATCTTTTTCAGAGCGTTTATCTACGTCGGCATTATAATTGTAATACGACAGCGCGCCGAGACCGACCATCGCGATGTACTTTTCGACAGGCGAAGGATATTCGGGTGATTGAGGTACCAATAGCATACCCAGTAAATCGATAGCAGCCGCAGGTTCTGGGTTTTTTGCCGATACTGCCGAAAAAATAATCAGTATGGTCTCTTTCTGCAGAAAGCTGTTCGTCTGGGTCTGGGCCTGTGCTGTCGAGCACGCCAGCATCATCGAGATTAAACAAAATTTTATCAGCCTATTGGTCATTTCAGTATCTTTTCTCGCGAGGACAATTTTTGTGTTATAGGTTTTTTCATGAATCGATCAGAGCGGCTCTAAATGGGGGTTGATTAGAATAGACCTTATAATTATCAACGGACAGAGCTTACGTTAAGGATCTGGTTATAGCGATTTAAATTAATAATAAGTATTAAAACAAGGCTTAATTACTGTCTAAGCGCTCTTGAAGCTTGATAGCTTGAGTCTTCATGGTAATCTGGCCGGGCCTGGTGGAGCAAACCACCCATAACTAGAGGTTATACCATGAACGAGAAAGTCTCCGGCTTTCCCGAAAAGCCGAGCGTGCGTCCGTTGGATGCCCGTTTTTCTTCGGGGCCCTGCAAGAAACATCCCGGTTGGGATGTCAGCAAGCTTGATACGTCCTGGCTAGGACGAAGCCATCGAGCTGCAAATCCAAAACAACGTCTAAAACTAGCGATCGACCGTTCGCACGAATTATTGGGGCTTCCCGATGATTGGCGTGTCGGTATTGTGCCTGCCTCGGATACTGGCGCATTTGAAATGGCAATGTGGTCAATGTTAGGTCAACGTCCTGTTGATGCGTTGGTCTGGGATAGTTTTTCAAATGACTGGGCCAATGATTTAAAAACACTGGGAATTGATCAATTAACCATTCATGAGGCAGATTATGGTCTGCTACCGGATCTGTCAGTCATCAATCCCGACAATGATCTAGTGTTTGTTTACAACGGAACCACTGCAGGTGTGCGGGTACCCGATTTAGACTGGATTTCTGATGAACGACGGGGACTGGTTTTGTGCGATGCGACCTCCGCTGCTTATGCAATGCCTCTGGATTTTAGCAAACTCGATGTAGTGACCTGGTCCTGGCAGAAAGTGCTGGGTAGTGAGGCCGCACATGGCATGCTTGCGTTAAGCCCAGCTGCGGTTGAACGTCTCGAACAATATACTCCCGATCGTGCCATTCCCAAAATTTTCAAATTAACCAAAAACAATGCCTTAATCGAAGGGATCTTCAGTGGTGCCACAATCAATACACCTAGTATGCTGGCGCTTGAAGACTTGCATAGTGCCTTAAATTGGGCAAATTCAATCGGTGGATTAAAATCGCTTTGGCAGCGTTGTCAGGCTAATTATACAACGATCGATCAATGGGTTAATCGTTCTGGCTGGGTCGACTGGTTGGCAGAAAACCCGGCGATACGCTCTCCGACCTCAATGTGTTTGAAAATATCCGATCCTGTTTTTCAGGGACTAACTGATGACGAACAAAATATTTCGCATAAAAAAATACTAACCTGGCTGGAAGAAGAGGCAGTCGCCTTCGACATTAGCCATTATCGGACGGCACCGACGGGTTTTCGACTCTGGGGTGGCGCTACCGTAGAAGCCAGTGATCTCGAAGCTTTAACCCATTGGCTTGACTGGGCCTACGAACGATTGATAAACGAATTGAAGAGGCGAAAATTATGAGCACAAAACCAAGAGTTTTAATTTCTGATTCGATGTCTAGCATGGCATCGAAAATTTTTGAAGATCGAGGCATTGAAGTAGTGCAGTCGAGTAAATTATCAGTCCAGGAGTTATATGAAACAATCGGCGGCTTTGACGGTCTTGCGATTCGCTCGTCAACCCAGGTAACCGAAGAATTACTGACATATTCAGCGCGTTTAAAAATTGTGGGGCGCGCCGGAATCGGCGTTGATAATGTTGATATTAAGGCTTGTACTGCTAAAGGCGTCATAGTGGTCAATACTCCTTTTGGAAACGCGATAACCACCGCCGAACATGCCATGGCGATGATGCTGTCGCTTGCTCGGCATATTCCGCAGGCGAATGAATCAACTCGCGCTGGAAAGTGGGAAAAATCGAAATTTATGGGAATTGAATTAACCGGCAAAACCCTGGGTTTGATTGGCGCGGGTAATATCGGTTCGATTGTGGCCAAAAAATCAATTGGATATGGACTTCGTGTTCAAGCCTATGATCCTTTTTTAACCGATGAGCGTGCGGATCAACTGGGTGTTAAAAAAGTAGATCTTGATACCTTACTTGAAACCTCGGACATCATTTCTTTACACGTTCCAAAAACGGCTGAAACCACTAATATTATTAATGCGAATGCCATTAACAAGATGAAAAAAGGTAGCATGTTAATCAACTGCGCGCGCGGTGGACTAGTCGATGAAATAGCGTTATACGCTGCATTGAAAAACAATCATATTCGAGGCGCAGCCCTTGATGTATTTTCGGAAGAGCCAGCACATGAGAACCCTCTGTTTGAATTATCCAATGTTATTTGTACACCGCATCTTGGGGCTTCAACCATTGAAGCACAGGAAAAAGTAGCCATTCAAGTTGCGGAGCAAATTAGTGATTACCTTGTTGGTGGGGCCATAGTTAATGCATTGAATGCACCAAACCTGACGGCTGAAGAATCGAGGTTACTCAAGCCTTATTTACAGTTGGCGCAACGTCTGGGTTCGTTCGTCGGACAGTTAACAAAAGATCCGTTAAAAACTATTACGGTCACTTATGGTGGGGATGCGAATTCGGTTAATGTCGCACCACTAACCACCCAGATTGTTCAGTCGTTACTGGAGCACCACAGTAGTTCGATTAACTCAGTAAATGCAAGGCAGGTTGCCAGAGATAGAAATATTGATTTAATAGAAGCGATGAACGAAGGCCGTGATGAATATCCCTGTCGTATTAAAGTCGAAGTTGAAACCGAAACACGGACCCGCAGTATTAGCGGGACCTTAATTCAACATCGGCCTCGAGTTATTGATGTTAAGGGAATACCGCTTGAATCCGAGCTGGGCGAGCACATGATTTACATCACCAATCAGGACACGCCTGGTGTCATTGGCGATATTGGGGCAACGACCTTTGAGCATAATATCAATATAGCCAATCTTCACCTTGGTCGAGATAGAAATGCCGGCAGTGCGATTGCGCTACTTGAAGTTGATGGAGTGCCTGATCCCAGGGCGCTCGAAAGTCTGGCCTCGACACCGCATATCACTGGTGTGAGCTACCTGCACTTTCCACCTTTGTTGTGATCTTGTAGTTCCTACTCACCCTGAACCACAGCCTGGCTTTCCAGGTATGAAATGGGCGGGTATCGGGGTGGGTTTTCAGGACTGCAACAGGATGGGATACATTCCATTTGGGTGTCGGCGTTTGCATTGAAAAAGAAAGGGATTGAATAGCGGGCATTGTTTCCAGTGTTGTTGTTGGCAAAATGTTTAACACTCAGGAATTGATCATTAGTCCATTGCTTTAGAAGCTCGCCACTATTGACAATAAAAGCATTGGATACTACTGGAACTGCGACCCAGCACTGACGACGTTCGCTAAAAATGGCTAAACCGGGACTTCGTTGAGCCAGTATTGTAAAAAAGGTTGTATCAACATGCGGTGCGATACCAAACTCGTCATCGACTTGATCGGATACGACAGGATATCGGGACAATCTGAGGCGGTAGAGAGGCTGGGTAAAAGCCTCATTGAAAAATTCTTGGGGTTGATTTAAAGCTCTTGCGTAAACCGGTAATAACCTAATAGCGAGCGATTCGATGGCCTCGATGTAGGATTCGATATTAGATCTAAATCCCACGATTTCTGATTCCTGCGGCCAGTGGTTTTCATCCAGGGTAACCTGATGATCACGTTTGAATATGATCGAGGTATTGAGATTTCCTTTTAGACGCGCTGGCAGTTTTCGATGGCGAGTAGGCAAATAACCAATGCCTCCCGGCCAGTCGGGTTGATCCATCAGAAGTTTATTTTTAGATGACTCAGGTAAATCGTGAAACCGTACTGCTTCGTTAAATGCATCATCCAGCGTTTTTATAGGAAAGCCATGACCCGTTAGTGTATAGAAACCGACTTGTAGGCAGGCCGTTCGAAGTTGATCCGCGAGGGTCTCTAAAGCTGCATCGCTATTGGTTGAAAACCAGTCTGATACGTCAATGATGGGGATGTCACCAGGATTGGCAGGGTGTACCTCACGGGTCTCCCAGTTTGCAGACTCCTGTTGCAGACTTTTTTCTTTGGCTTCTGGATCAAATTGCATAATATAAAATCTGATTAGTAACTGGGCCCGAGTTGATTGAGCTGCTCGGTCAAAGTGATGCCAAGCGCTTCAAGCTCTTTTCTACCTAAAGATTTATCAACAATAATGGGGTTGGAGGTATTAATTGTAATGCAAGAGAATGGATAAGGAATGATTGCTTTATCCCAGCTTTTTTCCAATCTAATACTGTTCGCTTCGACTCGAACTAAGGTAATCGGAACGCCTGTTTTTTGCGCTGCTAGTAACATGCCAATTTTAACCTGGCGGCGGGGCCCGCGTGGTCCATCTATGCCAATGCACATTTTACTATCACGAGCGATTGAAATGGTTTCACGCAGCATCTTAACGGCTTGTTTGTGCGTCGATGCAGATCCACGAACCACCCCGTAACCCCAGGTCGTGATTAATGCCGCGAGTTGATCGCCGTCGCGACTGGCGCTGGTTATGCCAATCCAGTCTTGATGGGCACCGCATTTCAAAACGGGTAATAACTCTTCATGCCACATTAATAAAATACTGGGCGACTCCATTGGCAGACTGCCACTAAAACGCCAGCTAGCAAACCAGAGCCGCATCAAAGGTAGTAATATTCGCAACAGGGATTTTTTCTTACTTTTTTTCATTTGTCCTAATAAAAAGAGGGTTCACCAGCAGGCCGGGTTTTAAACCGTCTCAATATCCACCAGTATTTTTCTGGATGCTGTTTTACCAGATCCTCGACGAAATTATTAATGCGAGCCGTATCGGCGATTACATCATTCGACGGGAAATTGGATAATGGCGGCAGAATATTAACACGGTATTTGTATTTTCCGGGCAATCGATAATGCGCGTAGGGAAGAACGATAGCATCCGATAATTTTGCCAGTCGACTGATCGCTGTCGTGGTCGAAGCAGGGATGCCCATAAAAGGTACAAAAACCGAATTCTTTTTATCGACGTTCATATCGGGCGCGTACCAGACGATCTGCCCTGATTTTAAATCGCGGGCGACCTGACGCATATTGTCGACCGCTATCAACTTGTCGAAATATTGTCCACGGCCCTGGGTCATGAATCGATCAAGCACCGGATTGGGTTGTTCCCGGTAAGTGGCTGAAAAACTGAATAGCCCATGCTGTCGGCCAATCCACGACATTAACATGGCACTCATATCGACATTCCCAAAATGGCTCGACATTAAAATGATGCCTTTGTTTTGGCTAAGCGCGGCTGTTAGATGCTGCATTCCTTTGATGTCAACATCCTGCACAAGATGCTGGCCATTGCGACACCAGATCACCATAGTCTCAAACAGGTCCAGTCCCTGATGGCGAAAAAATCGAGTGACTAAATCGTTACGTTCTGAAGAGTCTAAATCGGGGAAACTGCGTGAAATATTGGTACTCGCCACATGCAATGGTTTTTTTGAAGCCCGCAGTCGTTGGCCAACCCAGAGACCAATTTTCTGTCCGAGACTATAAGGAAGTCGGGCGAGTACATGCGCGATTCCAATAGCCAACCAGGTCCCAAGATAGCGAGGATGGGCTAAATTCACACTCTTTTTATCACGTGATTGATTAGCGGGCATGAATGTCGGGAGTAGTTATCAATGATGTTTTAGGTATTAGAGCTGGGTTTTTCTAAGCTGAGCAAGTCGAGTGATATTCTAAATGATTGTTGTGATTGGAAAAGGTTTGATTTTGCCCTGTAGATAACTTGTTCCGAATCCGGAAGCAGGTTTCATATCAACGAAGCTGTTGATGTGATTATTGTTTCATATCGCTCTAATCCGCCACCGTCGAAAAAAGCATCCTTTGTCATCGGATTCTGATGGGCGAGTTTGAAATCTTCACCCCCCACCCAGGTCTCAAATACCGCTTGATCAACCCAGTGAGTTAGAATGACATAAGGTGTCTGTTCGGACTGAGGTTTCAGAACTTGCATTGAAACAAATCCGGGTTGCTGGTTGATTTGCCCTGCGCGTTTCTGAAAACGTTGTTCAAATTCCTGACAATATTCCGGTTTCACGAACACGCGATTCGCTACAACATAGTCCATTTTAAATCCTCTATCTTAGGTAAATATTTTTATAAGAAACTGAGTGGCAGCTATTAATAACCACCGCATAAGATATCCGCTTAAGTTCGCTAAAAAATTCAACGGGGTCGATTAAGATGCTTCAATAATGGGGATTAACGAAAGTTCGACCCGACGATTTTGGCTTCGGCCTTCTTCGGTTTCGTTATTGGCGATGGGGTGAGATTCACCAAATCCAACGGTTTCGACGCGCGCGTCAACAACCTTTTTTGAAAGTAAATAATTGCCGACTGATTCAGCTCGTTTTTCTGAAAGACTTTGGTTGAACGATTCAGAACCTTTGCTATCCGTGTGTCCGGCGACAACAATGATAGTTTTATTATATTCATTGATGACCAGTATGACTGAATCAAGAACTTCATGAAAATCGGCGTTAAGCGTGTGATTGCCGGTTTGGAAGGTAATGTTACCGGGCATGATCAAGTTGATGTTATCGCCGTCGCGTTCAACGCTGACTCCGCTACTGCGTAGTTGTTTACGGAGTTTGGATTCCTGGGTATCCATGTAATAACCGATACCTCCACCGGCAATAGCGCCGACTCCGGCTGCTTTTAACATGGCTTTCTTACGGTCTTTACTGCTTTTTTTCTTATTAGTCAGATAGGCCAGCACAACGCCGACGCCTGCTCCGATTCCCGCGCCTTTAGCGGTGTCTGAAACCTTTTTTTCACCCGTGTAGGCATCGAAGGTCTGGCAGCCAGAAGTGAGTAAAAAGCTGGCTGTAACCAATGAGATCAGTAGTTTGTTCATAAAAAATAGTCGAGTTAGTCGATAGGGTTGTAACAATTTAAATGTTTGGGTCGTGAGAAATACCGAATTTGTCGGAATCCGTCTACGATGAATTATATCTTAAAAAACAGATTCAATTAAACCGGCCTGACACTGAATGTCTGTTTTTGAAGTAATTAATTTAGGCTCTAAAAAGTAAATACCTATATGCCTGAGTGTGTCTGTTACAGG
The DNA here is from genome assembly GCA_047639625.1 of Gammaproteobacteria bacterium. Taxonomy (GTDB): domain Bacteria; phylum Pseudomonadota; class Gammaproteobacteria. Next base: position 11,336 of record JBLIOG010000070.1, read on the forward strand.
ATCGTTATAAATTCGTTATGAAAGCTTAATCAAATCCGGGTCGATCTTGTCGAACCAAACCGCTGACCCTGTCTCCGACTTTGCGTTCATCTTCAATCGATAGTCGATGAAGGTGTTTGTGTACCGGCTATTTTACCGGTTTATTGATCATAGGAAACAACCATGAAGACAACGCATTTTATAACGGCAGCATCCATGGCGATTGCTGGAACCAGTCCCCTACAGGCTGCGGAAGTAACCATCAGTTTAACGAATTTGACGGGAAGAAATATTAATATAGGACGGTAATATTATATGGACAGGCATTCTTAAAAAGCACCTACTCTACAACCGGAAAAAACCGTCGGTTTCAGAAAATATATAACACTTTGCGATTATAAATAGAATTTAACCTAAAAAGCCGTTTTCCAGGTATATCTGCCCGCGAACGCGCGAAGCGCTCTCACTATTGGGTGGTTATTGCGAGTCAGGCGGTCTTTTTCAGGGTTTGTGTACGCCCGGCATGGGCATGAACTAATGGGGTGTAAGTCCCCTGTAGGAAGGTCATCGTCGAAAACCATGTTGTGATTAGACGATAACTACTAGCGAATGGCAAGGGCTTGACCGTGAGGCCTGGTCTGGAGGAAGCCGGACGCGAGTTGGCACAAGACGACGAAGCCATGTGATCTAACGGCCACCGTAAATGATGCAGTTGCGCGCCCGAACGTAGCGACAAAGTGCCCTTGGGGTGCAGGGACAATTCATGTTCTTATCTGGGGTGGTACGGCATCCCGGGGTCTGTTTAACAGGCGATCGGTAATAAACCAGTGAGGCTCTGGTTAATAAGTGCCTTGGCTTTTTGGGATGCATCGTCCAAAGAGAGCGAACCAGATGCAAACCGATAGCGCCAGCGGGGGTAACTCTTCGGGTGATTAAGCAGAAGTCAGCAGACGGCATAGTAGCCAAATGCCCAGCGTAATGGCTGGGACACGGTGAATCGGAAGGCCGCCCCGCCTGAACCTGAAGATCAGTGAGGAGCCTGTGCAGCTCAATTTTTCGTGCCCGACCGGGTTTAGGAACGTTTGCGCAAAAGCAGTAACCAGCATTGGGGTAAGTCGGAGCTAATCGGCCAGCTTACTTTAAACGTCTTTGGGAAACGCCCTGTGCGGATTTGTCGGTCCGACGCTTCGGTGCAGGGTGTTGTGGAGGCTGGGGGTTAAAGACCTCCGGCTACCCGATTAGCGGTTTTTTTGGACATGTTTCTCATATAAGATTTTGGCCACGTCAAAATGGCATTTAATAAGCCAATTAGATGCTTTTCTAATACCTTATCCATGATTGCTTTGTGATCTCCATATCTTCTGGCAACTTTGGATGGGTAATCGAATGTCTCTTTTCAAACACCTCCAAGACATCTTCCCAATCTTCACTGCCAAAGTCAGGTATTGGGTCAAAGTCGAACATCTTATACGTGGCTTTTAAAGTATATTTTACTCGTTCACTAGCCGCGAATCCAAAGCCCGACTTCAATGCCTTTTGTTCTTTCTTAGAAAGATCTGGATGACTGCATTCCAAACCCAACACTGCCATTTCTCTATAGCAATGGCTATATCCTTCTATTAGAGCTACGACGATTCTAATGTAATTTCGGTGCCAACCTTGTGAATCGTCTTCTGTGTCGAGAAATTTATCGAAGTCCTAGCTTAAAAGATACGATAAGGCTATATAGTTATCTAATGCTTCGCCCATTCGCTGCTCAATATCCATATTATTTTCTGACCACTAACGCCTTGCTAACCGAGCGGAGTAAATTTGGCGATTTTATTGCGTTTCCTTGCAATTAAAAGCGCAAAATTTATGGAGTCCGGTGGAGCAATTGGTTATATGCAAACTACCAGGTTTTGTTATACTATGTATGACAACGTAACACATAGTGGTAATTTATGAAAACTGAAATGTTGAGCACACGTATTGATCATGATACCAAAGTTGCTTTTACTTACATTTGTGATGAAGTCGGTTTAAGCCCTTCACAAGCAATTAAGATATTTGCAAAGGCTGTTATTAATCACGGAGGCATACCCTTTGATGTTATAGCAAAACAGCCAAACTCGACAACTTTGAATGCTATACAAGAACTTGAAAATGGACTCGGTAACAAGGCAAATGATGTTAAGCAGCTTTTCAAAGAATTAGGTGAAGGCAAGCTTGATAATGTATCGCCTTGAATACTCAAACCAATTCAAGAAAGACTTTAAAAAAATAACGAAGATGTCTATACCTGATGTAATCGAAGTTGGGCATGTAATTTCTGCGTTACAACATGGCGAGACATTGGAAGCCAAGTATGTTGACCATGGGCTAACCGGTGACTGGCTAGGATATAGAGACTGCCACGTTAAACCAGACCTTGTTTTAATTTACAAAATTGACTCAAAAGCTTTGAAACTCGCTCGTATCGGCTCACATAGCGAGCTGTTCAAATAGCATATAACGCCGCGCTTTGTGGAAAGCGAGCGCAGCGAGTGATTCCGACAACAGCGCTTTGTTATGGGAAATTCCTCTGGATTTTGTGCACTAATATTAACCTTCCGTAATAAAGAAATTAGTTAAAGCAATCGCACATTGCTCTGCTGCTTCTTCAGCGACAAAATGGCCACAATCTATGGATAATTCCTGTACATTATCTGACCATTTGTGCCAAGTACTCAAAGGTGAAGTTAATGTGTATTGATTCCCCCAAGGGACGAATACGGGACAATTAATTTTCTTTTGATCCACTCTATCCTTTTGGTCGTGCTGTAGATCCACTGTTGCACCTGCGCGATAATCTTCTACCATTGCTTCGATGACGGAAACCTTTCGAAAATGATGCGTGTATTCTGAGATAGCGGAGGTACTAAGTGGCGGAGCGGTACCTACCCAACGGTCTAGTAAATGGTGCAAGAAAAAGTCTGGATCGGCACCAATCATTTTTTCGGGAATAGGAGGCGGTTGGGCTAAAAAAGGCCAATGAAAAGCATCAATCGAGCCTTCCATATCCATTGCTTCCCAAACATCCAATGTAGGCACAGTATCAATACTCGCCAAATGCGAAACACGTTCTGGGTGATCAAGTGCTAATCGATAGGCAACACGTGCTCCACGGTCATGCCCTGCTACTCGGAATTGTTTGAAACCTAGGTTCGTCATGACATCGACCATGTCATTAGCCATTGTTCGTTTCGAATAATTATTATGATCGGCGTCTGGTTTTGGCCCAATACTATCTCCATAGCCACGCAAATCTGGAATAACCAGTGTGAATCGTGACTCAAGCAATGGGGCGATGGCATGCCAATGCACATGCGTTAATGGGAAACCATGAAGTAGTAACAAAGCTGGGCCTTTACCACCAATTTTTAAGTTAATCTTGGCTTTACCTACATTTATTAGTTGTTGCTGAAAACTTCTAAACATTAGCCCTAAGTCCATATTAGTTTGAAGGTTGTTATTTCACCGCATTCAGATAATTCGATATTTTCTCAATCCCATAACGCCCAGCTCACGAAGTCTGGTGCAGCTGCTTGTTAGCAGCAGCCAAAAGACCGTGACAGTACTTTAATGTACCGATCCCTTAGGGGTAATATTTATTATATTTCTCTCGTCCATCTTGACAATACCTGCCCTTATATTCTCTCTTGCTTTTTCTTCACCTAAATCTGATTTCATTGCCATCCATTCTTGATCATCTAAACCAAGAATAAAACCATCAACAAAAATTTCAATTTCTTCTTCCGAATAAGGTGTTTTTCGATCATTGGCGGGATTCATCCAGTCAGGTTCTTTATCGGAATCCTCGTCGTTGTCATTCATTACTACTAACTCCGGTTTTTTACTGCTAACACCAAGCACAACGGCTTGGTAAGGTTGGCAGCTTTTTTGAGTGTTTTTTCAAAAAAGATGACAGCTTTACCAAGTCCGGTTGATGCGCCCGGTTATATGCTGAGTTACCCGAAAAAACAAGCGTTGGCATCCTCGCTGACAATGGTTAGAAACTCTTCGAAATATTGCACACTTGGCGCGGGCTGGTAACTGTGCCATTTTAAATCTTGGCCTTGCCGGTATATTTTCCAGAGTTTCTCATTTTTAACATACATAGCTTTGGCAAAAGGCTGTTCCATTTTCTTTTCTGGCTCTCGCCAATCAGGCCGAATTTCAATTAGCTCTACACTTTGATTTTCGATGCGATAACCAAAATCTAATTGGTTGCGTACATGTGCTGGCGGTCTCTTAGCTACAAGAAACTTTTCAAGTTCACGTTCACATCTTTTTACTTCAAATTCACTGATTGCCATGATTATTTTTAAATTATGATTTGCATATAACGCCAACTTAACCAGGCCGCCCACTTGCAGTAACGGAGCGGCCCGATAGTACCGCGGTCTGGTTGAGGTTCTTGTGAGGATTTGTTTATCTGATTTTATAGCCATATTTATTAAATCAGCGATTTAGCTTCACATATAATTCTATAATATTTATGGCTTTGATTGAGTGTTCTTCAGGTGGCATAGGAGCAAATGCTGCTTGACGATCATCAAGTTTTATTTTAATAGTAACGGGTTCTTTACCAGAGTCTTTAATTTGAATCTTAGATTTATATTCTAAATAATCATCTGATTGAGGGTGATCATATTTTGTATAAATTCTAGAATTTTCTTCGTAGACTATTTTTGCTAGTGCCATATTTTATTCTTTCTGTATTTATCCTAACGCCAGCCTAAATCGCTGAGCGGTAGCGAGGTCGATTTGAGGCCCTGGTGTGTGCCCGGCATGGGCACAATCTTATGGGGTGTAAGTCCCCCTGTACATTATCTGGAAAGTATTTATCAATGTGAGCAATCATAAGTGAAACCTTTAAAAAGTACTAGCCGAGGGCAAGGGCGTCTGGGTGACCAGCCGTCTGAAGGAAGCCTAAGTGCACCAACAGTAGGCCCCTCTAGGGGAATCTGCGA
>JBLIOG010000071.1:0-16258 GCA_047639625.1 Gammaproteobacteria bacterium
AAGACCAGAATTTTAGTTCAAATTGAGTTGTTTGATACGACGGTTCTCACCCTGCCAGTGCGGAATTTCTTCGCGATCGATATATTGCCTTGCGTCTAATTTATTATTGCCTAACTTCAGGCCTTCCATCTGAGCAATCAGGTGGTGACCCACTTCTTCGCTTTCAGTGCTTACTAATACACAATGATATTCGCTTTTATCTTTTCGTTTTCCGCGGTGCGAAGAGCATCTCACTCTCAAATCCTCTCGCCCTAGAATTGTTTCCAGTTTGACCAGAGTAGCATCCCGTGGCAAGTTCCCAATAAGTATCAGCATGAATAATGACTCCAGACAGGTTTTAAGTTTTTAGCACATTCAAGGCTCTAGATATGGATGAATTTTAGCATGGTGCGTCTTATGCCTTGATTTCTATCCCATGTTTGAGGAATAATTTTTAACTGATACCTTTTAAGTTAACCTCTGGCTTTAACTCCGTATAATGATCGATACCATCCAAGAGCGTCAGTCCAGGGTCATGATTACATGAGTCGATATTCGAAAAAGCAGACCGTATCACCGGAAACCCAGAGCGAGGCGATGGCAATTGCCAAGACTAATCTACGACCGGCCCAAAGCAAGGAGCAAACACGGCTTATCGCGCAGGGCATTCAGAAGGGTATAGAGCAGTACAAGAAAAAACAAAAGAGCAAGTCACGTGAGTTGGATAAGCGACTTAGGAAAGTGCAACAGAACAGCAATACAGAAGATGACATCGAAATCGAGCAGCAGGTTATTTATCGGCAGCATTGGCTTCCCTGGTCGCTACTTGTATTGAGCTGGTTGGGCGCGGGGTATTTTTTTTACACCCTCTGAGTTGATTGCGGGTCAAAAGGTACCCCTTCGCTCCCAGGTGATTAAAATCCATTTTAGAATGTTAGCATTTCCGGAAAAACCTGTGTCTCAAAAAGAAGAACTAGCTATCATTCTGGATAACAAACGGAACAGCTCATGCCATAACGTTGATTGGCCCTGTAAAGCGAATCGAAGGTTACATCTTTGACACATGCAGGGGTGGTGTTCGCTTATTCCAGGGTAAAGCTTCTTCCAGCGCTGATTCTAGTGCTATGACCACATGATCTTCGGCGGGGCGACCTGCGAGTTGGATGCCGATTGATAAACCATTCGAATGCATAGTCAGTGGTAGCGATATTGCGGGCGCACCTGACACGTTAAACGGGAAACTGAATTGTATCGGGCGATCGCCATAGGCGTAATATTCAACGGGATCAAACCCTTCGTGATCGAGACCGAGCACTCCATGTTGAGGTGCGGTTACTGCTGTCGATGGGGACAATAGCAGATCATAGTTACTAAATAATGTACCGATATCTCTTCCCGCGCTATTGATCCATGCCAATCCGTCGAGAAAGCGGTGGGGGGCAATGGTCTTCGCCAGTTTATAAATTTCCAGGACAACAGGTTCTAGCGTGTGTGAACCAATACTGCGATTCATTTTCTTTGCGTAGCCATCGAGGCGTTTGTCAAAGCCGAAGAATCAGAAATGTGCCATTTCTTCCGCGGCGCGTTCACCATCGAACGGAAATACCGCTTCTTCGACGTGATGTCCCATGTCGGTCAGTATATTGGCCGTTGCTTCGGTTGCGGCAGCAATTTCAGAGTCAACCGGAGCATCCATCAGCGGACTGGCGGTCCAGGCGATGCGCAGCGGTGTCGGTCTTTTGTTGACATAACTTAGATAGGTTTCTGTTGGTTTTGCGATAACAAACGGGTCGCCTGGCTGCATGATGCTCAGGCAGTCGAGCATGGCTGCGGTATCGCGCATGGTTTTTGATTATACAAAGTTCATCGCGAGACCGTATCCGACTTCATCGAGCACCGGCCCGAAGGAGATGCGACCCCGTGACGGTTTCAATCCAACGCCACCGCACCAGGCGGCCGGAAGACGGATCGACCCGCCAATATCCGATCCATGTGTGAGTGGCGCCATCCCAGCCGAAACAGCTGCAGCGCCGCCGCCCGTTGAGCCTCCGGCGGAGTAACCCTTGCGCCAAGGCGTCGAGGTGTTACCGTAAAGTTTGTTCTCAGCCGAACCAGCGATTGAATATTCCGGTGTATTGGAGCGACCAATAATATTGACCCTAGAGGCTTTGAGTAGCTTGAATAAATTGGTGTCAAACTCGGCCCGCATTCCCTCGCAGAGACGCGATCCGAATTCTATTTTACGTCCTTTCTCATGACCACCGGTATCTTTGATCAAAAAATGAACGCCACAAAATGGGCCACCCGCAATGTCAGACTCTTCGAGCTCGTCGATTCGATCGGGATAGGTTTCGACCACAGCCTGGGCAATGGGGTTTGCTTTTTCGATAGCCAGTTTTGCGATTTGCGCTAGCTCGCTGGGTGAGACTTCACGTTTTTTTACAAGCTCAGCTAGGCCAAGGCCATCAAAATCAGCATATTCGTTAAGATTCATCGGAAGCGTCCCCTCGGAGCCTATTTGTTTGCTAAGAAACGAAGTGTAAGATTTGAGTGAGAGTAGGTTTATCGTTAAGAACAGTCAATTGCTGTTAGAGCTTCAAGTAAAATATAAGATTTGGCTCAGGTCATTCCAGATCAGATAAATGATGTTAAGTTTCAGTAATTGTTAAACGCTAGAAAAGTCAGGCTCCTGTCTTTGATTTTTGGCAAAGGTTCCTATCGGATCAGGAGCGCTACTATTTACATATTCGATGGGACCCATTTGATCTTGAGGTTAAACTTTTCCCTTAGCTGTAATAAAACCAGGGTACTCAGTGATGGGCACAAAGTTTCTATCAGTAAAAAGTATTGTTATTTTTACTTTTAACACAAAACCTAGCGATTATTAAATCGATTTTTTTCGAATTGTTAGCTCTTTTACCTGAGTTTCCTAATATTATTAGAGCATTTAAATACCATAGACTTACCCAATAGTACGAACTATTCCACCGTTTCGAATGCTTTTAGAAGAGAGTAGTTTTCCGTAGACTGGGCATTCCTATCAGGGATGAATGAGACGGGTTGGATTAAATTATTCATGTGGTTAGTTTTGGTTTAGAGTATTTGATCTAACTTTACTAACAGACGAGCTTTGATTCGAATCATGTCAAACGAAATTCCAAAAATGAAATCGATGTTCGGTGGCGAACTCACGGGGGGATTTTTCGATGTGCCTTTTAAAACGCCAGAAGACACGAACGAAGCTGATATCGTCGTGTTGGGTGTGCCATCGGCAACGCCTTATTTAACCGTTGGGAATTATTGTGCCGAGGCGCCCGCTGCTATTCGGACCGCCTTTGGCTGGCCTGGTGTTTTGAATCATCACGATTTTGATATCGATGGCTTTTTGCTGGATGAAAAAACCACCGCAGTTGATTGGGGTGATCTTGAATATGATGAGTCTGACTTTGCAGCCAATCGTCATCAGATCAAAGGTCAAGTTCAAAAAATATTATCACTCGGTGCCGTTCCTGTCATTCTGGGTGGTGACGATTCAATTCCGATCCCCATTTTGCAGGCCTATGAATCACACAGCCCTGTTACTATTCTGCAACTCGATGCGCACATCGACTGGCGTGATAACGTCAACGGCGAGACGATGGGGTTGTCAAGCAATATGCGGCGCGCGTCTGAAATGGATTGGGTCAAGAATATTATTCAGGTTGGAGCACGTGGAATCGGTAGTGCGCGGCCGAGTGATCGCCAGGATGCGCTTGATTGGGGTGTTGAGTTTTTTCCGATGCGCTCAGTTGTTAAAGATGGGATTCAGCCTTTAGTTGAAGCTATACCTCCAGGTTGTAATCTCTATATTGCACTTGATATTGATGTCATGGATCCGGCTGTAGTTCCGTCCGTTATAGGGCCTGCCCCCGGTGGATTCAGCTACTGGCAAATGCTCGACATTCTGGAGGCAGTTGCTGGTAGAGCTAATCTGGTTGGGTTTAATTTAGCTGAGTTGATGCCAAGCGCCGATATAGGGGGTCGTGGGGCTTTAGTGGCGGCTCGATTGGTTGCGGTATTGATGGGGCTTATCAGCCGGCAACGAAATACGTCTAACTAAAAAATTTACCTTATCGCCAGGCGTTTTATTTTATGTCGCTTCGCATGGGGGCTTTAGCGATCAGCCGGACGTTATTAATTTAACGCCATTTCATATTCCACTTTCGTTCTTCAGTTGCATAATCTCTTAAATATAGATTTATAAGATTTTGATAAGTTATGCCTGATTCTTCAGCCAGTGATTTGAAATAGCCTACAGAATCTTTATCAAGAGGCATCGTGACGGGCTGCTTTAAAAATTTTACATATGGGTTTTCCCTTCATTTTTGAAAAATCGCAATGTTCTCTTAGTCTTATTCCATCCCAATACGAGATCGTCCATAGGTACATTTTACGTATGGGCATTGAATGATTAAGATTAGTGTCAGTAAATTGTGGCTGGTATTCGGTGGTCGGTAATGAACCATCCTTTTTCAAACTTTGGCTTGACATACATACCAGTCGGTATTATAAATACAAACCGGTCGGTATGGTTATTAATTTTGGATAATTTAAAAGATGTAGAAGTCTATTGGTGGCGTCCGCTTAGTGACGACATTCCAGATACACGGACTAAAATATTAAATGCGGCGTATCGTGAAATTCATGCCAATGGATTCCAAGCTGCGAGCTTGAGCCATATTTTGGCGCGCGCAGGCGTGACCAAAGGAGCCCTCTATCATCACTTTCCAAATAAGACTGAGCTCGGTTATGCCGTTATTGATGAAGTTATCGCGGCTCGAATTCGCCTCAGTTTTATTGCCCCGATTGAACAGTTCGATGATCCGATTGAAGGGTTTATCGAAATGATCCGAATGACAGGTGAAACTTTCTCTATGACCGATATTGAGCTGGGCTGTCCTTTGACCAGTCTAGCTCAGGAAATGGCGCCCATCGATGAAGGCTTTCGGGTCCGTTTAATCAATATTTATGAACAATGGTACGAAGCTATTGCTGGGGTCTTAAGAAAAGCTCAGGAAAACCAACTTATTATTGATGGCATTGATCCTTATTCACTCGCGATCACTATGGCCGCGACTTTGGAAGGTTGTTTGAACGCTGCCAAAGTGGGGCAAAGCCTCGATAAGCTTCATCACTGTGGATTGGGTCTCACCCGATATTTACAGTTATTACGAATTCAAGATAACCAGGACGAATAGGAATGGCCCAGAGATACGCCGAATTTATACTAAGACATCGCTTTCTTACCATAATCGCCAGTATTTTTGTTGTTTTGGCGATGGGGAGTGGCGCTCAGCATTTAACCTTTACCAATGATTACAGGGTGTTTTTTGGAGAAGAAAACCCGCAGTTGGTTGCTTTCGAAAACCTTCAGGATACCTATGCAAAAAATGACAATGTAATGTTCTTACTGGTACCTGAAGACGGAAAAGTTTTTACTGTCCCGGTGCTCGAAGCGGTTGCCTGGTTGACAGAAAAATCATGGGAAACACCGTATTCAACCCGGGTTGAATCACTCAGTAACTACCAGCATACCGCCGCTGAGGGAGACGATCTGATTGTTGAAGATCTGGCCTATGAGCCGTCGTCACTGAGTAAGGCCGATCTGGAGCGGATACGAAAAATTGCCATCAATGAACCGGTTCTGGTTAATCGATTGATATCGGCTGAAGGCCACGTTACCGGCGTCAATATAAATATCGAGCTACCAGGCGTCGATCCTATTGTTGAAAATCCGGAAGTGGTTGAATACGTTCGGGCACTCAAATCTGAATTTATTGAAAAGTTTCCCAATATTGGCGTGCGCCTGACGGGCATTATCATGATGAATCAGGCCTTTCCTGAGGCCAGTCTATACGATATGTCGACCTTATTTCCATTGATGCTGCTGGTCTTCACGGTGGTTTTGTTTTTCTGGGTGAAAGGACTTTCAGGCACGCTGACAACTCTGGCTATTATTATTTTCTCGATTGTCGGTGCTATGGGAATGGCAGGCTGGTTTGGCATAGCGTTAACACCGCCCTCATTTTCAGCCATTATGATTATTCCCACCATGGCGATTGCGGACAGTGTCCACGTTCTTATGAACTATGTGCTGGCGATGCGCCGGGGGGTGAGTAAGCATGATGCGATGGTCGATAGTATTCGTATCAATATGCAACCGGTATTCCTGACCAGTGTTACTACGGCGATCGGTTTCATGAGTATGAATTTCTCCGATGCACCGCCATTTCGAGACCTTGGAAATATCGTGGCGATGGGTGTCATGGTTGCCTTTTTCCTGAGTGTTACCTTCTTGCCTGCCATCATGATGCTACTGCCAGGTTCGCAAAAGGTTCAGGAAACGGCTTCAAGTCGAGCCATGTCGAATTTTGCGGAATTTGTGATTACGAACCGTCGGAAACTGTTGATTGGCATGACTATCGCGAGTGTGATGCTCATTTCTTTCGTACCTAAGAATGAATTGAATGACGATTTTGTAAAATACTTCAGTACAAAAATTGAATTTCGTCGCGATGCTGATTTTGCGTCAAAGAATTTAAGTGGTCTTTATCTGGTAGATTATTCACTTGAATCGGGTGAATCTGGTGGGGTCAGTGAGCCGGAGTTTCAGCAGAATGTTGAAAACTTTGCGAACTGGTACCGTGAGCAATCAGAAGTTATTCATGTCAATGTGATTTCCGATATATTCAAGCGGCTCAACAAGAGCATGCATGGTGGTGATGAAGCCTGGTATCAACTACCGAAACAGCGGGACTTGGCAGCGCAGTATTTATTGTTGTATGAAATGTCATTGCCTTATGGACTCGATTTAAATAATCAGATTAATGTCGACAAGTCGGCGACCCGTATGACCGTTATGTTGCGTAACATGACGACTAAAACGGTCCTTGCGCTTGAAGAACGTGCCCAGGAATGGTTACGTGTTAATGCTCCCGAATCGATGCAGAGTGAAGGCGCCAGTCCGACTGTCATGTTCAGTAATATTGGTGAACGTAACATTAAGAGCATGCTATTTGGTACCACTGTTGCTTTGATTCTGATTTCAATCATATTGGTTTTTGCGCTGAGATCTTTCAAGATCGGGCTGCTTAGTTTAATCCCAAACCTGATACCGGCAGCTCTGGCCTTCGGTGCCTGGGGAATAGCGGTGGGACAGATTGGTCTGGCATTGTCGGTTGTTACCGGCATGACACTGGGAATCGTGGTTGATGATACTGTCCATTTCCTCAGTAAATATTTGAGAGCTCGGCGAGAAAAGAACCTGAATTCAGAGGATGCGGTGCGATATGCCTTTAACACAGTAGGGCTTGCGTTGGTTGTCACCAGTATCGTTCTTATTGCCGGCTTTTTTGTACTAACTTTTTCTGCTTTCCAGCTTAATTCAAATATGGCGCTTATGACCGCAGTGACCATCGTATTTGCGATTATCGCTGACTTTTTACTTTTACCCCCAATCCTAATGGCGCTTGATCGCAAGGAGACAAAAAATGTTTAAATTACAGCTATTTGTATCAACACTGCTGTTTTCTTCTTTATTGGCAGGGCAGGCTTGCGCTCAAACGGCTGAAGAAAAAGGGCTCGAAATCGCCGTAGCTGCGAAAGCTTACGATAAAGGTTTTGTTGATTTCACTGCTGATATGGAGATGACTCTGAAATCGAAGAATGGCAATGCATCAACTCGAATCATCCGCATAAAAACCTTAGAGGTGGACGGTGATGGTGATAGAAGTCTTTCGCAGTTTGATGAGCCTGCCGATGTTAAAGGCACAGCGATGCTAACCTTTTCTCACGGACTGGACGCTGACGATCAATGGCTTTATCTGCCGGCACTGAAAAAGGTAAAACGCATTAGTTCAAGAAATAAATCGGGTCCTTTTATGGGCAGTACCTTTGCCTTTGAAGACCTGGGGTCTCAGGAAGTCGAAAAATATACATACAAATATCTGCGCGATGAAGCCTGCGGTAGTTTGCAATGTTATGTCATTGAGCGTTTTCCGGCCTATAAGCACTCTGGTTATACCCGCCAAATCGCCTGGCTCGATCAGGAAGGTTATAGAATGGTTAAAGCTGAATTCTATGATCGAAAAAAGTCATTATTAAAGACGCTCGAAGCAAGTGACTTTCAACAATACCTGGATCATTACTGGCGTCCTGGGAAAATGAATATGGTCAATCACCAGAATGGCAAAAGTACTTTATTGACCTGGAGCGACTATAAATTCCAGACTGGTTTATCGGATCGTGATTTTCGTTCTCAGGCCCTCAAACGTCTAAAGTAACGGTGAAAAAGCTTTCTCTGTTTACGCTGGTCAGCCTCGTTGTTTCGGGGCCTTTGTTAGCCACCGATTTTTCGGGATATCTGGCTGTCGAAGCTGCGGTGTTTCCAAATGACGCTCAGTTTGAAAATCAATTTGATGCCAACCTGACTTTATCGTTTAAACCCAGGTGGCAGGGCGACTGGAATGATGGCGATGATAACTGGAGCGCGGAATTATTTTTTCGTGCAGACGGTAAGGACGACGAACGTCAACATGTCGATGTTCGTGAGTTGATGTGGTTACATCTTGATGGTGATAGCGAATGGCGCGTAGGTTTTAATACGATGTTCTGGGGTGTTACCGAATCTCAACACCTCGTTGATGTTATCAATCAGGTAGACGCGGTTGAGGGGGTCGATGGCGAGGACAAACTTGGTCAGCCGATGATTCACTGGAAACGTTACGAAGACTGGGGCGTAGTTGATTTACTGATTCTTCCGGGGTTTCGCGAGCGAAGTTTTTATGCCGAAGAAGGTCGATTAAGGCATCCCCTTGTTGTTGATGCTGATCTGGCTGAGTTTGAATCCAGCGATGAAGAAAAGCATATTGATCTGGCGATGCGATATTCTCAAACCTTCGGTGATCTTGATTTGGGGCTATCGTGGTTTGATGGCACCAATCGGGATCCTGTTTTTATCCCGAGAACCGCAAATAATATAACAGTCTTAGTGCCTTATTACGGGCAAATGACTCAGTTCGGTATCGATGCCTTACTGATTTATGAAAACTGGATCTGGAAGCTGGAACTCATTCATCGTAATCAACGCGCGGGTGATTACAATGCTTTTACTTATGGCTTTGAATATACCTTTTACGGGATCAATGAATCCGATGTAGATCTGGGCAGTATTGTTGAGTTTTCTTACGATAGTCGGCGTGACGGCGAACGCGGTGTATTTGATCGTGATTTGTTTGTGGGAGGACGTTTTGCCTTTAATGATGAGAAAAGTAGTGAAATATTGGCGGGTCTATTTTTCGATACCGATAACGGAAGTCAGTCTTTTCGCGTAGAAGGGAGTCGTCGGGTTGGTGATAATTTAAAGCTGAGTCTCGAGCTACAGACTTTTTCTCGGATCGACCCTGATGATCCGCTGCAGGCATTTAGTGACGATGATTTTATCCAGATGGAAGCAGCCTGGTACTATTGATTGCAGTTACGATTTATTTAGTGATATTGAGATCCAGGATTGGCCAGTTACGGGACAGCGCAATGGCCTTTAATTCGTCGTCTGGATTGACGGTAATCGGGAATTCGACCTCGTTCAATAGAGGCAGGTCATTAATCGAGTCGCTATAAAAGCTACTTCCTATAAGATCGTAACTATGGTCTTTCATCCAGAGATTCAACGCGGTTATTTTGCCTTCCCTGAAAGTTGCAGGTAGGTGGTAGCGTCCCGTATAGCGATTATTGATGATCTCGGGATGAGTGGATAACAAATGCGGAACACCCAGCAAGGTTGCAATGGGTTCGGTAATGAAAAAATTTGTCGCGCTAATGATTAATAAAATATCCCCGCGCTCGCGATGTGAGTGGAGTAATGATTTTGCACCTTTGACAATCAAAGGTTTTATCCACTTGTCAACATAGTCTGCTCGCCATTCATAGAGCTGCGCGGTGGAATATTGGGTAAGCGGTTGCAGTGAAAAATGCAGATAGGTATCGTTATCTAGTGTGCCACGCGGGTCAACCAGATTAAAAGATTTGTCACGTTGTCGATACTCTTCGGCATTGACCAGATTGTTCTCTACCATGTATTCACCCCACAGATAATCGCTATCGCCGTCAATCAGTGTGTGGTCAAGATCAAATATAGCCAGTGCCATGGGTTGCTGTATAGGAATTGTCTGTGTCAGAATCAGGGTATGAAGTTTAAATCAGATCAATGGGTGCCGGGAAGTGATTGATGTCGATGGTTATCGTGCCAATGTAGGTATTGTATTGTGCAACGAGAAGTCGCAGGTCATGTGGGCGAGACGAGTTGGACAGGATGCCTGGCAATTTCCGCAGGGTGGAATCTCAGAAAAGGAAGATCCTACTGAAGCCATGTATCGTGAGCTGTGGGAGGAAACTGGCCTGAGAAGTCAGCACGTAGAAGTCCTGGCGTCTACCAATAGTTGGTTGAGATATAAATTACCCAAACGGTTAATTCGAAAAAGATCTGAACCTCTTTGTATTGGGCAAAAACAACTTTGGTATTTACTGAAATTGACAGGTGGTGAAGATGATTTTGACCTTGCTGTCAGCGGTACGCCGGAATTTGATGACTGGTGTTGGGTAGATTACTGGTATCCTGCCAATAAAGTTGTCGCCTTTAAGCGGCGTGTTTATCGCTGTGCATTAGGCCAATTGCAAACGGGCCTGCCCTGTAACCGGGGTGATGAGCAAATCGAAGAACAAGGGCAAAGTTTGTAAACTTAGATCCAGGCGCTAATAAAAGTGTCTGAAACCTGCACTCTTTAAAGTGACTGAACGCTATCAGATTTGTTTGGTCGAAAATGCGCTGCGGTCTGTAATGATTTATTCCTCAAACAAAACGACAGGAGAAACTTTCGAGTGCCATCGATGATTCACAGATTACAACGCATGATCCAGGCTGTTGACCGCGCGCCTGACATAGAGCGTGCGTTGGATATTATATCTATGGGTCTTATTGAGGATCTTAATGCTGAGGCCTGTTCAATTTTTCTTACTTCGGATGATGCGCCAGAGGTTCTGGTATTAAAATCATGTGAAGGTCTAAATCCAGGTATTATCGGCCAGGTTAAAAGAGAATTTGGGCAGGGTATTATCGGCAATATTGCCTCCAGGGCTGAACCTGTAAATCTACTCCGGGCCGACGAACATAAGGAATTCATTTTGATTCCTGAATCGGGTGAGGCTGATTTCCCTATCTTTCTAGGGGTTCCTGTTGTTGCCCATCGGAACGTTCTTGGCGTCATTGTTATACAGCGAAGAGATTTGCCGTTCAACGAAGATGACGAAGCATTTCTGACTACCCTGGCAGCTCAACTGGCAACTTCGATTGAACATGCTGAAAGTCATGGCCGATTTAAGATGATTGGTCAACTCCGGCAGGAATCGATTACCCATGTTGTCAAAGGTGTGGCCGGCGCTCCCGGAATGGCGATTGGTGAAGCGCTGGTTCTGAATCGTGGTGTCAATCTTGAGTCCGTGCCAGATAAAAAAACCAACGATCAACCTAAAGAAAAGACAGGATTTCTGGAGGCAGTGAAGAGTGTTCAGGGTGACCTGTATGATCAGGCCGAACATCTTCGGCTGGTCTTGTCTGAAGAAGAATGTTCGATGTTTGTTGCCTATGCCCAAATGCTCAATAGTGGCTCCCTAATTGACGATACCCTCAAGCGCATTGATGACGGCAGTTGGGCGCCTGCTAGTTGGCGCGATACGATCGCTGATCATGCCCATGTATTTGAAAATATGGATGACGAGTATCTTGCCGAACGGGCTAGCGATATTCGTGATCTTGGGCGTAGAGTGCTAAGAAAGCTCATGCTGGAACAAAGTCCTTATATTAATTTCCCTGAAAAAACGGTATTGGTTGGTGATGAAATTTCAGCGACTGACCTGGCAGATGTACCCTCTGACTGTTTATGTGCCGTCGTTTCTGCGCATGGAAGTGGTTCCTCACACGTTTCTATTTTAGCCCACGCTCTTGGTATTCCTGCCGTCATGGGGGTTAGTAATTTGCCCGTGACGCAAATAGATGGCTTGCAGATTGTTGTTGATGGTTATGCGGGTACTGCTTACATCGATCCTAACGATAGTGTTTTAGCAGAATATCAAAAGTACTTACAGGAAGAGGAGGTGATTGAAGAAGGTCTTCTTAACCTGAAACAGGTGCCTGCCATAACAACAGACAATCATCAAATTACCCTTTATGTTAATTCGGGTTTAATGGCAGATCATACGCCGTCGTTACGCAGTGGAGCTGAAGGTGTTGGTTTATACCGAACTGAAATTCCCTTTCAGATTCGCGATCGATTTCCCGGTGAAGAGGAGCAGTTTCTGATTTATCAAAACGTTTTAAAGACTTTTGGCAAGATGCCAGTGGTTTTGCGTACACTGGATGTCGGCGGAGATAAACCCCTTAGTTATTTTCCAATTAAAGAAGATAATCCTTTTCTGGGCTGGCGTGGAATCAGAATAACGTTGGATCATCCGGAAATATTCCTGACTCAGGTGCGCGCTATGATGCGAGCCAATATCGGAAACGGCAATCTTCATATCCTTTTACCGATGATAAGCGGTGCTTTAGAAATTGAAGAATCAATGTTGCTGATCAATCAGGTTCGAGATGAGATCTCAGAAGAAGCGGGACATGACATCGAGCTGCCTAAAATAGGTGCCATGATAGAAGTACCTTCTGCGGTGTATCAAATCGAAGATATTTGTAGCCGGGTCGACTTCATCTCCATCGGCACCAATGATTTAACCCAGTATCTACTGGCTGTGGACCGAAACAATGAAAATGTCGCAGGCCTCTATTCATCATTGCATCCTGCCGTTTTAAAGGCCATACAGCATATTGTCGAAGGCGCCAGACGATCGAATACCCCCATCAGCGTCTGCGGTGAGATGGCGGGTGATCCTTTAGGAGTTATGGTGCTACTGGGTATTGGGATCGATAGTCTATCGATGAGTGTTGGTAGTTTGTTACGAGCGAAAAAAATAATCCTGTCCTTTGCTATCAAAGACCTCGAGGTACTGTTTAATCAGGCAAAGTCCCTTAGCCATGCAGGCCAGGTTATAGAGTTGTATCAAAATCATCTCAATCGTGCCGGTTTAGGCGGGCTTATTCGCGCTGGAAAGTAATCACTCGAGTAGTCTTTATATCACCGAATTTTGCGGGCCGCTCAAAAAGGCTTAACAACCACCAGTATTATAATGCTGAACAAGAGTAAAACCGGGAGTTCATTGAACCAGCGAAACCAGATATGGCTGTGTTGATTTGACTGTTGTTCAAACTGGCGCAGGAGCCGCCCGCAGTAAAAATGGTAGAATATCAGTGCCACTATTAATCCCAGTTTTAATCCTAGCCACCAGGTTTGTGCATATGCCTGCCAGCCGTAATCAATCAAAAGCCAAATTCCGAAAACCAGTGTCAACACCATCCAGGGCGTAATAAATCGGTACAACTTACGCGCCATGATTAGTAATTGCTTTTCAACTGCGGCGTCCTTTGTCATGGCCAAATTAACGAAGAGGCGAGGTAAATAAAATATACCGGCAAACCAGGCGACCATGAATGCAACGTGCAGCGCCTTAACCCAGATCATTGAGCACCGATATTGTAGGAAATGTTATTTTTAAAGATGGTTTCATTATTAGAGAGTGTCAGCAATGGCCTGTGAATTGGTTGTATGTATAATGCCAGCTTCAATTTAAACACATTGGAATCAGATTAAAAATGATCAAAGTTGGGATCGTTGGCGGAACGGGTTATACCGGAGTTGAATTACTCCGATTGCTGGCTGTTCACCCAGATGTTGAGGTTAGTGTTGTCACTTCCCGGTCGAATGAAGGAACCTCTGTTTCCGAAATTTATCCAAACCTTCGCGGAATCCTCGATCTGAACTTTACAGTCCCGGAACTGGATAGCTATCGTGATTGTGATCTGGTTTTTTTTGCAACGCCAAATGCCACAGCGATGCATCAGGCCAGGGCACTTTTAGACGCCGGCATCAAGGTGATTGATTTGGCGGCCGATTTTCGGATCAAGGATATCGATGTCTGGCAAAAATGGTATGGCGCAGAACATGCCTGTCCGGATCTGGTTGAATCTGCGGTATATGGCCTGCCTGAATTAAACCGAGTCGCTATCAAGCAGGCTAATCTGGTTGCTAATCCGGGGTGTTATCCCACTTCAGTTATTCTTGCTATGTTACCTTTGCTGGAACATGGTTTGATTCGTCCAGAAAGTATTATTGCTGATTGTAAGTCTGGCGTCAGCGGTGCAGGTCGTGGTGCCAATGTCGCGACACTATTTTGTGAATCGACAGAGTCAGTCAAAGCGTATAATGTTGGTGGACATCGACATTTGCCTGAAATCCGTGAAATATTAAAACTTAAGAACGTTAAGGCCGACCTTATTTTCACACCGCATATGATGCCGATGATTCGGGGCATTCATGCGACTGTTTATGCTGATTTGGTAGATCACCGAGATGATATTCAAGAGATCCTGGAAAGTTATTATAAGGATGAGCCATTTGTTGATGTGATGCCTGAAGGTAGTCATCCGGAAACCCGTTCGGTGAAATCGGCGAATTTCTGTCGTATGGGCATGCACCACCTGGCAGAAAGTGGAAAAGTTATTATGTTATCGGTGATTGATAATCTGGTTAAAGGTGCTGCGGGCCAGGCCATCCAAAACATGAACTTAATGTGTGGGCTGGAAGAAACTAAAGGGTTGAATGCACCCGGGTTGATGCCTTGAAAAAGACCCATAAAGGATTTCAGGTATCACATTACCGACCCGCGAAACTGTGGTTTGGCGTAATCATGATACTTCTGCTATTTGGGCTGTTTTTCGAAATTGGCAGGGGATATCAGGACTATGGTTTACAGCGTTTGACCCAGGAGCGGGACGTTTTTCTAAATAAAGTTGCAGAGCTAAAAACTCGTAATTTGAACCTGGTAAGGAAAAATGCTCAGCTCGAAGAAATTAGCAATATTGAGCGAGCAGCCTATCAAAATGCTAACCAGACATTGATTAAACTGCAGCAGGAAATGCTTGCGCAGAAAGAAGAACTGGTCTTTTATCAGGGTATTGTTTCACCTAAAAAATCAGCCTTTGGTGTTAATTTGCAATCATTTTCTGTTAAACGGAAAAATGGTCTGGACCAGTTCAATTATAAGTTGGTACTCACCAAAAGTGGCAAGAGTAATCAAAAGGTCAGCGGTAATATCAGCATGTTGATTCGAGGAGAAACGGTCGACGGGATCAGTGAAATCAATCTTGCCAGCCTAAAGCTTGAAAACACTGGAATCAATACTAAATTTTCTTTTCGATATTTTCAGGTGTTCGAAGAAGATATTACTTTCCCAGCAGGATTTACGCCGCTCGAAGTCGAAATTGGAATCAATCCTTCGACAAAAAAGGTAAAATCGTTTACTGAGACCATATCCTGGTCAAGAACTCTGTCAGAGGCTCTATAATAATGTTTGGTAAAAAGAAATCCTTCAGTTCGGCAAGAATCGATACCCTCATCGGAGAAGGTACCGAAATCACGGGTAATTTAGTGTTTTTAGGCGGATTACATGTTGACGGTAAAATTACCGGTAATGTGGTTGCGGCAGAAGGTAGTACCGCAATTTTGATTTTAAGTGAGTTTGGACGTATTGAAGGTGAAGTAAAAGTCCCCAATATGGTATTAAATGGTGAGATTGTTGGAGATGTCTATGGTTCAATTCGAGTTGAGCTCGCTCCAAAGTCTCGCATTAAAGGAAGTGTTTATTACAATTTAATTGAAATGGCGATTGGTGCAGAAGTTAATGGTGGATTGGTTCATCAACCACATGATGCCAATTCTCCTAAGCGTCTTGAAAACAAGTCAATTAAATCAAACGCTGACAAAGCGCCGATAGCCGATAGCTAGATGGCTTTAATTATTACTAATTTTGCAGTGATAACTGCTAATTTTAAACTTACGGTACGATAAAAAATGAACATCACAATTGACGCCAATTTTGGAATGGCAATACAGACTGCTAATAGCACAGTGCTTGATTTTAGTGACTCGGCTGCTAAAAAGTTACGCAGTATTTTAGAAGAAGAAAGTAACCCGAATTTAAAACTACGGGTATCGGTGTACGGTGGTGGCTGTTCCGGATTCCAGTATACCTTTTCGCTAGACGAGGAAGCAAAGGTGGCTGATAAAACAGTAGAAAATGGAAA
>JBLIOG010000072.1:0-16221 GCA_047639625.1 Gammaproteobacteria bacterium
GACCGTAGCTCTATAAGATCAAATTATGAACATCTCCAATACCTACTCTTCAAACTCAAGTTATTCGTCAGCGAGAGGCAATGCTACAACGGGCCTGTCACAACAATTAGGCCAATTTGAAAAAAGTGCAACTGAGATCGCGAAAAACACGGGTGAAACAAGCGACGCTGGCTTAGGGAAATTAAGAGCGTTAATCGATCAATTAGAAATTGTGAACCATGTTAATACCAATGCACGTGCCCTTCAGTCCGATAATGAAAGAATAGGTACATTGATAGATTTGCAGGCTTGATTTTACAAAATACAGGTTTTCAAGTTTATTCGAAGACGACAAGTATAATTGTTAAAGGTTCTATTGAAAATGCCGACTATATTCAGTATGCGCTTTATTGAAATCGGTAATCATGACTAAACTTTCGCTAAAACATAAAATTTGGCTAGGATATCTAGCCTTGTTGGCCATTGCACTGGTCAACGCAGGCGCTTCGGTTAGCAATCTTTATCGAAGCCAAAATACGGTTACTTCGCTGATTGAAGAGTCGCAGCCTCTGGTATTGATGTTACATGAATTTAATGGCTTTCTTGGAAAATCAACGACATCGTTAGCGACATTTTTATTCACTCGAAATGATCAGCAACGAATCGATTATCAAAATGCGTCTTACCAAGCAGGGGAAAGCCTTTTGTTATTAAGAGAGTTTGGCCAAAATTCATCAGATTCACAACTCAATCAAAGTATTGCTCAAATTGTTGCTGAGTTTGCGCAGTATCAGCTTTATGAAGGTAATTTATTTTCTGATAAAAGTTGGGAACACCGTGATGTGGCACTCAATATCCTCGATACTGATTTAATGCCGTCATTGGGGAAACTACAGGTTTTGGTCGATGATATGGTTTTATCGCAATCCGAAATTATGGAAAGCAAAAGTAAAAACTTATTAACTGAAGCCGCTGCAAGTATCGCGCTGCAATCGGTTATGGCCCTGGTTGGCGTAGGATTGTTTGGTATTATTGCGTTGCTAATATCCCGCCAGGTCTGTAATCCACTCAATGAAATGGTTGATGCACTGCAGGATGTGGCCGCCGGTGAAGGTGATCTTACCCGTTTATTAAAAGTTAAATCTGGCGATGAAATTGGTCAACTTGCGGCCGCTTTTAACCAGTTTTCCGACAAAGTTCGATCAGTCGTTCTGGAAGTATCGGATTGCGCAAGAGAACTCACTGTTTCGGCTCAGCAAATGGATCAGGTCGCTACCAATACAAATTCCGACATTAAGAATCAATCCCATCAGATCGATCAGGTGTTTGCTTCAATTGAAGATATGTCGTCGCAAGTTAAGAGTGTTGTTGATAGCACAGTTCAAGCAGCGGAACTGGCCGAGCAAACTAGCGAGACGGCTGCGACCGGTAAAAGTGTTGTTGATCAATCACTGTCATCGAGTAGTCAGCTATCGCAAGATGTAGGGAATGCTGTCGTAGTGATTAGCCGGCTAGTAAACGATGTTGATTCAATTGGTGGGGTTGTCGGAGTCATTAGAGGTATTGCTGAACAAACCAATTTGTTGGCGCTAAATGCGGCGATTGAAGCAGCCAGGGCGGGAGAGCAGGGTCGAGGGTTTGCGGTAGTCGCCGACGAGGTACGAAATCTTGCTTCGAAGACACAGGAGTCCACGGAGGAAATCCATGCCATGATCGAAAGATTGCAAGAGGAGTCGGGCCAGGCGGTCGAGGTCATGAATAATGGACAGCAACAGGCTCTGCAAAGCCTGGAACACGCAACACTTGCTGGTGATGCGCTGGTCAAAATCAATCAAACGGTCCAGGGAATGCTCGAGATGAACCGTCAAATTGCGATCTCTACTGATGCTCAAGGCTCTACTGCTGCTCAAGTGAATAGCAATATGTTATCGATAAAAGATTTGTCTGCACACACCTCTAATAGTGCTAATTCGATTACCGATATGAGTCAGCAGGTTAACTCTCTGTCTAAAAAGCTGGAACAAATTTTGGGACAATTTAAAGTATAAATGATTAGCTGTCCTGTTTCTCGACCAGGTTGGGCTATTAATTTTAATGAGTCTTAATTCAAGCCGAGATCGCTGTGCCTGTTGGCTTAACCACTGTTAATAATTAGCGTATCATTGCTGCCCCGCAATTATTCTTTGAAACAATGAAAGGACACTCTGAGTTAGCTGGAAAGCCGGTTTTGTTGGTCATTCTTGATGGCTTCGGTTTAAATCCTGCTACTGAATTTAATGCTGTTAAGTTAGCAAACACACCTAATTTTGACCGATATTTTTCAAGTTACTCAATGGCTGCGCTGGAGGCTTCTGGCCGCGGTGTTGGTTTACCTTTGGGACAAATGGGTAATTCTGAAGTGGGCCATATGACCCTGGGCAGCGGTTGTATTGTTAAGCAGGATCTGGTTCGAATCGATGACTCCATTAAAGATGGCAGCTTTTTTAGTAATCAGGCCCTGTGTGAAGCCGTTGAGCTAGCTTCGAACCAGCAACGACCTCTACATTTGATTGGTCTTGTTTCGGATGGCGGTGTGCACAGTCATATTGATCATGTTAAGGCGCTGATTAAACTCTGTGAGTTAAAGGGTGCAAGACCTAACTTACACATGATTACCGATGGTCGTGATACCGCGCCAGAAGTTGCCGTCGAGTATTTAAGCGACCTTGAAAAGGCTCTGGCTGCTGCACAGGGACAAATTTCAACGGTCATTGGACGTTACTTTGCGATGGATCGAGACAATCGTTGGGATCGAGTGAAGAAAGCCTGGGATGCCATGTTTAATGCCGGGAGCCGATCAGCTGTCACTGTGATGGATGCGTTACAGGAACAATATCAGGAAGGTATCCAGGATGAGTTTATCCAACCTGTTTTTATCGAGGGTGGGCACGCTATTCAATATGGTGATCCCATCATTCTCTTTAATTTCAGGAATGACCGCGTCCGACAACTTGCCCGTGCGTTAAATAATAAAACGTTTGACGGTTTTGAACGAGGCCAGGGGTTTGAACCCTTATCGATTACCTGCATGACCCTTTACGAAGAAAAACTAGGGGCTCCTATCGCTTTTCAACCTCAGCGCCCAGAGACAACTTTGTCGGCTATTGTGAGTCAGTCGGGCTTCAGGCAGTTGCACTGTTCAGAAACCGAAAAGTATCCGCATGTCACTTTTTTCTTTAATGGTGGCAAAGAGGAACCTTATGAAGGGGAAGACCGTGAATTAATCAATTCACCCAGGGTCGCTACTTACGATTTACAGCCTGAAATGAGTGCGGCAGAAGTCGCCGAAGTGATGAAGTTGGCCCTTCACTCCATGCAATATTCGTTTCTTGTTGTCAATTTTGCGAATGGCGATATGGTGGGTCATACCGCTGTACAGTGCGCTATAATAAAAGCGGTAGAGGTACTTGATAAAGAAGTGGGTGAAGTGCTGGATCAGGCCTTGTCACTAGGATATTCCATTATATTGACCGCAGATCATGGTAACTGTGATGAAATGGTCGATCCAGTAACCGGGAAACCGCATACCCAGCATTCACAACATCCGGTTCCCTGTCTGGTTATTGATGATCGGGTTGTTACGCTTCGAGATAAGGGTAATCTTTCAGCGGTGGCCCCGACCGTTTTAGAATTAATGGGACTCGATCAACCCGTGTCGATGACCGGCCAATCACTTATATTGACCCTGTAGTCGTATTTAACTTGATCGATCTTCACTTTTTGGTAATGTTGAGTTTTAACCACTGGAGTAATAGGCTATGAGCGGCTTGCTAGACACGCTTCGAAAAACATCCCTATTTGTTGGCATGGATCACGCTGACATTGATGCTGTTGCGAGCCAGGCTGTTATTCGTGCCTTCCCGAAAAATACGGTTATTGTAAGTCAGGGTGATGATACAGATTCGTTTTACGTCATCATCGAAGGGAAAGTTGATGTTTTTCTGCAAAATGACAAGGGTAAGGAAATTATTATTAATACCCTTACCGAAGGCGAGTCATTTGGAGAACTTGCGCCCCTTGGCGGCATACCAAGACTGGCCAGTATCATCACGACAGAAGAATCGACCTTCGGCGTCATTTCCCGACAGGTGTTCATTGATACGCTACTAACTAAGTCAACTGTCAGTATGCAGATTATTGATTTGCTCATTCACCGCATTCAGGATCTTACCGAGGAAGTCAGTAGTCTTGCTCTTGAAGATGTCTATAACAGGGTTGTTCGGGTTCTCTATAAACATGCGGCTGAAGTTGGCGAAAAACTGGTCACTGAAAAACTGACTCAGCAGGATATTGCCAGTCGAGTTGGAGCGACTCGAGAGATGGTGCACCGAATACTGAAAGAACTGAAAACGGGTGGTTATATCTCAATTGAGGGCAAACACATCACTATTGAGAAAAAATTACCACCCGGTTGGTAAAGGTAAATTCCAGTCTTTAGTTTTTACCTCGAATTAACAAAATTCGAAGGCTCTCAAATGTCCCTGCCTGAACGAAAATGCTAATATAGTCTCAATTTTCTACGAGGGTGTAATTGTGGCAGGACATAGCAAATGGGCTAATATTCAACATCGCAAAAAAGCACAGGATGCCAAACGCGGTAAACTGTTTACACGGTTAATTCGTGAGATTGTTGTTGCCGCAAAAGCCGGTGGTTCGGATGTCGATTCAAATCCCTCTCTTCGAACTGCAATCGAAAAAGCCAAGTCCCAATCCGTTCCCAAGGATCCGATAGAACGGGCCGTTAAGCGCGGCGCGGGTGACCTCGATGGAGCCGATTATGAAGAAATTCGTTATGAAGGTTACGGACCTTTAGGCATTGCAGTTATTGTGGATTGCTTTTCAGATAATCGTAATCGGACGGTTGCTGAAGTACGCCACGCTTTTAGCAAATCTGGCGGCAATCTCGGTCAAAGTGGATCGGTTGCCTACATGTTTACAAGTCTTGGCGTGCTCGTTTATTCACCAGAGCATGACGAGGATGATGTTATGGAAGCCGCGCTTGAAGCGGGTGCTGAAGATGTCATTGTTAGCGATGATGGCAGCATTGAAGTAATAACGAGTGCGGAAGATTATTTTTCGGTCAAGCAGGCCATGACTGACGCAGGACTCGAGCCCGAAGAATCGGATTTGACTATGCGCGCTGCGGCTAATACCGAGTTAAACCTCGAAGATGCAGAAAAGGTCATGCGCCTGGTTGATCTGCTGGAATTGTCTGACGATGTTCAGGAGGTGTACCACAATGCCGATTTTCCTGACGAGATTTACGATTAATAATTCCGAATCGAAACCCTGGCTGTGATTATTCTTGGTATCGATCCTGGATCCCGGATTACTGGATATGGTCTGGTTGACAATCAACCCGACCGTATTCGATACGTCGATAGTGGCCATATCAAAATAGCTGGGGACAGTCTTCCTGAGCGTCTTGGATATATTTTTTCGGCCGTAGAAGAAATCGTCGATTCCTTTAAGCCTGAACAAATGGGCATCGAAACTGTCTTTATGAATCGCAACGCTGATTCTGCCCTAAAGTTGGGACAGGCACGTGGGGCGGCAATTTGTGCAGGATATCGAGGAGGGCTTGAAATTGCGGAGTACGCACCGAGAGAAGTAAAATTGGCTATTGTTGGCACAGGTGCTGCTAGCAAGGAACAAGTTCAACACATGGTAATAAGACTACTGGGTCTCAAAAATAAATTGCAAAGCGATGAAAGTGATGGACTCGCAATTGCAATTTGTCACGCTCAACATTATTCAACTGGACTGAAGACCGGCCTGGATGCAGCAAGTCTTAAAAAACGTAGGAGCAGACGCAGATGATTAGTCGATTAACCGGCATATTGGCAATAAAAAAAGCGCCTCATATATTGGTCGATTGTCATGGTGTCGGATATGAAGCCGATGTATCTATGACGACTTATTATGATTTGCCTGAAACAGGTGAGCCGGTTTCGATCTGGACACATCTTATAATACGCGATGACGCCCATTCACTGGTTGGTTTTATCAGTGAGCAGGAGCGACAGTTGTTTCGGCAATTGATTAAAGTTAATGGTGTCGGACCAAAACTGGCACTCACTATTTTGTCGGGGATAAGCCATCGTGATTTTGCCATTTGTGTTTCGCAAAATGACGTAGCTTCATTGACTCGACTGCCCGGCGTCGGGAAAAAGACCGCCGAAAGATTAATCATTGAAATGCGTGATCGCATCGAAGAATGGGGAAGTGGCGAAAGTACAATCCTTTCCAGTTCACCGGGTGTGAGTAGTCGTTCGGTAAAAAATGAGGCCATAGAGGCCTTGCAGGCACTCGGATATAAACCATTAGAAGCTGAAAGAATGGTTAGACAGGCGCTTGCTGATAGCAGTTCTGATACGGGTTCAGCCGATTTAATAAGAAAGTCTTTGCAAAGGTCATCACGATAATGAGCGACAGTCGACTTATCAGTGCAGAAGCTGGAAATGATGAGCTAGTTCATGATCGAGCGCTTCGTCCTAAGTTCCTGTCCGAATATATCGGGCAGGCTGAAGTCTGTGAGCAGATGGAAATATTCGTGCAGGCCGCCAGAAATCGGCAAGAAGCTTTAGATCATGTATTGATCTTCGGCCCACCGGGACTGGGCAAAACCACGCTATCCCATATCATAGCGAATGAAATGAATGTAAGCCTGCGCCAGACTTCGGGTCCAGTGCTTGAAAAGGCCGGAGACCTTGCCGCGATTTTAACGAATCTGGAAACGCATGATGTTCTCTTCATCGATGAGATTCATCGACTCAGTCCTGCCATTGAAGAAATTTTATATCCTGCAATGGAAGATTATCAACTCGATATCATGATTGGAGACGGGCCAGCAGCCCGGTCGATCAAGCTGGATTTGCCACCTTTTACCTTGGTAGGGGCTACGACCCGTGCAGGATTACTGACGTCACCACTTCGTGATCGCTTTGGTATTGTGCAGCGCCTAGAATTTTATAATAGCGATGATTTGTGCACCATTATCCTTCGATCGGCTGACCTGTTAGGAATTAGCATTGAAGAAGCGGGCGCGCGAGAAATAGCGGGACGTTCTAGAGGCACCCCTCGGATTGCAAATCGGTTGTTACGACGAGCGCGGGATTATGCCGAAGTAAAAGGGGATGGTGTGATCACAGCAGATATAGCTTTGGCCGCGCTCAATATGCTTAAGGTTGATAAAAATGGCCTTGATCATATGGATCGAAGATTGATTCTGGCCCTGATAGAGAAGTTCGATGGAGGGCCAGTCGGCGTCGAGAGTTTGGCTGCAGCAATCGGTGAAGAGCGTGGAACCATCGAAGATGTTATAGAACCATTCCTGATTCAACAGGGGTTTATGATGCGAACTCCAAGAGGTCGCATGGTGACTTCCCGAGCAATCGCATATTTTGGATTTAAACCATCAGGTCAGACTGAAATTGATCTGGGAGAAAATAATTGATGAGTCGATTTACCAATTTGGCTAAAGCGATCTTAAATTTTAGGATCATTTCGAAACCTAACCTAATTCACTGGCAGGCATTAATATGAGTGATCAATCCATACTGTCCTTGATAGCCAATGCCAGTTTGCCAGTTCAACTGGTTATGCTGATTTTGCTCATGGCATCGGTCTTTTCCTGGGCACTTATGTTCGTCAAGCGAAACTATCTTAAGCAATCCAGGGCCGAAGCTAAGTCTTTCGAAGGGCGATTCTGGTCGGGAATTAATCTTAGTGACCTGTTTGCTCAGTTAAGTGTGCGACAGGAAAAAAGATTTGGGCTTGAAGCGGTTTTTGAAAATGGCTTCCGTGAATTTGCTCGCGCTCGTAAAGCCGAGCTTGATAACCCCTCGGTGGTTAATGCCGCCAATCGCGCAATGAAAGTGTCGATGTCACGGGAAGTTGAGCTACTCGAAAACAATCTCCCTTTTCTGGCAACCGTAGGTTCAGTCAGTCCCTATATTGGATTGTTTGGAACTGTTTGGGGGATTATGGAATCCTTCCGTGCTTTGGCTGGAGTCCAACAGGCAACGCTTGCAATGGTTGCTCCTGGCATTTCAGAAGCATTGATAGCAACAGCAATGGGCTTATTAGCGGCGATACCTGCAGTAATCGCCTACAACAAATTTGCGGCTGAAGTCGATGCCATGATTATCCGCTACGAAAACTTCCTCGAAGAGTTTACAGGGATTTTACAACGCCAGGTACAGGCTCAACGTTAAAATGTCTTTCATGGATAACAAATCCCTTAATCTGAAAATACGAGTTCAAAAACTATGAGTCGCGCTAAAAGCGGATCTCGTCGGCGCTCGGTATCTGAAATAAATGTCGTACCCTATATCGACGTAATGTTGGTATTGCTGATTATTTTTATGGTGACTGCCCCATTACTAAAGCAGGGCGTTGAGGTTGATTTACCGATTGCGCCCGCAAACCCACTCGATGTAAATAGCCCTGAACCGATCATTGTGAGCATTGATATAAATGGTGCGGCTTATCTCAATATTTCGCCCCAACCCGACAGCGAACTGGATGTTGATAGCCTGGTGGGTCAAATCAAAGCGACTTTGTTAGAGGAGCCACAGCGACCTGTCATGGTTCGTGGTGACGCCAATGGGCCCTATCAAAACGTGGTATCGATCTTGGTTTTACTGCAAAAAGCAAATGTTGGATCCGTTGGATTAATTACCGAGTCGGAGGATGGTCAGTAGTGATCGGCCTGCTTCATCGATATCCTCGAGCTGTTTTAGGATCACTGCTTTTTCATGCTTTGATCATCGCCTTGATACTCGTGAATAATCATTTTAGGGACGAACCCGAAAAGGTTCTGGCGCAAGCGCCATTGGTAAAGACTGTTAAAGCGGAAATCATCAGTGAAAAAGAAATAACCAGGCAAGAGGAACTCAAGCAGCAGAAGGCGGATCGAAAGAACGATGCAGCAAACGAAGAAGCAAAGAAACTTAAGGCTGAAAAGATAAAAACCGATGCGGCCAGAAAAAAATTGGCAGATAAAAAACGAAAAGCAGACGCAGATAAAAAGCGTAAGGCTGAAGCTGCAGAAAAAAGTAAAGCAGACGCAAAAAAGAAAGCTGACTTAACTAAGAAGAAAGCAGCTGATACAAAACGAAAACTGGAAGCAGAGAAGCAGAAAACGGCAGAAACTGAAAAGAAGCGTCTCGCTGATGCCGCTGCCCAGAAAAAGCAACAAGAGAACGAATTGAAGCAAGCGCTCGTAAAAGAACAGAACGAACGGGAAGAACTGGAAAGAAAACAGAAAGAAGTGGAGCGTGCTGTTGCGGAAAAAAAGAAACGCCGAGAAGCCGAGTCTCGCCTGGCGGCCGAAAAAGAGCGATTAGCAAAAGAGGCCGCGTTAAAGGCACAATTACAAGCCGAAGTAGATCAGCGACGACTAGATTCGGCACGTCTTGCCTATGCCCTTGCCATTCAACGACGAATAGAACGTAATTGGCTAAAACCACCTGGTGGTGACAAAATTGATTGTGTTATTCGTGTGGTACAAACTCCTGGTGGTTTTATCACGGATGTAGCTTTTGTAGATTGTCCTGGTGGAACCAATGCTTATCGTTCTTCTATTGAAAATGCAGTATATAAATCTGAACCTTTACCAGAACCAGCGGATGAGGCAATTTTTGAACGTGAATTAATAATTCATTTTAAGTCGAAATAATAATTGATATATGAAACCTAAATTAATAAACAGAATAGTCCTGGGATGGATATTGATAATGCCCGGCCTCGCGCATTCAGTACTAACAATTGAAATTACAGGTGGTGTTGAGGGCGCTTTGCCCATAGCGGTAATACCTTTCGATAGTTCCGAAATTGCCCATAAGTTGCCCGTTGATATAGCCGAAATAGTCACCAATAATTTGAATCGAAGTGGGGTATTAAAAGTAATGCCACGTATCAAGTTGCCGGCTAAACCGCATTATAGTAATCAGGTTAGTTATCCGACCTGGCGAGTAGCCGCGCAGGAGTATCTCGTAGTCGGGAGAATTCAGGATAATGCTACAGGTGATTATGAAATCCAGTTTCAACTCCTCGACGTGATTAAACAAAAGCAAATTGTCGGATATAGCTTGCCGGTGAAAAAGCGTAATTTACGAGCATCCGCTCACGAAATTAGCGATTTGATTTACGAAGCAATAACTGGAATCCGCGGTGCTTTTAATACTCGCATTGCTTATATCAGTGCGCAGCGTAATGAAGCCCGTAAATATATATTGCAAGTTGCTGACACTGACGGATTTAACCCTCAAACCATTCTTGAATCGGATGAACCTTTGATGTCACCCGCCTGGTCACCTGACGGTCAGTCGTTAGCCTATGTTTCCTTCGAAAATAATAAGGCTGAAATATTTATTCAGCATCTTGCCACTGCCAGACGAAGTAATGTTTCGAGTTTCAAAGGGATTAACAGTGCGCCCGCCTGGTCACCCGATGGTAAGTTTATGGCGCTTGTTTTATCAAAAGATGGCAGTGCGGATATATATATTCTAAACCTCGAAACTCGGCGGATGAAGCGCCTGACGACTCATCGACGAATCGATACTGAGCCAGCCTGGATGCCCGATGGTAGTTCCATCATATTCACATCAGATCGAAGTGGTTCTCCGCAAATTTATGAGGTATCAATAAACGGTGGAGCGGCTAAACGCTTAACCTTTGAAGGGCGCTACAATTCTGCCGCCAGTGTTTCTCCTGATGGGAAATTTATTTCAATGGTCCATGGTGATCGCGGGCAATATCGAATTGCACAGCTTGAAATTGAGTCGGGTAATCTAACTGTTTTGACCGAAGCATCGTTGGATGAATCACCTTCATTTTCACCGAACGGGAAAATGGTTCTATATGCATCAACTCGTGGAGACAACGGTGTACTCTATGCGGTAACGGTTGACGGTCGATCAAAGCATAAGTTATCAGATCAGAGCGGTGATATTAGAGAGCCGGTCTGGGGTCCTTTTAAACGTAGGAAATCGAATTAAATCGGAGTAGCAAGATGAAAATTAGTGAAAATTGGATGAAATTATTCATACCCGCAATACTTTCTGTGTTTTTGGCCGCCTGTGCCTCCAGCCAGGAAGAGTTTGGGGAAATAGACGATACTGGTTCCGGGTCCGGTGATAGTTCACTTATCGTGGATAATCAGGAAGATGCCGAATCCGCGGAGTCAGATATACTCAAACTTGAAGATATTTATACTGAAGTAACGCCAATTGCAGAGGAAGTGTTATCACCCGAACAGATGCTTGCTGAGATCGATACTCCGCTGGCTAGCCGCTTGATATATTTCAGCTTTGATAGTGCCAGGGTTGCCGACGAATCGGTACCGGTGCTCGAAGCTCATGGCGAATTTATATCGAGTAATAGTAATGTTGTTGTCAGATTGGAAGGTCATACCGACGAACGCGGCAGTCGAGAGTATAATATTGCGTTGGCGGACAGAAGAGCCCAATCAGTACGTCGGGTTTTACTATTCCAGGGTGCTTCTGTGGATCAGGTTGATACGGTTAGTTACGGTGAAGAACAACCGGCTATGTCAGGGCATACTGAAGAAGCCTGGTCAAAAAACCGTCGAGTTGAATTAGTTTATCAGGTTAAATAGGTTTATGAATAATCGAAAAACAGGATTCCATCTAACCCTGCTTAGCTTTATGTGCAGTGTTTTGATGGTCGGAACAGTATCGGCTCAGGAAGCACTGACGCCTGAACAGCTAACTTTGAGAATTAACAAGCTAGTCGACAATGATAAAGTTTTAGTCGAAGCCGCTAAGAAAACGAATGGATCAATCGTTATTTTAAATAAAGATATGATGATTCTTCAAAATGAATTGAGTAAAGTTGAAAATCTGGTGGACAACAAATCGATGATTGAACTCTTGCAGCGTGTTGAAGGATTGTCCGAGGAAGTGAGCCAGTTACGCGGCGAGTTTGAGCAGCAGGGGCATGATATTAATAGCCTGAAAAAACGCCAGCGCGAACTGTATCTGGATGTAGATCGACGATTGCGTGATCTTGAA
Source organism: Gammaproteobacteria bacterium (assembly GCA_047639625.1). GTDB lineage: Bacteria > Pseudomonadota > Gammaproteobacteria. The sequence goes on from JBLIOG010000072.1 coordinate 12,057, forward strand.
AGTGGCGCTGTTAGTCAAAGTAATTCAGCGAGCCCCATTCAGGTTCCAACTATCCCTGCAGAGGAATCGAATACCCCAGCAGAAACTACACAAAACTCTAATATGAATGTCGTCACTCCATCGATCAATATTGAGATATCGACGCCATCCGTTGACTCTTCTCAAACAACTGATGTTACTAACCAGGCTTCACCGCCTGCGGCAGAAGAATCGAATTTTAACCAATCAGCAATAACTTCGAGCGAAGAACGCGACGCCTATCAGGCTGCGTTCGATACTTTAAAAGAGGGTCGGTACAAGAAGGCAAAGTCTGAATTCAGTCGATTTCTGGAACAGTTTCCAAATAGTGGATATGCCGGCAATGCCCAGTATTGGCTGGGTGAGGCACATTATGTCACGCGTAATTTTGAGCAAAGTGTTATCGAATTTGAAAATGTTTTGAGTCGTTACTCGGGCAGTAACAAAGTGCCAGATGCAATGTTAAAACTCGGATATACCTATTATGAGATGCGTCAGTTTGAGCAGTCCCGAGCCATACTGGAAGATCTGCGAAAACGCTTTGATAAATCAACCGCAGCTAGATTGGCGGGTAAACGGCTTGATCGAATGAGGAAAGAAGGGCATTAACTGAATAACTCGTTTTGAATTCAACTCAACAAAAAAGCCGGAGTTACCAAAACAAACTTCGGCTTTTTTGTTTCAAATGGAAATATTTGACTGTAGTTTTTTGCTGTGGCTATTCACCTTCCTCGGCAGGTTCAGAAATTTCAGGGACAACTGAGTTGTACCATCATTTAGCTCCAGTCCTGGGTAACGTTAGCCTGGCTGTTGGTCTGGGCAAAAGATACCCCCTGCGCAAACGATTGATAACGTAATAAAGGCAATTTTAGAAAATTTGATCATGGTAATATTTGGTTTAAGGAGTTTAACAATATCGGTGGTAGCATTACGCACGATTAATCTAAACGCTTCACTGCCTCTTTATATATTTGATCTTTAAGTCTCTATCCCTAATTGGCACTGATAACGAACCCGTTTTAGATTAAAAAATACCCGTAAAAGGTTTGTGATTTAATAATTGCAGTTCATAACTATATAATAATATTGGAAAATAACCGGAAGTTTATGTCGGTTATTTTTTGGTTCTTCTGGATTTGAGAAATCTATTCGGTTTTTCACTTTTTAAATAAATCATCTGCCTACCCCAAGCGGGATAGGGTTCCTGACACATTGGGTGATTATGTGCACCTGACCTTTGGGTTAAAGTTCGCATCAAATTTCTGACTTGATGAATCCAATCGACGTAAATAGGCGTCAAAATAACCGAGGCAATAATAATGAGTGCATATGACGCTAAACTAGATGCGGTTGGGTTGAATTGCCCACTACCCATTTTAAAAGCAAAAAAACAATTAAATACCCTTGAAACGGGTCAAATTCTATACATCGTCGCGACTGATTCGGGTTCTGCTAAAGACTTTGATGCCTTCTGTAAGCAAACAGGCAATAGTTTGATCGAATCAAGTGAAAGCGACGGTCAATATCATTACTATATAAAAAAAGCCTGATTATCTCTGCAAGTTCATCCAGATACCGGATAGATTATGCCGAGGTTGCGACATTTCTTGAGTTCACGGGCGAATAAGACGTAAATCTGTTTATTTAGGATGTTCCAGGGTGAGAGATAGTTAATTTATAGAAGGGAATATAGAATTGGGTGCATATTAGGTAAGAAAAAATGTAAAACAGCTGTGGTAATGTTTACCCAGTATAGTGTTATTTTTCTCGGAATTAGTGTGGTTAAATATCATGGCTGGCAATTGAGACACCTATTCGACCGATACTCTGGCTGCAGGTAATGTCTTTGTAGAATGGTAAATCTGCTGAATTCAATGAGGTTTGGTTTGAGCCTCTTCACGACAGAATTCTGAGTATTTGTTTTTGTGCTTAGATTCTGGGGCCTCAGTGGTAAAATAGCCTATAAGGCTTACGAGGCGAAAGGATTGGGGGATTTACGATAATGTTAGCGCCCGCACCTACTCAGGCAGGAAAGAGTTCCTTTGATACGGCCCAACCTGTTGAAATAACTATCAATCAATATGAACTATCCATTGGATATTCGAGGAGTTTTTAAGTGCAGTTGGAGTTATATTCGCAGTACCTGCTATGGTTTTTTCTTATTTCGTTTGTTTTTGGCGCTTTAGCCAACTACTCTAGTTTCTGTACCATGGGTGCGGTATCTGATTGGGTTAACTTCGGCGATCAAAACCGGATGCGAAGCTGGGTCACTGCCATAGTAGCGGCCGGGCTGGCCTGTGGTGTACTCGAGTACCTGGGGTTGATCGATCTTGACCTGACAACCAGTAATGAAACGTCTACTCCGCCTTATCGGAATTCCGAGTTGGTTTGGTTGCGCCATGTAGTCGGTGGGTTCATGTTCGGAATCGGCATGACGCTGGCCAGTGGTTGCGGTAACAAAACGCTAATACGTTTGGGCGAGGGAAATTTAAAATCGATCGTAGTATTGCTCTCCATTGCCGGTTCGGCATCATTAATGATCTTCACCAGTTTTGATTACACGCTATTTCTACAATGGATGATACCTCTCAGTATTAGCCTGGAAGATTATGGAATTGAGGCACAGGATGTTGCTTCTATTGGTGCTGGATTAGCTGGAATCGATCGAGAGCCTTCGCTGGGGTTGTTTGTAGTGCTGGCAATTTGTGGTTTGCAATTAGTCTGGGTATTTAAATCTTCAGAATTTCGCGGTCAGACCCAGTTAATAGTCACGGGCATATTACTTGGTCTATTGGTAACCCTGGGTTGGTATCTAACCGCTAGTGCTGAGGGTATAAGGCTAATTGAAGAACTTAATTTTATGGATGAACCACCCTTTGCCAGCGGTGCTCAGTCATTAACTTTTATCGGTCCTCTGGCTCACATTGTGCAATATGTTTACCAGGGGTTTTCAGATGCTTTTCTAAGTCTGGGTGTTGTCGCAATCGCCGGCGTTGTTGTTGGTTCATTTATATATACGCTGGTATTTAAAAAAATACGCATTGAGTGGTTTCGTGACATTAGCGATTTTGTTCGACATTTAACGGGTGGTGTTTTAATGGGAATAGGTGGCGTCCTTGCGATGGGCTGTACGATAGGACAAGGAATTACTGGCTTTGCAACTATGTCGCTGGGATCGATTTTAGCAGTAGGTTCAATCGTTATTGGTTGTATGCTGACTATGAAGTATCAATACTATCGAATAGTTTATGAAAACGAATCTCGACTTGATGCGTTGCTGACCTCGTTAGTCGAAGTACGATTATTGCCCTCGGTTTGTCGCCGACTTGATGCGGTATAACGAGTTCTGCAAAAGGGGCCTGTTTCGAGAGGGTATTAGATTGAAACAATTAATTGCGTTATTCTTTAGTTTTGTCATCATCATTTTCTCTATACCCCGATGGAGACCTTTCAGATTCCAATCTATCCAACTCTAAACTTGAGTGATCACAAACCCAATTCGATTTCTGGAATTTATTTGCCGAAGCCAGGACAAACTTATTTCAAAGTTTGACGGAGGTGTGCTTTGTATAGATGGTATAGCTAATTATGGTGGAAATAATGCTAGTGGCAGAAGGTGCCTGTTTTACTGATGGTTTATTCAATATCCAGACTTCCGAAAAATAAAAATTTTAAAAACAATAGATCGAAATTTATTGCATTTATCATGAATTCAAATTTCGGTAAATTCTATTTGGGCAAGCAATTCCAACAGAGTAAAAAAATCACCCTGAATAACACAGAAATTGATTGGAAAATCGATCAACCTTAGTTATCGGCAGGACTTTTTATAACATTGATCGAAGCAAGCCCAACAAGACTAGAATTTGCTTGAAATCGTATCCTGTTTCCGTATCATTCCCTCTCCTTGTATAAGGGCCGTTAGCTCAGTTGGTAGAGCATCTGACTTTTAATCAGGTGGTCGACAGTTCGAACCTGTCACGGCCCACCACTTTTTCCTTATATATTAGATGCTTACGAGGATATCCGGCTTCTTTTACACATCCGGCTTATCGGATTTTCACAAAATAAAAATAATTTGTCACAAAATGATCCTTTAAGTTATGGGTTTACCCATTGTTCGATGGCGTTTCTTTCCAATCATTTC
>JBLIOG010000073.1:0-15888 GCA_047639625.1 Gammaproteobacteria bacterium
TAATCACTAATCACTATTTAACGTGACCTATGTCTAAATCTATAAGGAAAACTGCTCATGTTTGATCTTCAGTGTAAAATTGCTGAATGAATACTCTGCCTTACAGTTTTTGTAAAAAATTTGGCTTGCTCGCCGAGCCAGATGGTGAAAGTGGTGTGAAATTGCACGTTAAAAAAGACACTTCAATAGAAGCTATTTCTGAAGCTCAGCGGGTGGTCGGTTTGGTGACTGCAATCAATCCGCAGTCAGATGCCGACTTCAATCGGATGTTAGGTCGTCATTTTGAAAATAGCCGCGAGAATTCGTTTTCTGAAGCTCAAAAAATTGGTGGCGAGCTCAATCTAGATGAGGTCGCACGTGAATTGTCAGAACCCGAGGATTTACTGGAAAGTGACGATGACGCCCCCATTATCCGACTGATTAATGCGTTAATCACCGAAGCGATTAAAGAAAATGCCTCCGATATTCATATCGAACCCTTCGAATCACGATTGTCTATCCGTTTTCGGGTCGATGGTATTTTACGCGAAGTCCTAGAGCCCCCCAGGCAGGTTGCGAGTCTGCTATGTTCACGCATAAAAGTTATGGCGCAGCTGGATATTGCCGAGAAAAGATTACCTCAGGATGGCCGAATTGCCCTGAAAATCGCCAATAGACCGGTAGATATTAGAGTGTCGACGCTTCCATCCGGCCATGGTGAACGGGTGGTCATGCGAATCCTCGACAAACAGGCCGGACGTTTAGATTTAAATCACCTGGGAATGGATCCATCGCTTCAAAATCGTTTGACCAAAATGGTGCAGAAGCCACACGGAATTATCCTCGTCACCGGACCGACGGGTTCCGGTAAAACAACCACCCTCTATGCGATGTTATCTGAAATCAACGATGCCAAGCGCAACATTCTGACCGTTGAAGATCCGGTTGAATACGACCTGGATGGCATTGGACAAACACCGGTCAACGCTCGTGTTGACATGACATTTGCCAAAGGGCTTCGCGCAATTCTGCGGCAGGATCCTGATGTTGTTATGGTTGGAGAAATTCGTGATAGTGAGACCGCCCAAATTGCCGTGCAAGCCAGTTTAACGGGACATTTGGTTATGTCTACCTTGCATACTAATTCTGCCGTCGGTGCAATTACACGTTTACAGGATATGGGTGTGGAGCCGTTTTTACTGTCTTCGACCTTACTGGGCGTGATATCGCAAAGATTAGTGAGGAGAATTTGCCATCATTGTCGTCAACCGGTTACTCTAAATTCGACCGAACTGGATGAGTACGGACTCAATCCTGAAGACGAACTATATCAATTTAATGGTTGCGATAAATGTCTTCAAACGGGCTATAAAGGCCGAACGGGTATTTATGAAATTATTGAAGTTGATGAAGGTTTATCGACTTTGATACACGATGCAGGGAGCCAGCCGACGCTTGAGAAATATTGTCGTCAATTCTCCGCTAGCCTCAGAGATGACGGCATGCGCCTATTTAAGAAGGGCGATACCACACTGGATGAAGTTCTTCGAGTGACGCGCGAAAATGGTCATTAGAACATGGTGCTCTTAAGGGATTATTGTGCCAGCATATGAATATCAGGCGTTAAACGCTGACGGTAAAAATCAGAAAGGACTAATTGAAGCCGATACTGCTCGTCACGCTCGGCAACAGTTGCGAGGAATGAACCTCATGCCTGTTGACATTAGCGAAGTAACCGGCGAATCAAATAAAAACCAGTTAGGTTCTCGCAGAGACCGTCTAAGCGTAGCCATTGTCGCGCTTATCACTCGACAGTTAGCGACCCTTATCAGCGCCGGTCAACCCATCGAATCAGCTTATCTTGCCGTGTCTCGACAAACCAACAAGCAACAGGCCAAACGCATACTTCTGGCTGTTAGATCCCGTGTCCTGGAAGGGTTTCCATTATCGGATGCATTGCGCGAATTCCCGCGGGTGTTTGATTCTATGTATTGTGCTTCTGTTCACGCGGGCGAGCAATCAGGGTTACTCGATATCGTTATGGAACGTCTTGCCGATCACATGGAAAGTCGACAGGAGTTCCAACGCAAAACCGGCCTGGCACTTATTTATCCGATTCTGTTATCGGTTGTAGCTTTTTTACTGATAGGCCTTTTAATGACCTTCGTCGTACCTAAAATAGTACAGGTCTTCGACGGGTTTGATCAGGCCTTACCGCCGGTTACATTGTTATTGATAAGCCTTTCTGATTTTTTTAAAAATCATGGTGTCGAAATGTTTATCGGTATTTTTATCTGGTCTCTGATTTACCGGCAACTTATAAAAATCCATGCATTTCGTTCATTTCGTGATCGTACTCGATTAAGAATTCCATTTGTTCAATACATGGTAAAGCTATCAAATACGGCGCGTTTTACTCGAACAATGAGCATTTTGGTCACTAGTGGCGTCACGGCCCTGGACGCTATGAGAATATCAACACAGGTATTAGATAATATCTCCATCCATAACGCAGTTTCTCATGCTGCTGATCGGGTTCGAGAAGGTGAACACATTTCCGTCGCCTTAAATCGAACCGGATATTTTAGCCCGTTAGTATTGCAGTTGGTGGAAAATGGGGAATCGAGCGGAAAGTTAGGTGAAATGTTTGAGCGAAGCGCTAAAGCCGAGGAAAGTGAGTTTGCGAGTGTTACCTCTTTGTTCGTAGGTCTATTCGAACCGGCGATGATTTTGACTATGGGGATGGTGGTCCTTTTTATCGTAATAGCCATATTAGTTCCGATATTTGATATGAATGAGCTGGTCTAATCTGGAAAACCAAAGACTCTGGATAATCGGAACGATTATCCTACTGATCATGATAGTGGGTCAGTTGATAGATATAGAATTAATTCGATATCAACGCAACTGGATTTTAACAGGAGAGTATTGGCGTTTAATTTCCGCACACTGGACCCATGTAAACTGGACTCATTTAGGCTTAAATGGAGCTGGGTTGCTACTTTGTCTGGCCATTACTCGCCCGGATTGGACGCTGAAACGGTGGTGTTTTTATCTGACGGTTATAAGTTTCAGCATTTCAGGACTTTTTACTGTGTTAAACCCTGAACTGGGTTGGTATGTGGGATTTTCGGGCGTTTTATTTGGAATTTTCTGTCTTTCAGGTATCGATTTATTCAACCACGACCGACTGATTGCCGTATTATTGCTGTCGGTCATATTTGGCAAGGTATTGATCGAACAAATGAGCAACCTGGAGGTCACAAGTAGTGAATTAATTAGCAGTCCGGTTATCGTAGATGCTCATTTTTATGGATTGATTAGTGCGCTGATAATTGCACTTGTTCAACGAGTTTATACCTTTAGTAAAATCAGAAGATAAATGAATATGTATCAGGGAAACTGTATGAGTCAGCTTCGGCTAAAACCAACACCTAAATCTGGCAGAGGGTTTACCCTGTTGGAAATTATTGTAGTAGTCGCCATTATTGCCATTCTTGCGGCCTATATAGCGCCTAAAGTGGCGGGAAGAGTCGATGATGCGCGTATCAGTAAAGCAAAAAGCGACATTCGTGTTCTGGAAGCCTCTTTAGAGCTCTATAAACTTGATAATTTTAATTATCCCAATTCAGATCAAGGTCTGAATTCGCTGGTCAATAAGCCTTCAGGTGATAACCTTAAAAACTGGCGAGAAGGTGGCTATATTAAAAAGTTGAGTAAAGACCCCTGGGGGAACGAATATCAGTATGTTTTTCCGGGATCAAAATTAGAGTTTGACATATATTCCCTTGGCTCTGACGCTGCCCCAGGTGGAACCGGAGATGCCTCTGATGTTGGGAACTGGAATCTCGACAGTTAAACAAAAAGGCTACTTGGAACGCGGTTTTACTCTATTTGAGTTACTGATCGTTGTCGCGATAATTGGGATTTCAGTTAATATTATTCTGATTTCGTCCAGTTTAGTCAAGGGATCGGACTCCCTGAAACAAGTTGCTCAAAATTTGGAAAAGGTTGTTAAATTGCTTCGGCAGGAAGCCGTTTTCGAAAATCGAAATTACGCAATTTCCCTTCACCACAAAGGCTACAACATACTCGAGTTTAATGGTGAAGACTGGCAGATTGTAGACGAAAGCTTTTTTCGGAAGTATAAATTGCCTGAAGATTTTTACTCACGTTTGGCGGTAGAAGGAGTGAAAATCACGACGGTAGATATCGAAACTGCCAAGCCACATATCCTGATACTGGCGAGTGGTGAAATGAGTAACTTTGAATGGATAATCGAGGACGAGAAATCAAAATCGTTTATCAAGCTTGAAGGCAATTTATTGGGTCAAATTGAATTCTCGAAGCCATTGCCTCTCTCATGATTGTGACTAAGTTTAAAGGATTTACCTTACTGGAAATCATGATCGCCTTATTGATCATTGTTGTCGGTTTAGTTGGAGTTATTGAAAGTACTGGCAATTCAATCTGGCAGTCGTCTCACCTTAAAAATAAAACTCTAGCGATCTGGGTCGCACATAACCAAATTGCGCTGTATCGTGCTAAACGCACCTGGAACGACACTTCTAATTTGAATGGCAAAACCGAAATGGCCAATGTGGACTGGCTTTGGAAGATGACGATTACCCCCACCGATGATAAATCACTTAGGCGAATTGATATCGAAGTGTATCTCGATGGCCACACAGAATTGATTACATCTATGACTGGATTTATAGGTCAATTGTGAATTTAGCCCGAAAATACAGGGGGTTCACCTTATTAGAAATAATGGTTGCTGTTGCTATTTTTTCCTTCATTGCTGTGTTAGCGATGCCAGCACTCACTGACCTCATGAAGAAGCGCGACGCCATTTCGAAATCAAATCAGCAGATTAGTGCGCTGCAGTTTGCGATTAGTTATCTTGAGCGAGATTGGTCGCAGGTCTCGACTCGAAATATACGCGATCGCTATGGCAGCAATGAAAATAATATAGTGATCGAAGATAATAGCGTTAAGTTTACCCGCAGTGGGCATAGCAATTTACTCAGTGTCATGCGAAGTAACTTGCAACGAGTCGAATATCTGGTTGAAGATAATAATTTGGTGCGTAAACACTGGCGGTCATTAGATCAGGGCGTGGGTGAAGAACCCGTTGTGCAGATTCTTCTTGAACAAATAAATCAATTTGAAGTCGGCCTGAAAACTGCTGACGAAAAGTTGATCGATACCTGGCCTAATGAATTAAGTGAGCGAACTGGCGCTCCGATCGCGTTTAGTTTTGTGATTAATCTCCGCGGATTGGGTGAGATTGAACGAATCCTGGAAATTCCAAATGGTGTTTTGTAAACGCAGCAATCAATCGGGCATGGCCTTATTATTTGCGCTGTTAATCGTCGTGTTGGCTGTAACCGTTTCGGTTAGTATCAGTCACGAATTGTGGTTTTCGATCCGTAAGACCTCACATATGCAACTCAATAGTCGGGCCAGTTTATATGCATTAGGTCTTGAAGATTGGGCTCGTCTGTTTCTGCAGAAGGATAAAAAAGATAGCAAAACTGATCATTTGCAGGAAGATTGGGCGATTGGTGTGCCTGGTTTGCCCATAGAAGGTGGATATCTGGCGGGATATCTGGAAGATGAACAAGCCAAATTTAATGTAAACAATCTACTTGGGTCAGAAGAAACTATTAAAAGATTCAAACGCTTATGTCATAATCTTGAAGTTGATGCGACCTTTATTCCCGCACTGCAGGACTGGATTGATACCGACCTCGATGTTCGATATCCGGATGGTGCGGAAGAACACTACGATACCTATCGCGTCGCAAATCAGCCTATGGCAGATGTAAGCGAATTATTATTGGTCAAAGGTGTGACTATTGAAATGCTGGATAAACTAAAGCCCTATATTACCGCACTACCAAATGCGACGAATTTAAACGTAAACACAATGTCTGAAACCATTTATCTTTCACTCGATGAAAATCTTGATGCGGCCGATTTTCTTGAAAAGAGAGAGGATGCAGAATTTAAAGATATCAACGATTTTATCACTCGAATGCAAAAAGCAATTGCGCCCGAAGGATTATCTATAGATTCGGAATATTTCCGTGCTTATGGCCAGATAGTGCAAGGCGAGCAAACTTATAGTGTTAAAACCCTGTTGAATCGAAATGAGAAAGGTCTGACAACCGTACTTAACCGGACATTGGAACAATTTTAGTGAAGCAACTACTGCTTAAATTTGATCCGGCAAAACCGGATGACTTGAGTTGTTTGATTCTGTCGGATGACACAGATCTTGCTAGCCAGGACTGGATATCGTCGGATCTGGATAATGTCAAAAATCTGTTATCAGACAAATCTGCAAAAGTAGTTGTTGTCATTCCGCAGCATTTGGTAAGCCAGGTTAACTTTGATGTTCCGGAAAAAATGTCTCGGCAAATTCTGTCGTCTATCGCGTATCAAATTGAAGACCGATTAGCCTGTGATGTAGAAGATTTACATTGTGTAATTGCAAATTCTGAGAGCAACCCTGTTACGGTGTTTGTTATCGATCGATTAGTTATGGATTATTATGTCGATTATCTAGAGTTAAATAATCTGCAGGTAGAATGCATTATTCCGGAATTATTGGTTTGTCCCTGGTTTGATAACATTCAAGATGTCACAATTATGCAAACCAATGATGGATATATCGTAAGACACGGACATTTCGACGGATTCAAAGCCTCTAGTACAACGCTCAAGTTGATGCTCGATAATCTTCTTCTGAAAAAAGAGGTCGAAATTTTAAATTATTTCTGTATCAGCGAAGAAAATTATCTTGAAGTTAAATCTGATAAGGTACCTTCACAGTACAATCCATTGTTCCCCCTAAAACCTTTGCCCTTATCAGCAACGATAAATTTACAACAGGGCACTTACCAAAAAACGTCGAATGCGAACTCTTTGGCGGTGTTTTGGAAGTGGACTCTGTTGTTAATGGTCGGTGTTGCGTTAGTCACAGGTTATAACCGAGCCCTTGCTTTATTTGAATTAGAAGATGAATTGGCGACTATTAAACAAAGCCAATTTGAACTGGTCGAAGAAAGACGCCCAGGTATGCTGAAAGGATCTGCGAGTGTGAAACTTGAACTGATTCGATTCTTGCAAGCCAACCGTCAAGAGCCGATAGAAACCGGACCATTAGATTTACTTGAAAAGTTTTCGGTCGTATTCCAGACGTCGACCGATTTAGAAGTGTCACGAATGAGGTTTCAGAATTCTCGCCTGACTATCAACATTGTGAGTGGCCAATTAGGAACCGTAGAAAATTTACAACAGAGGCTTATGGAATCTGGTTTAGCGGTAGAACTGGACAATTTAAATATCAAACCTGAAGCAATTACCGCTCGATTAACCATTCAAGATGAAAATCTATGAAGATTTTTGAGCGCTTTAACCAAAGGGAATTATTGATCTTAATGCTTGGTTCAGTTGTAATGATTGGACTAACAATTCACTCGTTCATCATCGAACCCTATAATGATCGATATTCCAGAGTAGCCGAAAAAGTATCTTTGGCTAAAACCGACCTTGGCTGGATCGCAGATGCGGCAAGCCAAATATCAAGATCAATGATAGTTCGTGAAACGGGTTCGTTCACAGGTAGTCTGGCTAATAAATTGAATCAAATCGTTCAGTCGCTTGGACTGAAATCCTATCTGGCTCAAATGACGCCCGTGGGTGATAACGAAGTCCGAATTAGATTTTCCAAACTTGAGTTTAGTCATTTTCTTCGCCTGATCGCAGTCTGCAGAGATAGCAACATCAAAATTGTAGATTTCAGAATTGATGTGACTGCGCAAAAATCGATTGTGGATGCCTCCATTGTGTTGGCACGGTAGATGATGAAATTCGGATTCAAATATTTATTCTTTTTCCTGCCTTTTTTAGTGATTGCTCTGTTATTGACTTTGCCCTTGGGGCTGGTGGTCAAATATTTTCCCGGACCGTCTATTTTAAAGTTGGAAGGCGTAACTGGAAGTGTTTTTTCAGGACAGATTGATCGATTAACATTTCAAAAACTTCCTGTTCACCAGGTCGAGTATCAATTCGATTTCACCTGCCTGGTCCAGTTTTCAATTTGTCTCGACAGCAAATTTCTCGAAGGACAATTTCTTCTTTCGTATAACCCTCTTTCCGATCAGATAAAATTGGTTGAGGGTAGTCTTGAATTGCCGTTACAAACTCCAGGTCTGCTTCCACCAACTTTGTTGGTTAAACCTTCGGGCAGTATTATTTTTCATGAGATTAGGGCTTCAATACTGTCCAGGAAAATTCAGGACGTTTCTACTCGTGCTGTCTGGCAAAATGCAGGTATTGAAGGAGAAGATATAAATCTGGGTGATTATGAATTCAACTTAAACCGAATTGGCCCAGAGTATGAATTAACGATGAGTGATCTGGACGCTATGATATCGGTCAATGGCAATACTATTGTTAATCGGAAAGGAAATTATATCTCTACAGCAACTTTGAGTGCCAAACCTGGGTTGCCGTCATCGATCAAGAGTGCCCTGGAATTAGTCGCACGAAAGAAAAATTTAAACCAGTTTGAGATGAATAAGTCCGGTAAGTTACCTTCGAATATCATGATGTATTTATCATTTGACTGATGGTCTTTGATATTTAACAACTAAAAATAATTCCGGTATGTTAGTTGTCATTTACAGGATCTTTCTGGTGAGATAGTTATTAGCCGTTTCAGATCAAATTTACCGATAGAGAAATACTAATGCGCCCAGCCATCGGTCGAACAGATCGAGCCAATCGAAATCGTGAAGACTGGCAAAATATTAAAAATATGCTGCCTTTTATCTGGAAGTATCGAGGTCGAGTTCTGGTCGCCTTGCTTTGTCTGGTGTTGTCAAAACTCGCCATGGTCGGAATTCCAGTCATTTTAAAAATAATTGTCGACGCCCTTGATGCAAGTCGGGTTGAGACGATACTTTTACCCGTCTCAATGTTGCTCGCTTACGGTGTTTTACGGTTTATAAATTCTGGGTTTAATGAACTGCGCGACGCCCTGTTTGCGCGAGTGCGCTATCACGCAATGAATCGATTGTCCGTTAGTGTGCTCGAACAATTACATCGATTATCCCTTCGTTTTCATCTTGAAAGAAACACAGGTGCTATTTCAAGAGACATGGAACGTGGCGCCCAGAGCATCAGTTCAATACTGAACTATCTTGTTTTTAACATTTTCCCAACCATTGCGGAGTTTCTCCTCGTCGCGGGAATTTTGTTTAGCCAATATGACAGTCGATTTGGGTCGGTAATATTCGTAACGGTTGCGCTCTACATTGGCTTCACTTTACTGGTTACCGAATGGCGAATGAACTTTCGTCTGGAAATGAACGCGTTAGATTCTGAAGCCAATGGAAGAGCGATGGATAGCTTGATGAATTATGAAACAGTTAAATATTTTAATAATGATTTCCATGAAATAAAACGATTTGAAAATACCATGCTCGACTGGGAAGAGGCCGCTGTAAAAAGTCAGAATACAATGTCGATGTTGAATTTTGGCCAGGGTGGAATCATCGCCTTGGGCGTTACAGGTATCGTTTTCATGGCTGCTAGTGGCGTCGTTGAAAACAAACTCAGTCTCGGCGATTTGGTACTGATCAATACCATGATGTTGCAATTATTTATACCGCTTAACTTTCTGGGTATTATTTATCGGTCGTTAAAATATGCCCTCGCCGACATGGATATGGTGATCAAACTATTGAAGCAGCCAGTGGAAATTGTTGACGCAGTGAATGCAGAGAAACTGAACATTTCAAAGGCGACAATAGAATTCAAAGCCGTGAGTTTTAGTTACGATGAAAATAGACGTATTCTTAACAACCTTAGTTTTAAAGTGAGCGATGGGAAAAAGTTGGCGATAGTCGGGCCATCTGGAGCTGGCAAATCAACGATCGCTCGGTTATTGTTTCGGTTTTACGATATCCAGAAGGGTGAAATTAAAATTTCTGATCAAGATATTGCCAATGTTACCCAGCAAAGTTTAAGAGAAATCATTGGAATAGTACCCCAGGATACAGTGTTATTCAACGACAGCATTTTTTATAATATTCAGTACGCTCGCCCTTCAGCCAGCCGAGAAGAGGTCATTCAATGCGCTCAATTAGCCGATATAGATCAATTCATACAAAGCCTGCCTGAAGGTTATGAAACTGTTGTAGGCGAGCGGGGTTTGAAATTATCTGGTGGCGAGAAACAACGGGTTTCAATCGCACGAGTACTGCTGAAAGACCCGCCTATATTAGTATTTGATGAGGCCACTTCGAGTCTGGATAGCCAGTCGGAGAAAAATATACTGACGGCCTTATCTAATATTTCAATGAACAAAACAACATTAGTGATTGCGCATCGGTTATCTACGATTGTGGATGCAGATGAAATTGTCGTAATCGACCAGGGGCAGGTCATTGAGCAAGGTAGTCACGATGATTTATTGGCATTGAGGGGTACCTATGAAAAACTATGGCATTTGCAGCAGAAAAAGTCCGATCAACCCGACCAGAACTCAATCAGATAGACCATAAATCTATGAATGAATCCAGCTGTGCAGCTAGTGAACCCTTCGCACTTCGTGTCATCGGCGAAGAGATGGCACCAGAATTTAACGACGGACATGTTGTCATTGTCGATCCTGGTGGCACAGTTCGATCGGGCTGTTTTATTGTGGCCGACACTGAAAATGGATATCAGCTCGGTTGTTTGACGATAAGAGAGAACAAGCATTTCTTATCTAAATTTTGTGAACCTGACAACTTAATGTTGTTATCAGGGGGTATGACTTCAATTGTTGGCGTTATTAGTCAACGTTCGGGTAAGCGTCGGAGCGAGCATAAACGTTATGATTCGTAGAAGTATTTGTTATCTATTCGAACAAGATCCAGTGTAACTAATCCTGTCCAGTTAGCTAATCGCAGGTGGTTTATTTTTCATACCATGTTCTACCGCCAGGACTGCCGCTTCTACTCGCGAATGAACATTGAGTTTCCTCAGAATTGCCTTTACGTGTAACTTGACGGTTCCATCTGATATTCCCAGATTTCGAGCTATAACCTTATTGCTTTGGCCTTCAGCCAATAACCCGAGGATTTCAGTTTCTCGAGGGGTAAGGTGTTCAAAAGGGGAGTTTTTGTCGTCAAGGTCCGGAAAATTACCCTGCACCACTTTTGCTAAAATCGGGGCCAGAGCAGGTGCTACGATGGTTTTTCCTCCAACAATATCACTCAAGGCAACCACAAGAGAGTCTGGGTCCATATCTTTTAACAGGTAACCGCGGGCCCCAGATCGAAGCGATTCTACTAGATCGCGCTCCTCAGAGCTGGTCGTTAATATCACTATTGGCATTTTAACACCCAATGCCTTCATTCGTTCGAGTATTGCGAGGCCATTAATTTCAGGCATGCGCATGTCGAGTAACACGATATCGGGTTCGAGTTTCTGAATGAGCTCCATACCTTCTTCACCATTACCAACGGAAGCAATCACTTCAATTTGACGCCGCGATAGCAAGCTTTCGAGACCTTCTCGAAAAAGGGTATGGTCATCGATTAGAATTACTCGCATATTTTTCAGGTCATTCATAATAGTCTCAGGAAGATAAGGCAGGTTTCAGCGATATGACATCTTCCGGCATGGGAACATCAGGATTGATGTCGAGTAACAATCTCGTTCCTTCACCGGGTTCGCTTTCGAGGATAAATTCAGCTTTAATTCGAGAAGCTCGTTCCTTCATCGACTTTAATCCAATTTGTTCCCCAGGTTTTGATGGTTGCGTTTCTGCCGGTAACCCCTGGCCATCGTCTTCGACAAGGATATTGATCTGTCCGGTATCACGCTCACGAATCATAATGCGCGCTACTTTGGCGTTCGAATGCTTTTTAATGTTGTTTAAAGCTTCCTGTATGATTCGACTGACTTCAATATTGACTCGATCTGAAAAGAGCAGTTTTTTATCGATGGTATATTGAAAAAATATTGGAATACTACATTCGGTTCTGAAGTGTTTAACCAGATCCTTAATTTTATCGATCAGTGGTTGCTGGCTTATGGGAGCCTGAAAATGCGCGATCAAACTGCGTAGTTCAGTATTGGCTTCTTCAATTGTATTTTCAATTCGTTCAAGCTGTTGCCATCGAACCTTTTCATCATCCAGATACATCATTTCATCAAGTACTCGTACCTGAAATCTAATGCTCGTTAAAGTCTGGGCTAGAGAATCATGCAGTTCATACGAGAGTCGATTCCGTTCTTGCATGATCGATAATTTATGGGATTCTTCATCAAGTCTGGCTTTAGCAATTGCCATTCCCAGATGTTTACCGATGCTGGTAAAAAGCTCCCGGTAGTCACCTGTATCCCTATAATTTTGATTGGCAATAAAGAGATTAAATACACCTAAAGTTTGATCCTGATACTGAAGTGGGACAACGATTAATCCGACATCTTTTTGTGCAAAAAAGCTGTGATGTTGACGGGTTTGGCAGGGTAGTAAACTGTCTTGATAAATAAAGCCGTCAAAATTATTTTTAAGGCTACAAACACATTCATTGGCCGGAATATATCGTTCCAGAACTTTCATTTCTTCATCAAATCCAATGCTCGAGACCAATTCCATTTGATTGCTGGTATTAAGTAGTCGAACAGCGCCGGACTCAGCTCCAATAACTGAAGTTAGGGTTTTTAAAAACTTTTCGAGTAAGTCACTTAGGTTTTGGGATCGATTTATAGTCGCTGCCACGTCGTACAATATGGTTAGGGACAGGGTCTTTTGTTCAGTATATTCTGTGAATTTTTGTAACTGATGCTCGGTATCACGTGATAGATTATTCATCATTGTGCCGAAGTCATTAAGGTCTGCGGCAAGTTCTGTAATTTGACCGTTCGGGGGTATAGGGACTTTACTGGTTAATTCGCCGCTACGCATTTTCTGAATCCAGTTCTCAATATTGAGAAGAGGTTTTACATAATCGTTCCATAATAATCTTATCGTCAGGCCCAGAAAAGAAAGGCAGAGTAATGGTAGAGCAAAAAAGAACCAGGAGTGATTATGGTCTCCATCGATAGAAGCTCGATATACGATAAAAATAAAACTGATAAGTGAAGCAAACAGAAGAGCGGTACTGGCCAAAATTCGACAACGAGCCATGCAGCGGATTATTCTGTCAAATTGCAACTCTCGCCCAGAATTCACCGGGGTGATTGATAGATGTTCGGTTTCACTCGTTGGCATCGTGACCAACCATATCACTGGGGGCCTGATAGTTTGGGTCGAGCGGATTTAAAAAGATAAAGTTTTTGTCACCACTATCGAGTTCAACATAGTCAATGGCGAGATCTTTACCCAGTTCTAGGGACTGGGGGTTTATAACCAATGCAATTCCTACAGATTTGAATTCGATATCGTTAGCGGAAATAGCATCGTCAAATCCCAATGCATATTGGAATTCCCCCGTATCGAGTTTTCTAATAGCGATACGCATGACAGCATTTTTGATACCGGATTTTTCGGCAGAAAAATTAATTTGTTTGGCAGCGTTTTGAGTGATAGTTATCATTGTTGTGACTAATTTTTACTCGGGCAACAAAATCAACGAACAAATTGACCCAGTGGCATAAATCGGTTTGTCGAAGATGACTGTAACTGGCCAGGCAATTATAAAGCACTATACCATCATTAATTCCATCGACACCATGCCCCCGATTGACCTTGTAAGCATAAGTAAAGTGGGGGTCTATATTTTCTAGCGACGAATAATGGAATTCATGCGCCTTTATTTTTGTGGCCGTGTTTAGCCAGGGATGCTTTTTAGTTGCAGCGACTTCTATGTATCCACGACCCTGCGGTTTAGTGTGCATTTTCACATCCGCTGGAATGAGATCAACCATCGGCCAACGTTTATTCTTAAATTCAATACTCCGGCATAAAACCATCAAACCGCCACATTCAGCATAGGTAGGCAACCCATTTTCGATTTGTATTTTTATATCTTTCAAAAGAGATTGATTCTTTGAAAATGCCTCTAGGTTGGTTTCTGGAAAACCGCCGCCAATAAATAGCCCGTCTATGTTTTCAGGAAGAACAGGTTCCTGCAAACTATTAAAAGGCACTATTTCGACGCCAAGTTTTTCGAACTCCTCGAGATCGGAGGCATAATAGAATCCGAAACTGGCATCCATCGCAACGGCGATACGGAGGTTATAACTCTTCTGCTCAGGGTATGGATCCAAACGTGTTATTTTATTTTGTGGCTTTTGCAAGTTAAGCAATTGGCCAATATTGACTTGTTGATTAATTGATTCAGCTAACGTCTCGATAAATTTTTCGGCATCGGCTCCTAGTTCATTTTGAGGAATTAAACCCAGATGTCTTTCAGGTAAGTGAAAATCTTCGTGCTTCTCAATAGCCCCTAATATTTTAAAATCTGTATAGGTTTCAACCGCATTGGTCAGTTTGGAGAGGTGCCGACTTCCAGCAACTTTGTTTAGAATTACCCCCGCGATATTGATCGACTTGTCGAAGTTTTCATATCCATGTAATAGAGGGGCTATTCCCCGTGTAATACCTGACGCGTCTATAACAAGAACGACTGGTAAATCGAGTAATTTAGACATGGCAGCATTACTATCACTACCATCAAGTGCAACTCCGTCAAATAAACCTTTATTCCCCTCAACTATGATCGCGTCGGCTGTCGCAGCACGGCTTGCAAAATCGGACTGTATATACCTATGACTGGACGTGTAAAAATCGAGATTATGGCAATTTTGTCTTGATGCTCGGGCGAGCCATAGTGGATCGATATAATCCGGGCCCTTTTTAAACGTTTGCACGTTTAAACCTTTCTTTCGAAAGGTTCGGGAAAGGCCAATGGAAACCATAGTCTTGCCCGAAGATTTGTGTGCAGCTGAAATATAGAAAGCAGTCATCTAGCCACTACCTGGTCGCCTGGAACTAGTCGGAAAAGTCTCGATTGAACAATGACCAGTAAAAGCATCAGAGCGATTCCACCACTGCCAAGCATCCATTCCCAGTGGGTCGGAACGTAGTTTAATACCTGACCGAAAAATTGATTAGGGATTATCTCGTAACCATCAACGAGTCGCATCTTAAATGCCTGGGCACCGATTACTATCGAGAAAATTTGAGTTAATCCTCCCATTACAACGAGTATTGATGCTGCTACAACTTCACGACGCGAAGCAATTTTCAAATTCGATAGTAATAATAAAGCGGGGAATATTAATCCTGACAATACTTGCATAAACCAGATCAGGAATCCGTAACTACCTGATTCGAATAATACAAATTGTGTGAAGTCATGAGCATCATTTCTGAGGAAATTAATCAGGTGGTAAAAAATACTTGCGATTAAGCCAACCGCTAAAAATTTAATTAAAAGCTGGCAAAGCTGAGGTGCCAGTTTAATGAAAACATCCTTACGAAATAACAAGGCACTGATGATTAAAAACCATGCCATTCCAAATCCCAGTGAAAGAACGATAAATAAAGGTGCCATGATTAATAGGTGATAGGCATCTCTGGCAACTAATACACCGAAAATCGATCCCGTGCCTGCAGTTAGAATCAACCGCCATGCAAAAGCAAATTGTGCTATTTTTTGGCTGTGTCGATTGACTTGCCAATCCAGTTGAGTCCACAGATAGACAACCATAATTGCGATGAAACCCGTATAGAGAAAAATATTCCAGGCGAATATGGACCTAAAGTTATAGTAAGTCATTGCAATAATAAGTCGATCGGGTCGTCCTAGATCAAGCAATATTACGCTAAGACCTCCAATTAGCAGTGAAACCGCTAAAGCAATGGATAGTCGTGACAAAGGTTTATAAAAA
>JBLIOG010000074.1:0-15768 GCA_047639625.1 Gammaproteobacteria bacterium
GCAAAATAAGTAGGCGACTCAACAGCAATGACATCTCCTCGCTTCGCGATCGTACGCAGACTGATAGACAATGCTTCTGTCGCACCTGAAGTAATGATGACTTCATCTGCCGATATGCGGGTGTTACTCGATTCATAAAGCTCTGCAATTTGTTCACGCAGTTTTCTATCACCCGGTGGGAAAACATAATCAAGTGACCTATTTGGATAACGGCCAATAATACTTCGAGTGGCTCTGGCCAGGGATTTTACCGGGACAAATTCCATCGAAGGTTTGGAAGTTCCAAAAGGTACAATTCTCGGATTGTTTGCATTCCGAAAAATTTCCTCGAACAAATCACCAAAACGAATCCGTCGAGCCTGCCCCGCTGGAGAGACCTTGCGAGGTAGCTCGTTAATCTGATGGGCCAGAGTATTGATATAAAAACCCGACTGGGGTTTCGCAGACAACACGCCCTGATCTTCGAGGTTGACATAAGACTGAGAAACCGTTGCAATACTGACTCCCAACTCCTTACTGAGTTTCCGCAAAGAAGGTGCCTTATCGCCGGGTTTTAATTCGCCCTTCTCTATCAAGTCACAAATGTACCGGGAAACCTGCTCGTATTTAAAGCTACTATCCTGCTTTCTGATTGAAACTGTCATGGTTTTTCATTAATTGTGTCGCATACATACTGCAAAAATTGTAACTGTTATTGTAACAGTTACCTGTCTATTATTACATCATCTGCTGAACGGCGGACCCTATTCAGAATCAACAAGTGCTAAGTACTTGCTGATTCAGACTAAACAAGTTGAAACCCCCTCCTCCTCCTCAGGTTTTAGCTTCTTAACCCACCCCTAACCGGTTGGGTTTTTTTTGTCTGTGATTTGCCCTGCCGATATAAACAGGCTTGAAATCTAATCAACAGAAGTGCACGACAAACAGCCCTTTTCATAGGTAATTTGGTCTATAATTCTTCATTATCGGGAATTTATATTCATATTTCTCTGTTGTTTAATTAATTTTGCGATCATTGAGATTTTCGACGATAATTCCCCACTTTTCTGGCCGACATTAATCTTGGAGACAACCCAGTGAGTGCCTCACAAAACGAAACTTTTTCTCCCCACAATATAGCGGTGCTAATCGGTTTATTGTTACTTGCCCTGATTTTAGGCGAAGGTGTCTTCTCTAAAAACGGAAAAGAGACCATGGTCGACACAATGGGCAGTGTCGAAGATATCACAAAACGGCTTAGACCCGTCGTTATGCTCGATGAGATGCGTGCAAATATGCCCGCCGCGCCGGTTGATACTTCTAACATGACAGCAGAGCAGATGTACAATGGAGCCTGCATGGCCTGTCATGCAGCAGGAGTAGCAGGCGCACCTAAACCGGGCAATGTCGCTGATTGGGCACCACGACTGGCCAAAGGCCTGGATGCACTGACTGCTTCAGCTATTAATGGTATCGGCATTATGGCGCCACGTGGGGGAACGCAATATGATGATGACCAGATTCGGTCAATCGTCAATTTCATGACTGGGCAAACTGAGGATAAAACCGAAGCAGAAGCAACCACACAAAATTCACAACAAACTGAAGCAGTCAATGAAAGCATGTCTTCAGTCAGTACCGAATCAGTAGACAGCGCTGATGCAAAATTGGAGCAAATGTACAACGCATCCTGTATGGCCTGTCATGCATCTGGCGTCGCTGGCGCTCCCAAAGTAGGCAGCGCCGAGGACTGGGCGCCAAGAATCGCCAAAGGTATCGATACACTCACTAAGTCGGCCATTAAAGGTATTGGCATTATGGCACCACGCGGTGGCTCACAATTTAGCGATGATCAAATGAGAGACGTCATCAATTATATGATTGCACAATCTAATAAATAAACATCAGCGGTAGTTATTTAAAAAGCGGAGCTTTTACTCCGCTTTTTTATGCCTGTGGTCTTTTTCGGTCGGCCTGGCGATACCGAATCGCCTCACTGATATGATTTGTATTTATGTGTACAGCAGTATCAATATCGGCAATGGTTCGAGCCAACTTCAAAATCTTGTGATAACTGCGAGCAGTCAACCTCAGCTTATCGATGGCGTTCATCAGCAAATTTTCTGCTTCAGTTCCAACCTGGCAAAATTTCTCAATTTGCTGATTATTCAATACCGCATTCAACTTGCCCTGCCGTTCTAATTGAAGACTATGCGCTCGGGTTACTCTGGCGCGTACGATTTCGCTGGATTCTCCTGTTTTCTCTCGCCGCGACAGTAGTTCATGATTTTCTAGCCGAGGTAACTCAATCTGTATATCAATACGATCCAGTAGCGGCGACGATATTTTATTTCGATACCGATTCAACTGTTCCGCACTACACTGACAGCTTCGCATTGACTCACAACCTCCCGGGCAGGGATTCATGGCTGCGACTAATTGAAACCTTGCAGGGAATTCAGCACGACGTGCAGCCCGTGAAATATGAATCTGCCCTGTTTCAAGCGGTTCTCGCAGGACCTCAATCGATTTACGATCAAATTCTGTCAATTCATCGAGAAATAAAACACCGTTATGGGCCAGAGAAATTTCGCCCGGCGCCGGATTACTACCCCCTCCGACCAGCGCCACTCCGGAGACTGTGTGGTGGGGCGACTGAAAGGGTCTTTCGAGCCAGTTCGCGGGCGTGACCGCTTTATGACTGATTGATCGAATACTGGCAGTGCTCATCGCTTCGGGCTCGGTCATTGGCGGCAGGATGCCGGTCAGTCGCATGGCAAGCATCGATTTACCGGTTCCCGGAGGTCCCATCATTAGTAGATGATGTCCGCCACTGGCGGCTATTTCGAGCGCCCGTTTTGCCTGTAACTGGCCATAAACATCGGCAAGATCTAAATAATGAGTCGTAATCGGTTGAGGAAGCGCTGAAACAACTTTTGGTAACGCACACCCGCCACTTAAGCTGCTGCAGACCTCGGCAAGACTAGATGTCGTTAATATCTCACAGCCCTTAACCAACATCGCTTCTGATTGATTCCCGATGGGTATGAGAGCCTTATGCCCCAGCCCTTTAGCCGCGACCAATGCGGGCAACAGTCCTCTAACCGGACGACATTCTCCACCCAGGGCTAACTCTCCGTAGCAATCGAATTCAGAAATTGTCGATATATCCGTTTGATCAGAGGCCGCCAAAATGCCAAGCGCTATGGCAAGATCGTAACGACCCCCCTCTTTGGGTAGGTCGGCTGGCGCGAGGTTGACCGTAATTCTTCGAGCAGGAAATTCAAATCCCGAGTTAATAATGGCCGAACGGACTCGATCACGTGATTCACGGACCGCCGTTTCAGGCAATCCAACCATCGTAAAGGCTGGCAGACCATTGGAAATATGGACTTCGACACTCACTCGCGGAGCGTCAATTCCTACCTGGGCACGAGTAAATAGTTGTTTGAGTGACATGGATTCCATTCCGTCAGGAGGTTAAGTTTATTGACTGACACGCTCTTCCAATTGATTTATTCGGCTTTCGAGCGCCTCAAGGCGGGTTCGCGTCCTCTGCAGAACACGACTTTGTATATCAAATTCTTCACGACTGACAAATTCAAGTTCACTCAATTGTTGCTGTAATAACAATTTCAATTTCGCTTCAAAATCAGATTTTATAGATTGCATACCCGCAGGTATTAACTGATTAATTTTCTCTGAAAGTCGATTCAAGTCCTGATTATTGATCATGGTCGTTCCATTATGGTGCGTTTAAAAATATTTTTTGCAATATTTTAGTGCAAATATTACCTGGCCATGACCAATTTTATCGATAATTAGGTGCCTTGCCCAGTCATCAGCAAAATATAGTCATCTTTAAATCTGGAGCATTTCATGAAAATAGTGACCGCAATCATTAAACCTTTCAAATTGGACGATATCCGCCAGGGTCTCGCAGATATCGGCATTCAAGGTTTAACCGTATCCGAAGTTAAAGGGTTCGGACGTCAGAAAGGACATACCGAATTGTACAGAGGTGCCGAGTATGTTGTCGATTTTCTGCCCAAGATCAAATTGGAAATTGCGATCGATGATGACCTTCTCGATCAAACCATCGAAGCCATCATCCAGAATGCCAACACTGGGAAAATTGGAGATGGAAAAATATTCGTCACAAACCTCGAACAGGTTGTCCGCATACGAACCGGCGAAGCCGGCTCAACAGCACTTTAGGAGTTAACAATGGAAAGTAACCTATTTCAATTACAATACGCACTCGATACCTTTTATTTTCTAATGTGCGGCGCCCTTGTCATGTGGATGGCAGCTGGTTTCTCCATGCTCGAAGCCGGACTTGTTCGAGCCAAGAACACAACCGAGATTCTGACCAAAAACGTTATTCTGTTCGCCGTCGCCTGCATCATGTACATGGTGTCGGGTTATCACATCATGTATGGCGGAGACTGGTTTCTCTCAGGTCTTGCCGGCGGTGACACACTATTGGCAGACGCACTCGCTTCGTCAGAAGAAAATGGCTTCGAAGGTGATTCTGTTTATTCCGGAGCATCAGACTTTTTCTTTCAGGTAGTCTTCGTGGCAACTGCAATGTCTATCGTCTCCGGTGCCGTGGCAGAACGCATGAAACTCTGGGCCTTTGTATTGTTTGCGGTCGTATTGACCGGCGTCATCTATCCGGTAGAGGGTTACTGGACCTGGGGTGGCGGTGAAGTTTTTGGACTCTTTAGTCTTGGCGATGATTTTGGATTTTCAGATTTTGCAGGCTCCGGAATTGTTCATATGGCCGGCGCAGCAGCAGCATTATCAGGTGTTTTACTGCTAGGCGCCAGAAAGGGTAAATACGGTAAGAACGGACAGATCAACCCGATTCCCGGCGCAAATCTCCCTCTGGCAACGCTAGGTACCTTTATCCTATGGTTGGGCTGGTTTGGATTTAACGGTGGTTCAGTATTGAAACTGGCCGACGTAGCCAGTGCCAACTCCGTCGCTATGGTATTCGTCAATACCAATGCTGCTGCAACCGGTGGCGTTATTGCTGCCGTCGTACTGGCAAGGATTTTATTCGGCAAGGCCGACCTTACGATGGCGCTGAATGGTGCCCTCGCGGGACTGGTTGCAATAACAGCCGAACCATCGACTCCGAGTGTATTAATGTCCACGGTTATCGGCGCGATCGGCGGAGTCATTGTGGTCTTTGCGATTATTGGACTCGATAAACTGAGGATTGATGATCCAGTCGGTGCGATCTCAGTTCATGGTGTTGTTGGATTCTGGGGACTGATGGCAGTGCCATTAACCAACGATTCAGCCAGCTTTGTCGGCCAAATAGTCGGAGCAGCAACTATCTTCGTCTGGGTCTTTGGCAGCAGCTTTATAGTCTGGTTTGCGCTCAAGAAAACCATGGGGATTCGAGTCACCGAAGAAGAGGAATATAATGGTGTCGATCTCGCCGAATGTGGAATGGAGGCCTATCCTGAATTTTACAAAGGCGCTTAAAGCCTGAATTGATCGGGCATTTAAACGGGGTCTTAGTCATTCATAATTTGACCCCGTTTATTTCAAAAAACACTGCCGATCATAATATTGTTATGGCAGGTCTAGAGTTAGTGTGAATTTTATCGTTTCAAGATATTATTGCTGGGATTCGAACATCCCAGACGAAACCACTGTTAACCGAGAGAGAAATTCATTCGATCCTGGTTAATTTCCCTGACCCCGATTGTCACTGGGTAGGCACAATTACCCAAAGGATCCTCTGTATTCTGTATTTTTGAATTTCTTAGCGGACAAACATTTCTTTTGCCTCGCTGTTGATTTATCCAGCCCTACTAAAGGCCGCATGTCGGCTGACTTGCTGACGTGGCAGGTAATCCAGCATGACCGGTGTTTCGTGAGCCAGCTCGCACAATGAGTCGATATCGAGTATGTGCACGTTGCGGCGATTTACTACGATCAAGCTGTCTTCCTGCATCTGCGAAAATACTCGACTGACCGTTTCAGAGGCGAGTCCCATATAATTGGCGATGTCTTGTCGTGACATACTCATATTAAATTCAGTCGATGAAAATCCGCGTCTGGAAAAATCACCCGATATTTTGGTCAAGAATGCGGCAATCCGCTCTTCTGCATTCATCTTGCCTAACACCAGTAGTTTGCGATGACTGTTGGTAATTTCGCGTCCAAACAACATCATTACTTCGCGACGTAAGCTGGGGAATTGACCACTTAATACTTCGAGGTCGGTGCAGGACAGTTGGCAAACAGAAGCGCTCTCCAACGCAGTGACATCACAGTGGTGTTGCTGGTCGGCAAACCCTTCCAGTCCGATCAGATCACCGGGGAAATAAAACCCGAGAACTTGCTCGGTACCCTCAGAGTCTGATGTGGTTACCTTGAACGATCCTGTGCGTACCGCGTAAACGGATTGCATCGTGTCACCTCCGTGATACAGATAATCACTTCGATTATATTGTTGCCTGTGATCAATGGTATCGTCGAATTGATTAAATTCCTTTTCGGTCAAACCGTGAGTTACACACAGTTCGGATAAACCACAATGACTGCACGAAAACTGGGTAGGTTTAAATTTAATCGCATTTAGCATGGACTTCTCCCGGAACATTACTTTTTAATTAGTTGATTAGGTCGATGGTTAAGTTGGTAACTAGTTTAGCCACTTGATCTATATCAACATATTGGGGGTTTCCCGTTAGGATCTGTGGATGTCCGTAGTGAGCCTGGGGGTAGATGATGAATCTGTCGACACCATCGTTGTAACCCCAGATACGATTGAGCTGAGCCGGACAAGTCCACTGTGCCTGTTTAACAATTACTGAAGATTACCAATCCCCAGACCAGGTTCGCATCTTTTCAGGCCTTTAGGGAGGCATGCTTTGACCGGGGGGTGTTATTAGTATTAACTGTTCTCTTGTTTTAGAGATGCATTGATGGATATGATCCACCACTTACCGGGTATGGTCTATCAGTGCCTCAACCAACCCGAACGCCCATTGGAGTTCGTCAGTGAAGGCTGCAAAGTGCTGTGTGGCTTTTCGCGCAACGAGCTGGAAACGAGCCTGACTCTGTGGGATAAATTGATCCACGAAGACGATCGTGAAGCAGCCTGGAGTCAGATTCAGCAAGCCGTTTCTAACCAGGACAACTACGCCGTTGAATACCGTATCAAGACGAAGGCGACGGGATTACGCTGGGTGATCGATCTCGGTGTGCGAAGCCCTACCGACGAAGCTTGTCTTGAAGGGTTTATCGTGGACATTACCGAACGTAAAAATACCGAACTAGCCTTGTCCGAACAACATACCTACGCTGAGGCAGTGGTCGAAACAGCGGTTGAGGCGATCATCTCCTTCGATTCCAATGGTGCGATTGAGACCTTAAATACCGCGGCGCAGCAGATGTTTGGCTACTCGCTAAAAGAAATTCGTGGTGAAAACTTGCGCGTACTGATACCCCAGCCAGACCACTCAGCGCATGATGAGTATATCTCTTACTACCTAACGACGAATGAACAAGGCGCTATTGGGAATAGTCGCGATGCCAGCGCGCAACGCAAAGATGGCACGGCATTCCCTATTCATATATCGGTGGGAGAAATGGCCCACTCGTCAAAGCGTCGATTTGTTGGACTGATTCGCGATATCTCACGTCAGCGCGACGCGGAACTCGAGGCACGGCAACACCGAGAACAACTCGCTCACATGGATCGACTCAACATGCTCGGCGAAATGGCGACTGGTATCGCTCACGAGATCAATCAGCCACTCACGGCTATTTCGCTGTTCGCGCAAGCAGCGAAGCGACTGGTTGAAACGGCCAACTACGAGAGATTACCAGATACCTGTGACAAGCTAAGCCAGCACGCACAACGAGCCGGAGCGGTTATTGAGCGCGTACAGGCGATGAGCCGACAACACAAAAGCACAAAGGAAATAACTGATTGCAATGCACTTATGGAAGAGGTTGCCAAACTTGCCGAATCGGATGCGTTGCTCAGAAACATTAGTATCGAGGTCGACGTCGATACTGAAATATCGCCAGTAGCCGTCGATCCGATCCAGATTCAACAAGTGATGTTAAACCTTCTGCGTAATGGTATGGAAGCGATGCGCTCGGTTAACTGCCGTTATGGCAATTCAATTCAACTGCAAACCAGCCTTTGCGAAAATGGGGACGTAGAAATTGCCGTCATCGACAGAGGATGCGGCGTCTCTAAAGACGCTGCCAATACACTGTTTACCTCATTTTCATCATCCAAAAAAACGGGTATGGGAATGGGGCTATCGATTTCTCAAGCGATTATTACGGCGCACGGCGGTCAGCTGGAATTCCGCGATAACGCCACTGAGGGTGCGACATTCTTTTTTATCCTGCCAGTAGCAGAGCATGGAGAGTTAGATGGGTAACGAACGAACGGTATTTATTATCGATGACGATGAAGGTATTCGTGAAGGCCTCAGCTTGCTACTGAGCACCGTTGGGCAAGCCTGTCAAATCTTCAGCTCAGCGCTTGAATTTCTTGAGCAGTTCAATCAAAACATGAATGGCTGCCTGGTGCTCGATATCCGTATGCCGGAAATGAGCGGTCTGCAGTTGCAGGAAAAACTTAATGTGCAGAAATCTACCTTGCCCATAATATTTATCACTGGCCATGGCGATGTACCAATGGCAGTGGAAGCCATGCGGTGCGGTGCGCTCGGTTTCATCCGTAAGCCATTTCGAGAGCAGGATTTACTTGATAATATCAACGAGGCGTTAGCACTTGATACTAAGAATCGGCAGAAGTCGGACGATAGACACGAACTCGCTGAGAAAATTGAATTGCTATCCCAACGCGAGCGGGCAGTGTTCGAAGCTGTCACCGAGGGCGACATGAATAAAGTAATTGCTGCAGATCTCAGTATTAGCGAGCGAACCGTCGAAGTGCATCGCGCGCAAATAATGAAGAAACTCGGTGTACGGACACTCGCACAACTAGTGAGGATCAAGGTTGAGGTGGAACTCCTCTAGATCGACAGATTTACGGCTAAACGAAATATAGGACTCACAGACAACGGCGCATAACCACAATTTTCTGTGGAAATACACAATTTCCTGTTCGCGGTTATAAAGCCATACTTTGCTTATCATCAATAAGTAAGTATTTGGCCCTAAATGCAGTTTGATCCCACAGTCATAGTCATAGATCCGGACGTAGCTATCGGCGAGGCGTTGACATTGTTGCTCTATACCTATGGTATTCGTACACGCACTTTTGTGAGTGCGGAGAGTTTTCTCGAAGCGTGGAATGAAGATAAGGCGAAAGTGGCTAGCCTATTGTTGGTCGAGGCGAACTTGCCAGGCACAAGTGGATTGTCGCTAATGCGGCAATTGCATGAAGAGTATTTCAATTCGCCAATCATCATAATGACCAATATAGCAACTGCGGAAATTCGACAATGGGCTATTAAGTTTGGTGCGAACGATGTTATCGAAAAGCCATTTATTAGTGAATTTATCGTCAACCGTATCGTTCAACTACTTTCCCTCGAGGAATAAGACTTAAAAGTCGGAGAAAAAAGATTTACTAGACTGAATCATCTCGGGATTTTATGCCATGGCAGGCGTTATCATAGAGCGTTAGTCGAGTGCCATGGGAGCGCGCAAATTGCCTCTGGGTAAAGCCAGCCGTTTGAAGATAGCTATTTGTGAACAGGCTCGCTCTGGGGAAAATTACTGTCAAATTAGTCGGAAGTGACAGTATTAATTTGTTGCTTTAACGCCTGAAGTTGCATTTGGTTTAATGCTTTCCCAGTGCTAATTAACGCGAAGGAATCGATTAGTTCTTCTTCGTTTAAAGGTTCACTAGACTGTAATTGTTGTCCAGATACATTCAGGCTAGCTTCCGATGGATCTTGTCCTGCTGCTTGCCGCTGAATGATGCGTTCTAGCAGAACGCCGTGGGGCGCTTCGCAGCTAATTACAATATGCGGGATTTGATTTTGCCAGGCCAATTGTTTAAATTAATCGCGATATTTCAGTTTGAGGAAACTGTCATCAATGATGAAGGTAAAACCGGCAGTTAAAATTATTTGGACCATTTTTGATAAGCGCTATATTTCCGAGATGAAGACCTCCTTGGCATTCCCGTACAAAGCCATTTTCCAGTCTTTCTTTGATGCTGCCTGTACCTTCGATATTGGCATTAAGACACCAGGATTTTAATTCATTGAAATTTATACATTGCCAGAAAACCTTTAAATAAATTCCTTTGGTACTTATATTTATATCGAATTTGACCAGAAGTATTTTTAAAATTTTTAAATCCTGCAAAGGGCCGTTAGTCAGGGAAACTCACAAATGCGTCGGCAAATGAGAACGGATGGCTTTAATGTTATGGATAACCAGGTCTTTGTTGATCTCAGCGACCAGTAATGCGTTGCACTGGCTACTTAGACTGCCACGCAACAACCCAGGAAACCTGGGCGCAGCGATCAAATATTTCCTGAGCAGATCATTACACGTTCGGGTCTTATCAAGTTCACAGCTAAGCCGGTCAGCAAAAATTTCAGCCCAATGCTGGTGGGCCGCATTCTCATGTCCCATTGAATGGTTACCATAACCGGCAGCATGACTCGCGCTACCTACACCATCGGTCACTTAGCCCAGCTCTTTAAGCCGGCTATCGCTATGACTCAAATCCATGTCTTGTTGTAAATTGATCAGTTGACATAGCCCAGCCCGAAACCCAGCGACATCAATGGGTTGGGTCTTAAATTCGGATCATCAGCATATCAATTAATGTTATCTCAACAAGCCCGTATTTCTCACCATCGTTCATAGCGAGACGATGATAAATACGGGCTAGATTTAAAAGCCGGATCACACTGCACAAAGGATTGTCGAGTAGAAGTTCAGAAAAAATCTGAAGCCTGCGAGCTCAGTCGGCAGACTATGCTTTGACATTGACTTCCCCAACGTGTTTACGATGAAAGGTTTGACAACTCGTCGCACCAACAGATTTATCCCCGGCCTGTCCTCTAATGGCGAAATTTAGGGTTTAATAGAATTAGTATCGGCGCACGGGATTTTAATCACGAAGTAAAACGTGCCGTAAACAGAATACAATCGCTTGAACAAACCCGTTCACTCCTGGAGTCTGCGCGCATCAATCGATACAAGTCCATTAACATTGACTTGATTTACGGTTTGCCCCTGCAAACTGTTGATAGTTTTTCAGTCACCCTCGAAATCGTAATTGTGCTGAATCCGCATCGCATCGCATTGTATAATTACGCACATCTGCCAGCTCGTTTTCCGCCCCAGCGTCGTATCAATGAAACCGCGCTGCCCGATCCAAAAACTAAACTCGCTATACTGCAATATTCCATCGATCGTTTAGTCCAGGCAAGATACATCTACATTGGTATGGATCATTTCGCCAAGCCCAACGACAAACTGAAAACAGCGCAAAACAGTGGCAGATTACATCGAAGCTTTCATGGTTACTCTACCCATTCAGAATGCAATTCAGTTGCAATGGGTGTTTCTGCGATTAGTAAAATTGGAGATCATTACAGCCAGAATACAACAGACATTATGAGTTACGATGATCAACTTTCGGTTAGCAAACTACCGAAATATCGGGGTCACAAGACCGAGCCCAAAGATATCTTTAGGCGCGACATTATCCAGCAATTAATTTGTTTTTGTAGACTGGATATAAGTTCCCTGGAACGACGTTGGTCTATCGATTTCAAGAATTATTTTGCGCATGAATTAAAACAACTCCAGCGTATGCAAGCAGACAAGCTGTTGTCAATTTCGAATAAAGAAATTCAAGCTCTTGAAAATGGCCGCCTACTAGTGCGCAATATCTGCATGGTATTTGATCGATTTATTGGCGACAACGGTGGGTTACATTCCTGTCTAGTTTGAAACAGGACTATTTCACTGTGGTTGCCTGATTTTCTATTGGTGACATGATCTATGTCAATACTAAAATTTCGAATTTCTGATAGAATTTCTCATTTCTCCTCTTTAAGGATAACGCCTTAAATTTCGATCGGCATACCCCCCCTTGCCGGCTTTTTTTGTCCGTATCAATGGTCGTTTCAATGCAAAGGAAATCGTGATAAAGACATGAAAAATGCCTCTATAAAAAGACTTATGTCGGACAATAACCTATCTAAATACATTGTGCTGATCAGCATTCATGGACTGATCAGAGGGCACAATCTTGAACTTGGTCGAGATGCAGATACCGGTGGACAAACTAAATATGTTATCGACCTGGCTCATGCCCTAAGCGAACACCCTAATATTCAACAGGTCGATCTGATTACTCGCGTGGTCGTCGATCCTTCCGTCAGTGACGATTATGCCCAGTCTGTGGAGGAGCTATCTTCTAAGGCTCGTATCATTCGAATTGATGCCGGTCCAGATGAATATATCCCAAAAGAACAGCTGTGGGATCACCTTGACAGTTTCATGGATAATCTGATCAACTGGATTAATACCCAACCCCGTATTCCAGATCTGGTACACAGTCACTATGCCGATGCTGGTTATGTAGGGGTCAGGCTGGCTAATCTGCTGGGTGTACCATTGATACACACTGGGCATTCACTGGGTCGAGATAAGCGAAAACGTCTTCTCGCTCGGGGGCTGTCGAGTGATGAAATTGAGAAAACTTACAATATTGGACGACGAATTGATGCGGAGGAGGAGGTAGTAGCCAGCGCCGACCTGATCATAACCAGCACCAATAATGAAATTGAAGAACAATATGGCTTATACAATTATTTCGATCCCGGCAGAATGAAGGTCATTCCGCCCGGTACCAACCTTAATTTATTTCATCCTCCAGAAGGGCCTGAAAATATTGAGTTTGAAAAGCAACTACCTCAATTTCTAAATGACCTGGATAAACCAATTATTTTGGCACTGTCGCGTCCTGATGAGCGCAAGAACATACTAACGTTAATTGAAGCCTATGGAGAATCATCCACGCTACAACAACAGGCGAATCTGATGATTATT
Organism: Gammaproteobacteria bacterium; assembly: GCA_047639625.1. GTDB lineage: Bacteria > Pseudomonadota > Gammaproteobacteria. The sequence continues at coordinate 13,021 of JBLIOG010000074.1, forward strand.
GCCGGTAATCGGGATGATATCCGCGATATGGAATCTGGAGCGCAACAAGTACTCACGAATATTCTATTGCTAATAGATGCTTTTGATTTGTATGGCAAAGTTGCTTTCCCGAAGGCCCATCAGTCTGAGGAAGTGCCGGCCATATATCGCATTGTCGCAGCTAGTAAAGGCATTTTTATCAACCCGGCACTCACTGAACCCTTTGGCCTGACCCTTCTTGAAGCGGCTGCCAGTGGAATACCACTCATTGCGACAGAAAACGGTGGCCCGGTCGATATTATTTCGAACTGTGAAAATGGAATTCTAGTAGACCCGCTAGATAGAGAAGCGATCACTCATGCCTTAAGCCAATTACTGACTGATAAAAAGACATGGACTACAGCCAGCAACAATGGCATCAAAAACGTGCGCAAATATTATTCATGGCAAGCGCATGCAAAAACCTATGTAGACAAAATATCGAGACTAGAAGGTAAATATCAGCCAATCCCAACATCCAGGCCAGAGCGCGCTGGACGCTACCGCGATCGTGCCATTTTCACCGATCTGGATCAGAATTTGATTGGTAATCCTACCGCATTAAAGTATCTAGTCGACCTGCTGAAGGAAAACAGGAAATGCGTTTCTTTTGGCATAGCGACCGGCCGACGTATCGACTCTGCGCTGGCATTAATGAATAAACATGGCATCCCGCGGCCAGATGTATTGATTAGTAGCCAAGGCACACGCGTCCATTATGGACAACAGTTAACCGAAGATAATTACTGGGCCGATCACATCGATCATAACTGGACGATTCAACGTCTACGTAAAACGATAGGGAATTTGCCAGGTATTAAATCTCAACATAAAAACGAACAGACGCCATTCAAGGCCTCTTATTTTTATGATGAGAATAAGGCGCCATCGGTTGAGGAAATTATCATCCTGCTAGGCGAAAAGGAATTAAACGCCAATGTAATCCTGTCTTTTGGGCAGTTTCTGGATTTGGTGCCGGGGCGTGCGTCTAAAGGCCAGGCCTTACGTTATGTTACCCAACGCCTGGATATTCCTCTGGAGCAAACTCTGGTTGCGGGCGGTTCCGGCGCCGACGAAGACATGATGCGGGGAAATACACTCGCTGTTGTGGTTGGAAACCGCCACTACGAAGAACTGTCACTGCTAACTGAACAGGACAGCATCTACTTCGCCTCACAGAGTTATGGATCCGGCATTCTTGAGGCAATAGATCATTACGACTTCTTTGGCTCCTGCAGCATACCCGAGCAATTATGAATGAAGCGATCCTGATCTGTACGGACCTCGACCGAACCTTAATACCCAATGGCTCACAGCCGGATTCGGCTAACGCACGTGAACGATTCCAGCAGTTAGTCAGTCAACAACAGATCAAACTGGCCTATGTGAGTGGGCGTGACCAGCAATTAGTGCAAAAGGCCATGCGTCTTTATCAGCTTCCACAACCAGATTTCGTCATCGGTGATGTTGGCACCACGCTATACGGAATAGCAAAGAACGGGGACTGGCAAGCGATTAAGGAATGGCATCATCACATCAATAATGACTGGAATGGTTACACGAACTCACAAATCAGGGCGCTGATTCATCATCCAGATTTGCGCTTACAGGAAATCGCCAAACAAAATGACCACAAGCTAAGCTATTACTTCCCTTTAAGCGCCCGGCAGCAAAACATGACCGAATCGATACATATTGTCCTAAGCAAACACGGCATCAAAGCCAATTTGATCTGGAGTACCGATGAACCCAATGGTATCGGCCTACTCGATATAGTACCGGCGCATGCCTCGAAGTACCTTGCGATTGACTATCTTTTAAAGAGTCTGAAGATGAATCCCAGCCGCTGTGTATTTTGTGGAGACAGTGGCAACGATATGGAAGTGCTGGTAAGCCCGATCAATGCTGTGCTGGTCGCGAATTCCATGGACGATATAAAACAACAGGCATTGAACGCTGTTATAAAGAGTGCATCGGAAAGTTCACTTTATATTGCACAGGGAGGTTTTATGGATATGAATGGAAACTATTGTGCAGGAATGCTTGAAGGTATTCATCATTATTTTCCAGAAACCACAAACTGAATGCCGCAAACCCTGGCAGGGACTAACAAGTGAAACCTCAGGTTTGTATATTTGGCGAAGTACTATTTGACCATTTCCCTGAGGGCCAATCAGTTCTCGGTGGAGCGCCTTTTAATGTCGCCTGGCACCTACAGGCGTTCGGTCTGGCCCCATTATTTATTAGCCAGGTAGGTCAGGATGAGCAGGGGCAGAAAATCATTCAGGCCATGCGGCAATGGCAAATGAATGAAAACGGTCTAGCCAGGTCTGATGATCAAACCACTGGCAGAGTCGATATTAGAATCGTCGATAATGAACCGCAATACGATATTGTTTCACCCAGCGCCTGGGATTTTATACCAGTCGCCGCAACCACGTCAGCATGTCAAGTGATCTACCATGGCAGTCTGGCTATGCGTCATCAACACAACCGGGATAGTTTCAACGATTTAATGTCTAACAGTAAGCACCGCATTTTTCTTGATGTCAATTTGCGCAATCCCTGGTGGCAACTTGATGAAGTGTTACAGATGATAGCCCGTTGTGACTGGTTGAAATTGAATATCGACGAGTTCAACTTGCTCTTCCCATCAAGTCGCTCATTAGTCCAAAGAATAGAAAAAGTAGTAAAGGAAAATCAATTACAGGCGGTGATATTAACACGGGG
>JBLIOG010000075.1:0-15624 GCA_047639625.1 Gammaproteobacteria bacterium
GGTCACTCAATGATTTAATGTAATCCGGTGTAATCTTCGCCTTGTCATGGCCGAAAGGTTTTAAAGCTGAACTGGGAATGCCCAGTCCGTCGGCAATTTCGGTAATCGGTTTTAGCGTCGCTTCGCGCGCTATTTCTATGTCGCTTTTGGCCATGTGTCTCTCCATACGGGAAAAATTGTGTGTGGGTAAAGTCAGGTATTCTCTCTAGAACTATTAACCAGTTAATAAGATCGGAGCTATGCTGAAGAATCTGGTGACAACCCTGCTAACGGGGATAGTTCGGATATCCCCTAACCTGCTCAAACGAGGGACATATGATAGGCATTCAATCGGTAAAAAATGTTCAGAAAACGACATTTTATATTGATTCAGCACCGCCCCAAATTACCTCCGTTTATAATACCTGTTAACCTCATAATATTATGCACAGACGATAAAAAGTATCCGTCTATTGTGTCAGCAATATCAAGCTCAGAATTCGATGGGTATCAGGTTTTAAACTTTCAAAAAACCAACTACTCTGAGTCACCCAGCTTTGGCAACAGGCAGGCGTCATCACTCCCATCGAATCTGATACTTTCAAAGCTGTGAGCCTGCTTTTAGAACGCAATCTCGTACACGTTGGGACCATAGGAGACCCGGCTAATCGACTCATAGGAACTCTTTCGGAGAACACAATGGACGAGCAGGACCTATTTATCATTCTGGCATCCATCAACAAAACCCTGGGCAAGGACTGGCCAGCAGGTTGATTCAAAAATGCCTAAACACGCTGAAGTAAATGTGTATTCCCCGCTGCAACCTATTTGTGTATTCTAACTACAATACTGGAAACCAGTTTTGCATTGATACCGGTTGGCTGGACCCTCAAGGCTGGAAGGTTCTACAAAAATTCACCCGCTAGTGAGCCGCTAAATATGACAATCGAACGAAAACCTCAAAATCTGATCAATCTCGACCTCTACCCGCTTACTGAACCGAACAGCTTACTGTATAGACGGCTTGTCAAAGACATCCGAAGAAAACTAACCGATCAAGGTGCAGTGTCGTTACCGCAGTTTTTAAAAGCCGATTCCATTCAGGCTATGGCTGATGAAGCTAATGCCCTTGCTCCACTTGCCTACCCGGGACCAACCGAAGCAACACCCTATTTCTTCAATTACGATATCACCACAAACGATGATCCCGATCACCCAATTAATCGAAAGTCAAAAAGGCACCTGGCACAGATCGCCTATGATCTAATTCCACCTGAATCGCTACTGTATCAACTTTATCATTGGGATCCACTTCCAGCTTTTTTAGCAGATGTTCTTGGATTCCCTAAACTGCATCAGATGACCGACCTTTTCCAGTCACTTAATATTTCTATTATGGAAAAGCAGGGGTGCCAGCAATGGCATTTTGATAAAGGCCATTTTGTAACGACTTTATTATTACAAGAACCCGAAGCCGGCGGCGTATTCGAATATGTTCCAAATATTCGAGATGAAGATGACGAGCATTTCGATGAGGTTCAAAAAGTGCTTGGAGGCGACCGCGAAAATGTGAAACGAATCCAAATTAAGGCCGGAATGCTAAACCTGTTTAAGGGGCATTATTCCTTACATCATGTGACACCGGTCGAAGGAAGGAGAAGACGCATTCAAACAGCGCTTGCTTACTCTGCTGAACCGGATCGTGTTGGTAGTTTAAAATCTAGCATTTTGCATTATGGCCCCCGAGTAACTATTCGAGTGAAACCAGAACTGTAGTAAACTAAACACTACTTATGCTCCACTTTGAGTAATGTTATAACTAACCCAAACAAAAAATATATAAACTCATGACTGATCTAAGCAAAGAAAAATGTGAAGCCTGCCGAGCCGACGCGCCTAAAATCAGTGACGAAGATTTAAAGCAGGCAATGCCCAAACTCCCCGACTGGGAAGTAATAGTTGTCGACAATATCATGCAACTTACAAAAGCATTCAATTTCAAGAACTTTGAACTGGCCATGGCTTTTTCAAATCGGGTTGGCAACATTGCCGAAGAAGTCGACCATCACCCGGCGATACTGACTGAGTGGGGAAAAGTCACTGTTACCTGGTGGAGCCATAACATCAAAGGCCTTCATAAAAACGATCTAATCATGGCAGCAAGAACCGACAATGTTCTGGAATTATAATGATGAATTTAAAATGTGTGGCGGGTAAATAAAATCAAACCAAAGACAATCAGTGTACTCGGTAGCGGCTGGTTGGGTTTGCCACTAGCCGAAGAACTAGTTAAGCAATCATACCGGGTTCACGCTTCAACTCGGTCCGAACATCGTAGATCTGAAATTGAAGCCGTAGCGGCACGGCCCTTTGTTATCGACATAGATCACCTTCCCAATAATATCCAGGAATTCCTGACTGTAGAAACTTTAGTCGTCAATATTACTTCGAAAAGCCGTTACGATTTCGCAAATCTTATTTCAGAAATTGGAGAGTCACCAATTACAAAGGTTTTATTCGTCAGTTCCACATCAGTTTACAGAAACACTAACAATATTGTCACCGAATCAAACGCCAGCGAAGATGAACACAACCCTCTTTATCAGATAGAAAAGTTGTTTCAAAATAGTAGTCAGTTTCAAACAACGATTGTTCGTTTTGCCGGTCTGTTTGGATATTCACGCCATCCCGGTCATTTTTTCTCTACCAGTAAAGTCATTCCTCAAGCCGATGCCCCCGTTAATTTGATACATCGAGACGACTGCATCAACATTATTTCTAAAATTATTGAGCACTCTATCTGGGATGAAGTTTTGAATGCCTGCGCTAGTACACATCCAACCAAGAAGGCATTTTATGGCAATGCTAGAAAAAATTTATCCTTGCCACCACTGGAGTTTTCAACCGGCGGGCAATGCCATCACAAAGTGGTAAGTAATGAAAAACTAAAGCGACTACTGAATTACAACTTCATTTATGATGATCTTTTAAACGTGAAATTTTAAGAACAGTTCCGATCGCTTCAACTGGATTGAAAATATCTAAAAAGTCCTCGTCTGAAACAATCCAGTACCGGTAGAAGCTTCGATCAGGTATAAATCAGGAAAGGTCAATCTCAGTCATTTCGAGCAAGTTACGAACGTCTTCGTCAAATTTTTCAGATGAGATTGCATCGAGCATGCCATCTCTGACAAATCGAACAATACTCGCTGAATCCCGGTGATTTTGGTAGGCATCTTCAACCAGGATTTCAGCGGCCATACCAATGTATTCAGAGGCAATTTCAATCAGCCGAGGCCGAAGTGTTGATGGCGCAGTTTCGCCATCGAACATTAAAACCGTGTGATCAGGCTGGTCGTCGGTCTCAACGGTTGGACTAGTCGATTCGAGATCTTCGATAAATTTCGGGCCAGACATAATAACCGAGTCAGTATCTTCGGATGCCGGCATAAAACGCATACGATAGGTCAGGCTATTTTTCAGTACATCGATGACCCCTTGAGGAGGCAATCTCCGACAGTGAAGACGAGTGACTTTGCCTCGGGTCAATCCAATTAATACAGAAAAATTCTGGTCCGTAGCGATACTGTATAAACCCGTTTGCTGTTGGTTCACCTTCTGGCGAATATCGTCCAGCAATCCTGTGCTATCCACTGAGTTATTGTCAGCCATTTAAGTCAGGTCAGATTGGAATAGTTATTGTTTATTCTTCGCATTGGCCGCTTGATAACGCTTGGCAAGCACCTTCATGCCCATGCCCATTCGCTCTACAGCCCTGGCCAGATTTCCAATTTCATCCCGTCGAGTTGTTCCCGGAATTTTCATACTAAGCTTACCTTTACTGTAGGTCTCGGCCACTTCTGCGAGCTGACCTATAGGCCGACTGATATTACGTCCCAATAAAAAAGCTGCCAGGAAGATACCAACGATCAATAATGCTCCTGCAATTATTGCATTTAGTTTTGACTGCTCCAGCTCAGCAAAAGCGTCGTCATAATCCTGTACAACAGTTAATCGCCAATCAAGTGCCGTTGCGAGTGTATAGGTAACAATCTTTTTACCGTCGATTATAGAAATTACGGGCTTCTGTGACGCATTTAGTAAGGTTATAGGATCCTGAGTTAAGTCTTTCAATTCTTCAGTAGTCTGACTTGTGTCTCCATGAGCAATCAATCGTCTTTTACTATCTATAAGTCGTGCGTAGCCACTATTACCAATCCGGACGTTTGCCACAGTTTCTGAAATTTCAAACAGTTTCGAACACTGCACAAGAACACCAACCAAACGTTGTGCGCGCGAAACGGGCACTGACAAACAAAGTGCTGGTTTGCCGTTAACCCGACTGATCAAGACCTGTTGACCGATCGTCCCTCCATTAAGAATGGTTAGTACATATTCACGATCGCCATAAAATTTAAGGGGCTTGCCGTCGCTTCGAGCGATTGCGTTACCTTCAAGATCAGTGGTAAATGCCGTATATGACCATTCAAATGTTTGATCGGTCGCTGCCAGAATGGGTACCTGCCGGGTCGCTATCATCGATTGGATTTCGTCAGTCTTCCCAATCAGGGTCGATGACCTAAGGTTGAGTTCAACCCAGTGGTCAACCTCCGAAACAATAGATTTTGCGGTCGACACGAGTTCACGTTCTACGCTTGTCTGGGTTCGTAACTGAGCTTGCCAAAGCTGGTATACATAGGCAGAAGCTGGTATCAGGCTAATCGCCAGTAGTGCGAAAAAGAATCGGTAAAAAAGCATAGCCGCTCCTCGATATTATTATAATGGCGATAGTATGCCACAGTTCACAAGCGAGACTGGAGCGCTGATTCCCTATTTGAAGCCGTTTCTGGGAATTCTTCCTGCTGACACCGACAACCGGGTTAATTTATCGACAGCTGAGCCAGGAATTCGCCACATCATGTAATGTTTATAAATCAGGCCCGGTCGAATGAATGTATAAACTCACCATTGCTCAGCCCGTTATCTGAATCCGGCCCTTGCCATAAAAAAAGACTTAACAGGGGCATACACAAACTCACTCAACCCGGCTATCGTTATCAACCCGATTCCGAGTAACTCGCGCGCACCCAGAGGTTCATTTGCCCAGATTGCAGCCGTAATTCCACCGACGCTTAACTCTGTCATGAACAACAAACCAACCACACCTGGATTCAAATGCGGTGCGCCCCAAAAAGCAGCATAAGCACCCGGAATTACAATCAATGCGATCGGAATCGCCCAGGGTAGTACCGATGTAATTGTATCCCAGCTCGGTAAATCAATATCACCGGCCATGGGCGAAACAGCGAGTATTATTGATGCTGCTACACCATAGAAAAAGTAAACCGCGCAGATATCCAGGCTTCTACTTCCGTCGTCTTTTCGCAGCAATACCGCAGCAACAGCCCAGCCTAACGCACCAAGTAAAGCCATCCAGTCACCTATATTTTTTGGTAAAGGAATTCCTGTATCCACCCCGAACATGACGAGCATTCCGGACAGCCCGAATATGATTGCCAGAACTCTGGCTGCCGTAATATTTTCTCCAAGAACAATTCTAGCCAGCAACAATGACCATATCGGTGTCGTGTAATAAATAACCAGGCTGCGGACGACTTCGGTATAGAGCAGTGAATTCGAGTAAAAAGCCAGGGATCCTCCAGTGGCCATACCGATAAAATGTAATGACCAACCACCGCTAGCTAAACGACGCCAGTTTCTAAACATCCAGGGAGAAAATAAAATGAGGGGAACGCCATAAAACAGAACCGTTGCCCAGGCGCCAGTGACACCGGCCTCATCCATTCCCCGCAACGGAATCCAGAAGAGTCCCCAGGCAATGCCACTATAGGCACAAGCGAGTTTTGCTCGGGTGGCTATACCTATGTTAGTGAAAGCTTTGAACATCAGGCGAGTTTACCCGAAGAATCCAGGCCGAAGTATTTAAACCCAATAAAAGCTCGCCACAAATCAGGGGATGTGGCGAGGTTGGATACAACTAGAATAGAGATCTATTAGTGCATTAACAATCGAGTGCTTGTTGACACCCTCAGAACTTAGATGACAGTTGAACTTATTCCTGCCTTCCATCTCCAGTTTGGCGTAGACATTAATCAAGGCGCCTGACTAGCAATCTAGCGTATTATCTCTTTCCCATTGAGATATATGATGACAGTGCTGATCCCATTCAACTGTTCTCAGTTTGACATAGGCGTCTATGAGCTCATCACCCATGGCGTCACGAACAAATTTACTCTTATCAGTTAAACGTAGCGCATCCAGTAGGTTCATTGGTAACTTTTTGGCACCTTTGACTTTGTGTCCTTCGGCATACATATCGAGGTCACAACGCGGGCCAGGATCCATTTTTTCTTTAACGCCCTGTAGACCACAAGCCAGTAACGCAGCCGGTGCCAGGTACGGATTCATCGCGCCATCAGCAAGGCGGAATTCGATACGGTTACCTTCTGGGATACGAACCATGTTGGTACGGTTGTTACCACCCCAGGTAATCGTATTCGGTGCCCAGGTTGCACCGGAAACCGTACGCGGGGCGTTGATACGCTTGTAGCTGTTTACTGTCGGGTTGAAGAAAGAGGTCAAAGCATCAACATTCTTGATCACGCCGCCAAGGAAATGGTAGGCAAGTTTACTCAGACCCAGTTCACCCTTTGGGTCCATAAACATATTCTTTTTACCAGTTTTATCCCATAAGGAAGCATTAATATGGCAACCGTTACCCGTCAGATTCGAGAATGGCTTAGGCATGAAGGTGGCGCGTATACCATGATTTTCAGATATTTGTTTCACCATGTATTTGAAGAAAACGTGACGGTCGCAGGTTTTCAATACGTGATCATATTCCCAGTTCATTTCCCACTGACCATTGGCGTCTTCGTGATCGTTCTGGTAAGCACCCCAACCAAACTCAACCATGGCATCACAGATTTCAGAAATAACATCATAACGACGCATCAGAGCGCTTTGGTCATAACAGGGCTTATCCTGAATATCACGATCGTCATAAATACCTGAACCATCTTCTTTGATAAGGTGGAATTCACCCTCAACACCGGTCTTGAAGGTATGTCCCATTTTGGCGGCTTTTTTGAGTTGCTGCTTCAGAGCAACACGGGGAGAAGCAGCTAGCTCTTTACCATCAATATACAAATCACTCGCTAGCCAACCCACTTCACGTCGCCACGGCAAAATTATAAGGCTGTCCGGATCCGGAACGGCAAACATGTCAGCATCGGCCGGGGTCAAATCCAGCCAGGCAGCAAAACCGGCAAAACCAGCACCATCTTTTTGCATACCTTTAATAGCCCGAGCCGGTACCAGCTTGGAGCGTAGAACGCCGAACAGATCAACAAAACTGATCAGGAAATATTTCAAACCTTTGTCTTTTGCAACTTTCTCTAGATTAACCGTGGCCATTACTACCCCTCCGTTATATATGTGTCAGATTTAATATATTCGTTAATTCTCATGTATTAAATAAGAACATCGATAAATTTTAAAGTTATTTACGATTGTGTTTTCTACCGTCTTACAAGTCTCGAACTAATTAGAACCCAGCTTTACCAGGATACCAATCAGTACCCGCTAAAGGCACTTTCGCCATGGCAGCTGCTTCCATCGTCAGAGCAACCAAATCTTCTGGTTCCAGGTTATGTAAATGCGATTTACCACAGGCGCGTGCCAATGTTTGAGCTTCAAGAACCATAGTTTTCAGCAGGTTTTCAACACGTCGCCCACCCAACTTGGTATCGAATCTTTTTGCCAGCTCTGGGTTCTGAGTCGTGATACCAGCAGGACACAGACCCAGATGATAAGCGTCATAATAACCGGCCGCTGAACCCATTTTACGATATTCCTCATCATATTTTGGAGAGTTACAGCCCAGCGCAAACAAAGCCGCCATACCGATAGATACGGCATCCGCGCCCAGTGCCATACATTTGGCGACATCAGCACCATTGCGAATACCACCAGAGACAATCAACTGAACTTTGCGGTGCATACCCATTTCTTGCAGGGCTTCAACTGCGATACGCACTGCTGGTAGGGTCGGTATGCCAACATGCTCCATAAACACATCCTGAGTAGCCGCTGTACCACCTTGCATACCGTCAACGACGATAACATCAGCACCCGATTTGACAGCAAGTTGCACATCATATTTGGTGCGGGTTGCACCGACTTTAACGTAAATCGGTTTTTCCCAATCGGTGATTTCTCGGATTTCATTGATCTTGATTTCAAGATCATCTGGGCCAGTCCAGTCAGGATGACGACAGGCGCTACGCTGATCGATACCTTTTGGTAATGTACGCATACTGGCTACACGGTCACTAATTTTTTGACCCAGCAACATACCGCCGCCACCTGGTTTAGCGCCTTGGCCACAGACAATTTCAATGGCATCAGCCGCGCGTAGGTCATCTGGATTCATACCATAACGTGAAGGCAACATCTGTAGAACGAGCGTCTTAGAAGAAGCACGCTCTTCCTGTGTCATACCACCATCACCGGTAGTGGTTGAGGTATTCATCGCTGCTGCGCCCTGGCCCAGTGCATCTTTTGCCTCAGCAGACAAAGCACCAAAGCTCATCCCAGCAATAGTAATAGGAATATCCAGGTGTAAAGGTTTCTTCGCGAAACGTGTGCCGAGCTTAACATCGGTATCGCATGCCTCACGATACCCTTCCAGCGGATAACGCGACATACTGGAGCCAAGGAATAAAAGGTCGTCAAAATGTGGCACTTTACGCTTGGCACCACCACCGCGGATACTATATATCCCTTCAGTCGCCGCGCGTTGTATTTCCTGAATTGTCTGTCTGGTCCAGGTGGCAGATTCCTGCAGCTCTGGATGTTCTTCATAATTGTTATGACTTTCGTTGCTCATTTTCTTACCTCTTCTGGCTTGTTACAGGCCATATTAGATTGGGTACAAAATCTCTTGTTAGTATCGAATTTATAAATATCAAGTTTACAAAACGGCGTTATCGACCTTGAAGTTATAAAGATTTCTTCCGGGGCCATAGACCTTAAATTTCTTTGGATCGGCCTCGATTTTAGCCTTTTTGAGAAGCTCGGTCAGGATTGCTAACTTTTCGGAATCCATCTTCTTTTGCTCACAATCGGTACCCAGGCTCTTGACTTCACCCTGGACAAATAGATTCAATTCGAAGATCGAGTCTCCAAGGGCATCACCTGCATCGCCACAAACCACTATGTTTCCTGATTGCCCCAGAAATGCACACATATGACCGACGTTACCGCCGACTACAATATCTACGCCCTTCATAGAAATTCCGCATCGTGCCGCAGCATCACCTTCCACTACGACGAGCCCACCGCGACCAGTTGCGCCAGTGTATTGCGAAGAATTACCTTTGACTCGGACGACACCTGACATAATGTTTTCAGCCAGTCCCGCACCCGCATTTCCGGTGACGGAAATATTTGCATGCTTGTTCATTCCACCGACATAATGCCCTGCATGGCCTTCAATGGTGATATCCAACTCCCCATCAACACCCACCGCGATATTGTGTTTGCCGTTAGGGTTGATTACTTTAAAAGACTTTTCACCCTGCTTACCATCAAGACTATGCAGCATTGCATTTAAGTCGCGTAATTCTGATTTATTCAGATCGATCTCAATCATTTCTTGTAACCTCAGATTGAATGCTTATAGGTTCGTTTTTGATAATGAAAGGCTGTTTGTGTATAACAGCCACTACCTTAAATTCTTATATCAGTTCTTGTACCAGCTATAGACACGAGCGGGTTCCGGTTCCCAAATCTTGGCGTTTTCGACACCCGGTAATGTAGCAATAGCGCGGAATTCCGAAGCCATAGCAACCCAGTCATCTGTCTCTGCCAAAATTGCTGGCTTGGCACCTATTGGATCTTTAACAACGGCAAACCCGTCATGTGTGCCTACGGCAAAGGTATAAAATCCGTCTAGCTCTTCAAAGCCTCTTGTCAGCGCCTCATCGAGCGAGTCACCTTCCTGCAATCTCCATGTCAAATAACCCGCAGCAACTTCAGTATCGTTCTCTGTTTGAAATTTAACACCATGGCGCTTTAGCTCAATGCGCATACGATTATGGTTAGACATAGAACCGTTATGGACCAGACAGAGATCTGCACCTGTTGAGAAGGGATGTGAAGCCGACGTTGTCACTGCACTTTCAGTCGCCATGCGCGTATGGCCCAATGCATGACTGCCACGCATGCCTCTAATACCAAATTTGGAAACAACATCCACCGGCAGGCCCATTTCCTTAAATATCGTGATATTGGTTCCAGAGCTAGTCATATAAAGTTCAGGATGATTAAGCTGCAACCAGTTCTGCACCGCTCTGGCTTCAGTCTGTAGTGTCAAAACAGCATGATTGCAGTTCATTTCGACTTTTGACGATTCTCCAAAGACTATCTGCACTTCCTTTTCAAACGCCTCCCATGAATAATTCGGGTCGGTTGAGAGAACAGTGATTCTGACCTCACCATCTGATGCACTATCATCATAGATAGCAATACCCGTACTATCCGGGCCGCGTTCTGTCATTTCAATCAACATCGATGACAAATGCTTGCCAAGATCTGCCTCCATCGCTGGATTTTTAATAAATAAACCTACGATCCCACACATTGCAATGAACTCGAATTAAACAAGGGGTCGCAAGACTACGGTAGCGCCAAAAATCTGTCAACTGTTATGAAAGTTTGTTTCCCATCAGGAAACTACATAACTGTTCTGTTATCTCAGATTTTTAAACGTGAACAGCAATAATCTATCCCGTTTCAGACACAATAATCGACAAATATCGGCAAGGGAGTTCCAGTATTTCCTCGGGCCCATGTGAAGCTTCAGCGTCAAAAAACAATGTATCCCCGGGTTCCAGCAGATAAGTTTCATTGGCATGACGATAACTCACCTGCCCTTCCAGCATATAAATAAGCTCCATTCCAACGTGTTGAAACACAGGAAACACTTCGGATAAATCATTTATTGTGATCAGGTACGGCTCAATATTATAGGGCTTTCCTATCGTGTGCCCGAGCAACTGATAGACATGTCCAGCCCCCGAACCACGACGCTCGATCGGTAACCCACTCCCGGCTTTGATAAAACTGACATCACGCTGCTCTTCATAACTTCGAAAAAACGACGTGACCGGCACTTGTAAAGCATTAGCCAATGCCGATAGAGTTGCTAGCGAGGGCGAGGTTTGGCCATTTTCGATCTTAGACAACATGCCTGAGGAAAGCTGACTCTGCTTTGATAACATGGCAACCGTCATATTCAAACGTTTACGATGGGCGCGGACCTGCTTACCAATTGCAATTTCCAACGCTTTAACACTGTGTTGTTCAGAGTTATTGTCTGCCGAGTTATTGTCGTCGCTCATGAACGGTATCCGCTGTGTTAAAGAAAATCGACAGATATCAAACCTTGAACTGTCAAGGATTGCAACTTGTTAATAGGATCGTTATCTTGATGGCATCCATTCATGATTGCAGCAACAGTGTTCGATGACAACACCGGCCAAACCTCACTCCAGTTTAGAGAACGATCAATTCGATCGTCTCGAGACACTATTAAAAAACCTGCCGGGCATGGCTTATCGTTGCCTTAATTTGGCACATTGGCCTATGCAATTTGTCAGTGATGGTTGTTTTCAACTCTGCGGATATCACCGCCATGAAATTGAATCCCAATCAGTCTTATGGGGAGATTTCACCCATCCAGAAATGATCGGTGAGGTCGACCGAAAAGTTCACGAAGCGGTTGATGAGAATCGCCCTTTTGAGGTCGAGTATAAGATTATCGCTCGAGACGGCCAACATAGATGGGTCTGGGAACGCGGGCGAGTCGTCGACTTTGATGAAGACAACATCGCTATTCTGGAAGGGTTCATCACCGATATTACTGATCGAAAAGCCGCAGAAACGGCCATGATCGAAGCCAAGTCTTACGCCCAGGCCATTGTGCATTCTGCTGTCGAAGCAGTTATTACCCTCGATAACGACGGTATAATCCTCAGTTTCAATCGCGCCGCGGATCAAATGTTTGGTTATCCACCAAATAAAATGATTGGGGGCCATTGCCGAAACCTGATTTCTACCCGGTTTTATCGTGATTTCGACCGATATTTTCAGGATATACGCGAGCCTCAATTGACTACCCATCGAGGACGCGAGTTTAGTGCCAATAACTTCCAAAATCAGGAATTTCCAGTCCATTTATCGATTGAAGAAATTCAGGCCAGAGATGAAATTCGATTTGTTATGCTGATCAGAAATCTAACCGAACAACGTCTCGCAGAAAAAGAAATCCGAAAACAACGTGACCTGCTCGCACATGTCGATCGACTCAATACGCTCGGTGAAATGGCGGCCGGGATTGCACACGAAATCAATCAGCCACTGACCGCAATTTCCATGTACGCGCAAACCGGATTGCGGTATTTAGCCCGGACAGAACCCGCTCACGATAAACTAGAAAAAGTACTCGGCAAACTCAGTCAACAGGCACATCGGGCTGGTGCCGTGATAGAGCGAATGCAGGAGATGACGAGACCCCGTGATAGTCGACAGGAAACCTGCAATGTAGAAAAGTTATTGATAGAAGTCCATCAACTCGCTGAAGTCGACGCCCAGATCCGAAACTTTATTATTGTTTTGCGGCTGGAGAAATTTCTTCCAGACGTAACTTGCGATCCGGTACAGATTCAGCAAGTTATTCTTAATTTGTTGCGTAACGGTATGGAATCGATGGGGGTTAAAGGCTGCTCTGCGGGCAGTAAGATCGTGTTAGATGCCTCAAACTTTAATGCCCAATTAAGAGTCTCGATAGTCGACGATGGGATGGGTATATCCAGAAAAATGGAAAAACAACTTTATCAACCGTTTAGCTCGACCAAACAATCGGGTATGGGGCTGGGATTGTCGATTAGTCGATCGATTATTGCAGCTCATGGAGGGCAACTTGATTTCCGCAACAATCATGGTGGAGGAGCTACTTTCTATTTTGAGTTGGCAACCGTTAATGAGTAGCGATATGTCCCTACAAACTGTTTACATCATCGACGACGATGAAGCAGTTCGTGACTCGATGAGCATGTTACTTGAAGTTATTGATATAACATCAAGCTGTTTTGAGAATGCTAATGAATTTCTGGACGGCTACAGCGGCGTTGAACGAGGCTGCCTGATACTTGACATCAGAATGCCTGGACTAACCGGTATGGAACTCCAGAAAAAATTAAATTTAACAGGGTCGGTTTTACCGATAATATTTATGACAGGCCATGGCGATGTTCCGATGGCTGTAGAAGCCATGCGCGAAGGTGCCTTTAATTTTTTAAGGAAACCGATCAATGAAGCGGAACTCATCGAACACATTGAACTCGCTTTTAAGCAGGAACTAATTCTGTGGTCTGAGAAACAGGATCGCGATCTATTCTCTCGTAAACTGGAGTCATTAACCCCACGAGAAACGGAAATTTTCAATCTGGTTGCAGAAGGTCTCTCCAACAAAATAATCGCCGATCAGTTGCACATTAGCGAAAGAACCGTTGAAGTACACCGCTCACAGGTCATGAAAAAACTCGATGTCCGGACACTGGCAGATCTGGTTAGAGTTCAGATTGCTATTGGATAACCAGCCGAGGAATTCCTCTACGGGATTCCCCCAATATCTACAAACCTGCCAAAGCGGTAAAGTGAACTAGTTAATCAATCCCAAATTCGGCCAGATAATTACAAACAAGGCCATTCGTCAATGAGTTGGAGAACACTATGAGCAAAAGAGTCGCAATAATCGGTGCAGGCCCAAGCGGTATGGCCCAATTACGTGCATTTCAATCCGCCAAAGAAAAAGGCGCCGAAATTCCTGATATCGTCTGTTTTGAGAAGCAGGAAAACTGGGGTGGATTATGGAATTACACCTGGCGTACCGGCCTCGATCAATACGGCGAACCCGTTCACGGCAGTATGTACCGATATCTTTGGTCAAACGGACCGAAAGAAGGCCTCGAATTTGCGGATTACTCTTTTGAAGAACATTTTGGTAAAGCCATTGCGTCCTATCCTCCCCGGGCTGTTTTGTTTGACTATATCCAGGGTCGAGTGGAAAAGGCCGGTGTGAAGCAGATGATTCGATTTAACTCTCCGGTTAGACGTGTCACTTATGATGAGCATGAAGGCATGTTCCATGTCACTGTCAAAGACCACATAAAGGATATTGAATACACTGAAGAGTTCGATCACGTTATTGTTGCTTCAGGACATTTCTCGACGCCCAATGTCCCCTACTTCGATGGCTTTGAATCCTTCAAAGGGCGTGTTTTACATGCGCATGATTTCCGTGATGCCATGGAATTTAAAGATAAGGACATTCTCATAGTTGGAACCTCCTATTCAGCGGAGGATATAGGCTCGCAATGTTGGAAGTATGGCTGCAAATCAGTCACCGTATCGCATAGGACAGCACCCATGGGCTGGGAATGGCCTGATAACTGGGAAGAAGTTCCGCTCCTGACGAAAATCGAAGGAACTACTGCAACATTCAAAGATGGTACAGAAAAACAGATTGATGCCGTGATTCTTTGTACTGGTTACATTCATCACTTTCCATTCATGGCGGAAAACTTGAAACTGAAGACCAATAACCGGCTTTACCCTGTCAATTTATACAACGGTGTGGTCTGGGAACATAATCCTAAGTTGATGTATTTAGGCATGCAGGATCAGTGGTATACCTTCAATATGTTCGACGCTCAGGCCTGGTATGCGCGTGACGTGATCATGGGCCGTCTGGATGTGCCTTCGCAGGCCGAAATGCATGCGGACATTGATAAGCAACGCGAAGCAGAAGACAACATAGCAGATGATTACGCTGCGATAGAGTTTCAGGGCAAGTACACAATGGATCTGATGGCTTTGACTGATTATCCAGAGTTTGATTGTGCAGGCGCCAACAAGGCCTTCTTCGAATGGAAGAAAAACAAGAAGAAAGGCATCATGACTTTCCGTAATAACAGTCATATATCAGCACTCACGGGAACCCAGGCACCTCCGCATCACACGCCCTGGAAAGACGCACTCGATGACTCCCTCGAAGCCTATTTAGGTAATTAATCTTTAATCTTAAAGACAGGCTTAGTAACCCGGCCGGTGGTTCATCACAGGACCACCGGCTTTTTTATGCGCTCTCTGTATAACCTTTGATTTAAAATCACCATTCAGACAATATTCACGGCTAACGCAACGATTCCAGGAACCCTTATCGAGAAATAGTCAAATAACATTCCGAATATTTGTTTGAATGTAGTGGGCTACTATTTATTTGGATTTTCACAGGGGTTTACATTTGAACTTGAGTTATTTTCTTCAACCCCGCGGAGCCATATAGATGGTTTCCGATGGCTTAACGTCAAGACATGCTGTGTTTAGTCAGTTGCCTGAGGTGTAAATATTTCAGAATGTATGCCGAAATGATGGATCAATATTTTATTGCTAACGAGAAGCAGATTTATTTTCATAACTGCCGGTCCACTGGAAAATTCAAGTGGGATTTGATAAGTGACCGAGTCGACCGTTCCAAGAGAACCGATAGTCTCCGAA
>JBLIOG010000076.1:0-15440 GCA_047639625.1 Gammaproteobacteria bacterium
ATGCGCAAACATCAAAGGCTAGAGGATAGCTTCCTCAACAAGAAGCCGTATATACGCAAGCAGTTTACATTTTCATGTGGAATTAACGTTGTAAAATAGGCGGAGTCCATATACGCCTACTGTTGGTGTGCAAACTTTCGTGATTCCAATGAGTTTTCCAGGTTAAAATGAGACGATAAATATTGAATACTCGTACGCGTCAGCACCACCCCGCTCCCGACTGTTCAGCAACGCCGCCAGCTATGACAATAAATAATCATCTCCAATCATGAAACAGATCGACGTCACCCGTTTTAACGAGATAGTACAGGAAGGTCTTCCCGTCGCAGCTGATGCTGGGATTCATCTTAAATGCTTCGACGGTGAGTTCGCCGAAGTAGTCATGCCATATCATGAAAATACGCTTCGGCCTGGTGGAACCATTTCTGGCCCACATATGATGCTGATTGCCGATGTATGTATGTTTGCAGTTGTGTTAGGGGCAATTGGCGAGGTCAAGCTCGCAGTTACTACAAATCTAAACATTAATTTTTTGCGTAAACCGGGTGCCAGTGATCTCGTTGCACGAGGGAAAGCTTTAAAGATGGGCAAACGACTAGCCGTTATAGACGTATCGATATTTAGCGATGGCGATTTGGTTGCCCACGCGACGGGGACCTATTCGATTCCACCGAGGTGAGATGGGTATAACGAAATCGGCTTATCTTGAGACTCCTGAAACAAGAAAAGGCCGGATTTATCCGGCCTTTTCTTTCATTGGAACTAATTCCAATTAGTACATATGCTGCCCACCATTGATCGATAGAGTAGATCCAGTAACAAACCCGGCTTCGTCAGCAACCAGGAATGCGACCCCGCGAGCAATCTCACTGGCTTCACCCAATCTTCCAACCGGAATTCGTGCAACGATTTTTTCGAGTACATTTTCAGGCACCGCTCGAACCATTTCAGTCGCGATGTATCCGGGTGCAATCGCATTGACAGTAATCCCTTTGCCGGCGCCTTCCTGGGCTAAAGCTTTTGTAAAACCATGGATGCCGGACTTAGCTGCTGCATAATTAACCTGACCATATTGACCGGCCTGGCCGTTGATAGAACCAATGTTAACAATTCGACCAAAAGAACGCTCACGCATGCCGTCGATTACACCGCGACACATGTTAAAGCACGATGTGAGATTGGTCTGAATGACCGCATTCCACTGTTCGTAGTTCATCTTGTGCATAGTACTGTCACGCGTAATTCCTGCGTTATTAACCAGAATCTCTATGACACCCACTTCTGACTCTATCTTTTCGATTGCGGCCTGACATTCGTCAAAACTGCCCACATCAAATTTATAGGCTTTGATTCCGGTTTCAGTGGTGAATTTCTGGGCGGCTTCGTCATTACCGGCATAAGTTGCCACAACGGTATAACCTTCGCTCTGTAAAGCCAGGCTGATAGCCTCACCAATTCCACGCGAGCCACCCGTTACTACTGCTACTCGACTCATTTGTTTGTCTCCTGAATATTAAAAATTGATTTGTTTATCGTTCGACGGCCAGGGCAACACCTTGCCCACCACCAATACACAATGTAGCCAATCCTTTGCTAGCATTGGTACGTTTCATACCATGCAACAAGGTAACCAGAACCCGAGCCCCCGATGCACCAATAGGATGCCCGAGTGCGATAGCACCACCACTGATGTTGACTTTACTAACGTCCCAGCCAAGATCGCAATTTACCGACATCGATTGAGCGGCAAATGCTTCGTTTGATTCGATCAGATCAAGATCGTCAACCGACCAACCAGCTTTTTCCAGACACTTACGTGAAGCGGGTATCGGCCCAGTCCCCATAATAGCCGGATCTACTCCGGCACTACTGTAACCCTTGATAGTCGCTAAGGGCGTTAAACCAAGTTCGTTAGCCTTAGCTTCACTCATCACTAGCAGCGCGGCTGCGCCATCATTGAGTCCAGATGCATTTCCGGCCGTGACTGTTCCTTCACGATTAAATGCAGGTCGTAATTTTGCCAGCCCTTCCGCAGTGGTTCCAGCTTTTGGATATTCGTCCTTATCAACAACAATAGGATCGCCTCGTCGCTGAGGAATTTCGACTGCAATTAATTCGTCATCAAAGGCTCCTTGTTGCTGGGCCAGTTCTGCTTTTTGTTGCGAGGCAGCCGCAAATTCATCCTGGGCTTCACGACTAAACTCATATTTTTTTGCTATATTTTCTGCAGTTACGCCCATGTGATAGTCATTGAATGCATCCCATAATCCATCAACAATCATGGTGTCTTTCATCTGCCAGTCACCCATGCGTTGACCGTCACGTGATTTCGGTAATACATGGCTTGAGGCGCTCATGTTTTCCTGCCCACCGGCAATAATAATTTCAGCATCACCACATTTGATTGCCTGGGCGGCAAGTTGAACGGCTTTAAGCCCACTGCCGCATACTTTATTGATTGTTAGAGCAGGACATTCATTTGGTAGGCCTGCTGCTATGGCGGACTGACGGGCCGGATTCTGACCACTTCCCGCCGTTAATACCTGACCGAGGATGACTTCATCAACCCGGCCGGGGTCAAGTGAGTTTCGTTCGAGTAAGGCTTTTATAACCAACGAGCCCATATGAGTCGCGCTGAGCGAAGACAATGCTCCGCCAAATGAACCGATCGGCGTCCGAACGGCGTCTACAATTACAACGTTTGTCATGACTAGTCCTGTTAAAAAAAACCCGGGGATTTGAAACCGCCGGGTTAAATTACATTGGAGGAGAATGTTCGTTTTAACCTGCTATCGAGACGGTACGATAACGGCTCGGGTGTTACTTAGGCTGCTTTCTTGCCTGCTTTTGACATTTCTTTTTCAAGTGTTTCTGCAGTCTTCTTAGCTTGCGCCTGAACTTCTGCAATAGAACCTTCGAAAACCTT
Organism: Gammaproteobacteria bacterium; assembly: GCA_047639625.1. Classification (GTDB taxonomy): domain Bacteria; phylum Pseudomonadota; class Gammaproteobacteria. Next base: position 2,927 of record JBLIOG010000076.1, read on the forward strand.
ACCGGCTTCAGTTACAGCAGTTTCAACAACAGCAGCGTTGTCTTTTGTTACAACAGCCATCTTTTCATTTAAAGATTCAACATATTTCTGTTGCATTTCAACCGCCACGTTAAAGTCTTTGGTTTCTACTAATGCTTGAACATGAGCCAAATTACCTTGAAGGATTTCGCTAGTATTTTGAGCTTGGGTTTGCATTAATTTTACGGCAAGAGCCGTATTGTTTTCTGCAAGTTTCAACATTGGCTTCATGCTGTCATGAGCTAATTTAATTAAATCTTCGTACATGGTGATCTCCTAAAGAGCCGTAAATAATAAAGGGTTAAAGTTTTTTTGCTGCATTGCAACAATACCAATACTATAGGCAAGCTATGTTTATCTGTCAACCCTTTTGTTGCATTGCAGCATAAGCGCATTTAAATTACAACTCATTGTTTTATATGAATTTTATACATTTTCTTGGCAGATAATATAATGGCTAGTTTATATTTTTAAAATATTTTCTAAACCCAGTACTCAGTGTCGGTTAATATAGTGGTCACTTTTTCGGCCCAGACATTCTGGTAACAAACATGACAAACCAAACTTCCCAATTTCTACGCGACAGTCATGGCTGGGATGAACTACTACCGAAACGAACAGAGGTACAACCCCTCAAAAATCAACAGGCAGCGCCCTGGGTTGTCATTGGTGCAGGTGTTACCGGACTATCCTGTAGTCGGCGACTGGCTGAACTTCATCCGGATCAAACCATATTACTCCTCGAAGGCAGCAGGGTTGGTCAAGCCGCATCGGGGCGTAATTCCGGATTCACTGTCGCTACAAGCCATTATCCAGGAGGGCCGGACTCTTCTCTATTCGATTCATACCATCGAGTTAATCGAATCAATCAAGCCGGGCTAGAAAGTCTCGATCAACTAGTCACCGAATTTAAAATCGCGTGCCAGTGGCAACGCAATGGATTTTTCCACACCGCTGCAGATACCGCAGCAATGAGTGAGTATGAAAATTTCCGTCGCTATCTGGATCAACTCAAAATTCCTTATGAAGATTTATCGAAAACCGATATCGCAGCTCTATTAGGTACGGATTTTTATCGGGCTGGAATTAAAATTAATGACGGCGCACTGGTTCAACCTGCCGCCCTGGTTCGGGGCCTTGCCGATAACCTGCCAGGCAATGTGAGCCTTTATGAAAATACTCCCGTACTACAACTGAAATCAGGAACGTCACAAAAAGTCATGCTTAAAAATTGTGAAATTGAAACCGATAAAGTGATTGTAGCTGCCAATTTTGAAGCGCAGCAACTTGGGTTTCTACAGGCTCGGATTGTCGGTAGCACTCTATCCGGAAGTCTTACCCGACAACTCCACGACGATGAAATGGCCAGACTTGGCAGTCTAAAAGAATGGGGGGCTTTATCCCTTCATAATGGCGGTGCAACAGTGAGGCTCACCCAGGATCGTCGAATCAGCATTCGAAATACTGCTGAGTACATTGGCAGCCGGTTGCTAAATGATCGGGAGCTTAAGCAGCGCCAGGTTATTCATCGCGAGTCATTCAATCGACGCTTTCCTCAACTTTCTGAAGTGGGTTTCGAATTTGCCTGGTCCTGTGTCGAAGGCTTAACCCGCAATGGCACTAACTTTTTTGGTGAACAAAAGCCCGGCGTTTATCTTGCGGGTGGTTATAACGGTTCTGGTATCAGCCGAGGTACTGCTTTTGGCATTGCCATTGCTGATTTCGCGAGCGGTAGAAGCACTGAACTAGTATCGGACTGCCTGAATACGCCCAAAGCGGCCTGGGTCCCACCGCGCCCGATTCTTGATATAGCGGCTCACTTTATGGTTCGTTCACGCTACAAAAATGTGGGCCTCGATCGTTAAATCGAATTAAGCTCTGCTCGCCTATGATACACATACCGAATCGAAAGCAGCGCTGCAGTAGACATTGCAACTAAACAGGCAGCGGCGAGTAGAAAATTTTCCGCACCTCCAAATGCAATGATTGCCGAGCCAGCCAGGCCTCCGACGGTCATTTGCCAGGCACCCACTAGACCACTACCTGTTCCCGCATTAGTGCCACTGGCATTAATAGCACCAACGGTACTATTGCCAACAATTACGCCATTACTTAAACCGTAAAGACAGCAGGGTATAGCCAGGGATAACGGATGAGTCATACCCATATACTGTGTAAAAAATAGCAGCAATACCGAGATTAAATTTAATCCACAACCCAGTAAAATAGCCTTTTCTATGCCTCGGGATACGAAATAAGCCCGGTTCAGACTATTACCGATAAAATAAAATATTGGGGTTAAAGAAAACCAGACTCCGAACTCAGTGGGAGAAACGCCCAGCCGTTGGTATTGATAAGGCAGGAATCCATTCAATGCAAAAAAAGATCCAACTGCCAAACCGCTAGTCATCGCAAAAGATATATAAACCGGACTACGCAATACCTGACTATAAGCGTCTATGACATTCTTCAAATTAATCGATAGGGACGGATTCGAATTAGTTTCAACAACCAGTTTCAGCGACAAAGCCCAGGCTAGAATTCCGGCTATAGACATAACCGCCATGCTTCCTTCCCAACCATAATATTCAGCCAGAATCCCACCGGCGGCTAAGGACAACATCGGGACGACCGACATCAGGGTCTGTACCGTTGACATGGCATGGGCCGCCTGTTGACGCTCAAAACAATCATTGATTATAGTTCTACCCATAGACATACAAGCCGCAGCACCAATGCCCTGGAGTGCACGACAGAATGTCAATACTTCGATAGATTGCACAAACAGGGTCAGAATAGCGGATATGCTGTATAGACCTATGCCGAACATCAAAACAGGTTTACGCCCAAAACGGTCTGAAAGAGTTCCTGTAAAGAGCTGGGCCAGTGCAAGCGTTAGTACATAAAAAGTAATCAGGTTCTGTACAGTGTTACTACTGGTAGCAAATTCATCACGAATCAGCGGCAAGGCAGGCGTCAGTACGGTCAATCCCATGACCGACATACTGGTTATCAATCCGAGCAGTGCGAGCGGAGGTGCTTTCGGATTATTTATGATGAAATTTTCCATCTAAAGCGACCCATACAAAAACAGATCCCAACAACCCATTTGAAATAACGTATGCAACCAACTTTGTCACGGTTTCTGCGTGTCGAGTGCAAGGCGATTAATCGACCGCAAGGTTCACTAATTCAGACAAATCTGCTATCTCACGCGTGGGTTCTATTTCCCAGGGATCAAACAAAGCTGTTGCGGCACGCTTTAACCATGCCGCATTCAATCCATAATCAACTGCTCCGATAATGTCGAACGGATTACTCGAAACCAACCAGGAATTTTCAGCCTTGCTTCCAGTCTTTTCTAAGAAGTACTGGTAGATTGCCGGATCAGGTTTAAAACTTTTAACGTCGTCGACACTTACTATGCCTTCAAAGTATTGGCGGATACCCGCATGTTCGAGTAATTCCTCAATCGCCTCGTTAAGCCCATTTGAAAAAGCAAACAAACGAAATCCCTTTTCGCTAACACGCTCCAGGCTTTCGCGGACATCGTCAAAGGCTGGAAGTTTACGATAGGCCTGTAACAATTGAAGCTTAAAAGCATCGTCGAGCTTTGTATTTAAAAACTGGTCGGTATAGTTCAAAGCATCACGCGTGCAAATTTCAAAATTTTCATAGCGTTTCATCAAACCGCGTCGAAAGGTATATTCCAGCTGTTTGTCTCTCCAGACTGTCGAAAACTGCACCGCGCGGTCACCTAACTTTTCTGTCAGTTGCTGAAGCAATCCGTGCGGGTTGATTAACGTGCCATATATATCGAATCCAAGAGTAAGGCTCATGATGAATTTTGCTCTGTTGAGTTAGATTTATAAAAATCCGGCCACCGATTCTTAACCACATCACCATCAGTCGCGAGGGCAATGCAGGTGTCTAGAATGGCCGGCTTTTCTCGTGACTGCTTTTTTTGATCGCGTTCTTCGATGGCTGCATGCAATGTTTGATAAGCTGTCGCTGAAATCGGCCCCAACAGATCCATTAGATGAGTACAACTGACGCGCGTAGCAATTCGCTCCCTGACCTGCTTCATCCATCCCGCACCAATTCTGATACCGACCAGATCTTTCATTGCACTACGCGCCTGGCTGCAAACTGCGAATGGGGTTTTATCAGAAAATGCGACTGCCTGGAGAATGTTGAAATCAAGGTCAATGGTAATCCGCAGCCACATATCGTGAACCGGTTCACCTGCTTTTATCAATCCACCCCGATGGTTTGGATCATAGCTACAGTCGTAACTGCGAGTATCAACCAGGTGGGCTTCAATATCCCAGAGGTTATCTTCCCGGAGATAACCGATGCATTCAATTTGCCGCCGATGTTTTTGTTCGCGATTAATATTGAGTGGTAAGGTCATAGCCTAGCCTGCCTTCTTACGCAGTAACGCTGTCGCTGCTCGTGACACCGGAGCCCGATCAAGAAAATTGTTAATATATTCTCCAGCTTCCAGAAGTCTGGACATGTCTACTCCCGTTTTAATACCCATTCCATCAAGCATATAAATAACATCTTCAGTAGCGACATTTCCGGTTGCACCTTTTGCGTATGGGCAACCACCGAGCCCAGCTACCGAACTATCAAATATTGAAACACCACACTGCAGAACTGATAAAATGTTAGCCAACGCCTGACCATAGGTGTCATGAAAATGAGCCGCTATTTGATCGACCGGTACTACTTTCGATAAACGTTCAAACAATCTCCGCGCCTGACCGGCTGTTCCTACTCCAATGGTGTCAGCAATCGATATCTCGTAACAACCAATCTCATGTAACTTCTTAGTCAGTTCGACCACAACTTCGGGATCAACGTCACCTTCATAGGGGCAACCCAATGCACAGGAGATATAGCCTCTGACTCGAATTGATTTGTTAATCGCGCGCTTTGCAACCTCAGTAAATCGATCGATACTTTCGCTGATCGAGCAGTTGGTGTTAGTTTGTGAAAAGGTTTCGGTTGCGGCGGCGAACAGTGCCACTTCCTGAACATCGAGCTCAATGGCTTGCTCGAGTCCGCGCATATTCGGCACCAGCATCGGGTAGCTTATGCCATCCTTTTTTTTCAGTGCCTTAAACACATCACCACTCGAAGCCATCTGCGGAACCCACTTCGGTGACACAAAAGCACCCGCTTCAATTGACGTTAATCCCGCATCAACCAGCATTTCTACGAGTTTAACTTTTATTTCGGCAGGCACATTTTGGGACTCATTCTGAAGTCCGTCACGCGGGCCCACTTCGACGATTCTAACAATTTCTGGAATGCTCATTTTTTACTCCATGACCAGTAGGGGTTGACCATCTTCAACCTGATCGCCAACGGCAACTAACAGATCGATAATTTTGCCGTCAATCGAAGCACTAATGCTATGTTCCATTTTCATTGCTTCCAGAACAATCAGAGTATCACCCACATTTACGACGTCGCCTTGATTGAAGTGACAGGCGATAATACTGCCAGGCATCGGTGAACAAATTTCACCCTGCTGAGCACCTGCGTTTAAATCAAGATAATGCCTGTCGCAACGCTCGACCTTACAATTTTGTCCATTCAGCCAGACTTCGAGATGATCATCAAAAATGGCGACCGGAATTTCATAACGGGTCTGATCAACGGTTAAATTCAGTTGATTATCATCTATCCTGAATCCGCTTACTTTGAATGCCTGATCGCCTGTTTGAACCCGCCAGGATTGATCTTCTGGTTGAATCGCTATCAGCGTTTCAGCGGATTCAAATGACAACCGACAACGGAATTCAAACGGAAGGTTAACCCGCCAATTGTTTTTATTCTCCCAGGGAGAAGCCTCCGCTTTCGTGTTCATAGCACCGGCTGAATTCAACCCCGGTAAAAGAGCCATAGATGCTGCAATTAAAACAAGTTCAGACTGATTTTTCAGTTCTAGCAATTGTGGATGTTCGGCAATAAAACCGGTATGCAGATCGGCTTCTTTGAAATCATCGAGTGCAATCAGATCGCTGAGAAAACCCAGATTGGTTTGAAATCCGAGTAACCGAAAATCAGGCAATACCTGTTCCAGTGTTTCAATGGCCTGTGCACGATTTTCGCCGTGGACGATCAGTTTTGCGATCATCGGATCATAATAAATACCGACCTGATCACCTCGGCGAACACCGCTATCAATACGTACCGATTTTCCTGATTGAGGGACCGACAAATAATGGACCTGTCCACTCGAAGGCATGAAATCATGGTGCGGCGTTTCAGCATAGACGCGTACTTCGATTGCATGGCCTTTCGCGGAAATAGCAGATTGATCAAGCGCCAAAGATTCTCCCGATGCAATCCGCAATTGCCATTCGACCAGATCAAACCCGGTAATCATTTCAGTGACGGGATGCTCCACCTGTAAGCGCGTATTCATTTCCATAAAATAAAAACTGCCATCACTATCGAGCAAGAACTCAATGGTTCCGGCACCTTCGTACCCTATGGCTTTAGCACATTGAATAGCGGCTAATCCCATTTTTTCACGCAACGTTTCGTTCATTCCTGGCGCGGGTGCTTCTTCAAGTACTTTCTGATGGCGCCGCTGAATCGAGCAATCCCGCTCAAACAAATGAACACAATTGCCCTGCCCGTCAGCAAATATCTGCATTTCAATATGCCGGGGTTTTTGCAGGTAACGTTCTATCAGCAGTCGGTCATCACCAAACGATGACAGCGCCTCGCGTTTTGCTGAGTCGATCGCGTCCGACAATTGTTCAAATGATTCTACGACCCGCATGCCTTTACCACCACCACCGGCACTGGCTTTTACTAACTGGGGGTAACCAATTTGGCTGGATTCCTTTTCCAAAGTCTCGAAATCCTGCGCCACTCCATGATATCCCGGTATCAACGGAACACCGGCATCGGCCATCAATTTTTTAGCTTCGCTCTTCGATCCCATCGCGTTTATAGCACTCGCAGGAGGACCGATAAAAACCAACCCAGCCTGATGACAGGCAGCAGCAAAGCCTGAATTTTCAGACAAAAACCCATACCCCGGATGAATCGCCTGGGCTGATGTTTGCAAGGCTGCTTCTAAAATTTTATCACCACAAAGATAGCTCTCGCTAACAGGAGCTGGGCCTATACAAACCGCTTCATCGCATCGTTCGACATGCAACGAATCGACATCAGCTTCGGAATAAACAGCCACTGTTTTAACCCCGAGCTGACGCGCGGTTCGAGCTATTCTTACGGCGATTTCACCGCGATTGGCAATCAGAATTTTATTAAACATAATCTATCTTTACATCCTGAAAATGCCAAATTTTGTATCTTCAATCGGAGCATTCAAGGCCGCCGACAATCCAAGGCCCAAAACCATTCGAGAATCGGCAGGATCGATAATACCGTCATCCCAGAGCCTCGCGCTTGCGTAGTACGGATGCCCCTGGTCTTCATACTGCCGTCGTATTGGGGCCTTTATCGCTTCATCATCGGCGTCACTCAAAGATTCACCCACTTTTTCGAGCGCATCACGTTTAACCTGGGACAAAACCGAGGCCGCTTGCTCACCACCCATGACGGATATTCGAGCATTCGGCCACATCCACAAAAAACGTCCGCCATAGGCTCGACCACACATGGCATAGTTACCAGCGCCGAAACTACCACCAACCACCAACGTTAATTTCGGTACCTGCGCGCAGGCCACAGCCGTTACCATTTTGGCACCATCGCGGGCAATGCCACCGTGTTCATATTTTTTACCCACCATAAACCCCGTGATATTTTGGAGGAAAATGAGCGGTATTTTTCGCTTCGCACAGAGCTCGATAAAATGCGCTCCTTTTAAAGCGGACTCAGAAAATAAAATACCGTTGTTGGCAATAATACCGACGGTTATTCCAAACAATCTTGAAAAGCCGCAAATCAAGGTTTTTCCATAAGTCGCTTTAAATTCGTTAAATTCACTGCCATCGAAAATTCGAGCAATGATTTCTCGGATATCAAAAGGTTTACGCAAATCAACCGGAACGATTCCGTGCAAATCACTAATCGGGTATTCCGGTTCGCGAATATTTTCAATAGCGGGAGAAACCGGTTTTGTGATATTCAAATCAGCCACGATGGATCGAGCCATTTCCAATGCATGATCATCATTGTTAGCAATATGATCTGTTACGCCAGATATGCTCGAGTGCACCTCGGCACCACCTAATTCTTCCGCAGATACAACCTCACCGGTTGCCGCTTTCACCAGAGGTGGTCCGCCGAGAAATATAGTACCCTGATTTCGAACGATTATAGATTGATCACACATCGCAGGAACATAAGCGCCACCCGCAGTACAGGAGCCCATAACGACCGCAATTTGCGGAATGCCTTTTGCCGACATATTCGCCTGGTTAAAAAATATTCGCCCAAAATGATCCCGATCGGGAAAGACCTCATCCTGACTCGGCAAATGCGCACCACCCGAATCAACCAGATAAATACAGGGCAGGCAATTTTCATCGGCGATGGCCTGAGCCCGCAAATGTTTCTTTACCGTCATCGGATAGTAAGTTCCACCTTTGACAGTTGCATCATTTGCAACAATCATACATTCGAGTCCAGATATGCGGCCAATACCGCAGACAATTCCGCCTGAGGCCACGTTATCGTCACCGTACATACCATAAGCGACAAATTGACCAATCTCGAGAAACGGAGAACCCGCATCAATCAAGCGATCAATTCGATCTCGGGGTAACAGTTTGCCGCGGTCGAGATGTCTCTGGCGCGATCGTTCGCTGCCGCCTAATGAGATTTCACTGGCACATGATTGAAGGTCATCAACCAGATCTTTCATTGTTTTTGCATTGGCCTGGAAATCTGGGGATTTCCGGTTCACCAGACTTCGAATTACATTCATCTTGATTCTCTCTGAAGTTCGCGAGAAATAACCAATCGTTGAATATCACTAGTCCCTTCGTAGATCTGGGCAATTCGAACATCTCGGGCAATTCTTTCCAGAGGAAAGTCTCGTAGATATCCGTAACCGCCCAGAACCTGAATAGCGCTAGAACATATTTTTTCGGCAGCTTCAGAGGCAAACAGCTTTGCCATACTCGCCTCTTTCAAGCAGGGTTGGTTGTCATCACGAAGGCGAGCTGCATTCAAGACCATGTGTCTCGAGGCCTCCAGTTGAGTAGCCATGTCAGCCAACCTGAAACCAACCGCCTGATGTTTAATAATTTTCTGTTTAAAAGTTTCTCGCTCTTGTGCATAGGCCAATGCACATTCGTAAGCAGCACGGGCCATGCCGACACATTGCGCTCCAATTCCAATTCGACCAGATTCAAGATTCATTAATGCAATTCGGTAACCCTCACCTTCTTCGCCGAGTCTATGACTTTCGGGGATAACACAATCCTTAAAAAAGATCTGCGCCGTATCCGAAGCATGCTGCCCCATTTTCTCTTCAATGGTGCCAACCTGATAACCGGGATTATCGGTCGGCACAACAAAGGCACTAATGCCCTTTTTACCGGCCTCAGGATCGGTGACGGCAAATACAATCGCGACATCAGCATTTTTTCCGGAAGTGATAAATGTTTTACTGCCATTTAAACGGTAAGTATCACCGATACGTTCAGCGCGGGTTCGAATGGCCGATGCATCAGATCCAGCCTGAGATTCGGTCAAACAAAAGCAGCCCAACTTCTGGCCCGATGCTAATGGTTTGAGATAAGTTTCTTTTAGGTAATCACTACCGAAACCAAGAATAGAACCACACACCACTGAATTATTAACACTTAATATGGTTGAGCAGGCACCGTCACCTGCAGCTACTTCTTCAAGCGCCAGCGCGAAAGACACATAGCCCGTATCCGACCCACCCCAGGTTTCCGGTATAACCATACCGAATAAACCCAGCTCACCCATTTGTCTCAAAACTTCAGCCGGAAAAATACTTTCGGTATCCCACCTTGCTGCATTCGGAACCACCTGTTGCTGAATAAAGTCTTTTACACTGTCGCGAATCAGGCATTGTTCTTCGGTCAATTGCATCAGAATGATTGTCCCGTATTAAATGAGTTCAACAGCCAAAGCGGTCGCTTCGCCACCACCAATACAAAGTGCCGCAATGCCGCGTTTTAGACCCCGTTTTTTGAGCGCCGATATCAAAGTCACAAGGATTCGCGCTCCCGATGCGCCGATCGGGTGACCCAGTGCGCAGGCACCGCCATTTACATTGACTTTCTCCGGGTCAAGATTCAATTCCTTAATGGCAGCCATGGTTACAACCGCGAATGCTTCATTGATCTCGAATAAATCAACATCCTCAACCGACCATTCAATCTTTTGTAACAACTTCTGAATGGCACCCACCGGTGCCGTGGTAAACCAGGCAGGTTCATGGGCATGGGTACTATGGCCCTTAATTTCTACAATAGGGTCAATACCATGTTCTTCGGCCTGTGAACCGGTCATCAATACCAATGCAGCCGCACCATCCGAGATCGAACTTGAGTTAGCCGCCGTCACCGTCCCATCCTGTCGAAAAGCTGCACGCAGGGTTGGAATTTTATCAAGGTTGGCATTGAACGGTTGTTCATCGGTATCGACAATCACTTCGCCCTTCCTGCTTTTCAACGTCACAGCCGTGATCTCATCTTTGAAACCACCAGATTCAATAGCGCGTCGGGCACGCTTTAGTGACCTTATTGCAAAGTCATCCTGCGATTCACGTGTAAAGCCGTAAAGATCCGCCGTGGCTTCGGCAAAAGAACCCATTAATTTCCCTTTATCATAAGCATCTTCGAGGCCATCAAGGAACATATGATCGACAACCTGCCCATGCCCCATGCGAAAACCCGCTCTTGCTTTTGGTAACAGATAGGGTGAGTTGGTCATGCTCTCAATTCCACCGGCAACCATGATTTGATTTGTACCTGCACGTAATAAATCATTCGCCAGCATGGTTGCTTTCATTCCTGAGCCACACATTTTATTAATGGTCGTGCAACCAGTAGCCAGTGATAAACCGGCACCCAGTGATGCCTGCCTGGCAGGGGCCTGACCCTGACCCGCGGGTAATACACATCCCATAATAACTTCGTCAATAAGGTCAGCTGGCAATTGACTGCGTGACACCGCGGCAGCAATTGCAGTGGCCCCTAATTGAGACGCCGTTGCATCAGAAAGCACACCCTGAAAACCACCCATTGGTGTGCGGGCGATTCCAGTTATTACTATTTTTTCATTCATGTTTTCAGTCTATTCACATTTACAGGTTAGGCAGTTTCATTAAACAATTCACGGCCAATCAGCATGCGGCGGATTTCTGAGGTGCCTGCCCCAATTTCATAGAGTTTCGCATCACGCAAGTAGCGGCCAACCGGGTAATCATTGGTATAACCATTACCTCCCAGGGCTTGAATTGATTCGAGCGCCATCCAGGTTGCTTTTTCGGCTGCGTACAGAATTGCGCCGGCGGAATCTTTTCGCGTTGCCTCGCCGCGATCGCAGGCTTTGCCAACGGCATAAACATACGCCTTAGTCGCATTCATGGTGGTGTACATATCAGCCAGTTTGCCCTGCATGAGTTCAAATTCACCGATGCTCTGACCAAATTGTCGTCGTTCATGAATATAGGGTACGACCACATCCATACAGGCCTGCATAATCCCAGTCGGACCCGCGGACAGTACGGCGCGCTCAAAGTCGAGCCCACTCATCAGTACCGCCGCACCTCGATTGAGATCACCAAGAATATTCGCTTCGGGAACTTCAACGTTTTGAAAGACCATTTCACCGGTATTCGACCCACGCATGCCGAGTTTGTCGAGCTTTTGGGCGGTGGTAAAGCCGAATGCCTTCTCGACCAGAAAGGCTGTAATACCTTTAGATCCTGCATGCATATCGGTTTTTGCGTAAACCACGATAAGATCTGCATCAGGTCCATTGGTAATCCACATTTTGGTGCCATTCAACACATAACCACTAGATATTTTGTCCGCTTTCATCTGCATACTGACAACATCTGAACCCGCACCTGTTTCGGACATGGCGAGTGCTCCAACCCATTCACCACTAACCAGTTTTGGCAAATAACGTTCTTGCTGATCCTGGCTACCATTGCGGTTGATTTGATTCACACAAAGATTGGAATGCGCTCCGTAGCTCAGCCCCACCGAAGCCGATGCACGACTAATTTCTTCCATCGCGACAATATGCGCGAGATATCCCATAGCAGCGCCACCATAAATCTCCGGAACCGTTATCCCAAGCAAGCCCATCTCGCCCATTTTCATCCACAACTCATTGGGGAACTCATTGCTACGATCGATTTGATCTGCCATGGGTGCAATTTCGGCCTGCGCAAAATCAGTCACAACATCGCGTAACAAATCGACCGATTCCCCCAGATCAAAGTTCAAACTTGGAATATGTATCATTAAGATGGTCTCGTATTATCAGGTCGCACGTGGCTTTGGCT
>JBLIOG010000077.1:0-15395 GCA_047639625.1 Gammaproteobacteria bacterium
ACCGTTTTTCACCAGCAGTCGTGAACCAGTTTTCGACATTAAATCACTAACAACATGATCGCTGCCTGCGATCATAAAAGGCATATTTCCAATAGCCCGTGATAGTCTTTCGACGGCATAAGCCCGTGACTAAGGCAGGTCGTTGGGATTTGCAAAGCGCGCAAAGGCCTGTGCAATTGATTTTTGTGGCAGCGCGATAACCGGTATGCCACAACCGTCGGTGTTATGTGGCAATTCATCTAAATTGAGATTGGTCAATTCGCCCATTATTCTAATCCAGCCTTGTTGCGCAGGATGATCATAGTCAATGTAACCCGATGTTGGTCCACCGAGAAATTTGGACGTTGTCAACATGCCGGTATGTTTGCCCGAACAGTTATTGTGCATTCGACAGGGTAATAAATCTTGCCGATAAAGATCGACCATAGATGTATGGTCTGACGGATCATGCGGCCCACATTCGAGATCGTTCTCGCTCAGACCCAGTTTATTAAGCCAGGTTTGTATTGCTTCAATATGTTCTTTTTCAGCCTGGTGCGAAGAACAGGACAATGCCAATTCAGTGTCGGTGAGGGAGAAATAATCAGCAGCACCTGTTTCGATTAAAGGTATGGCCTGAAGGGCCTTGATTGCTGAGCGGGGATAAATCAGCCTTTCGGTGTCTCCCCAACTGTGAATGATTCGACCATCCGGATCACTGACTACTATGGAACCACGGTGGCAGGCTTCAACCATGTCGCCGCGCCAGTTATTTACCAGGATCGGATTCGTCATTAATCAGGCTCGTTTCAATTTTGGTGCACGTTGGATGGTAATAATGGCAACGCCGACCATCGCAAGCAATCCCCCCGAAGCAATTTTGAGGGTCAACGTCTCACCGAGAAAAAATACACCACCGATGACGGACGATACAGGCAATAGCAGTAAAAATGGCATGACCTGATTAACATTGTATATCCCGATCAATCGATACCACATGGCATAACCGAAGGCCGTCATGATTAAACCCAGATAAACCACTGCACCCCAGGCCTCGACTGACGCATTTTGAATTTGACTGACCTGGTCTGATTCGAAAATAAATGAAGCGATAAACAATTGTGGTGCAGAAAAAATTGCGACACTGCTAATCAGCTTGAACCCCCCTATTTGACCGAGTTTTTTAATCATAATCTGGCCGAAAGCCCAGGTTAGGGCCCCTCCAATGACAAGGAAGACGTAAATCAAGTCACCGGAAAGGCGAGGTTCCCCGACAATTAATACTGCACCAGCAAAGGATATTGCGATACCAATAACCTGTTTGGTTGAGATATGGTCCTTTAAAAACATCCAGGCCAGGATCAGCCCAAATGGAACTTCTAATTGAACCAGCAGGGCTGCCGTAGAGGCATCAATCCCTTTAACGCCATTGAAGGTCAATGCGTACTGCAAAGTAGCACTGACAAAAGACACCTGAAGCAGTTTCCAGAAAAGGCCGGGTGGAGGTCGAAAATACCAGCCAAGACATAGGGCAGTCAGCGTGAAACGCAGTGCCATTAGTAGAATAGGGGAGAAGTGGGACATCGCCGCTTTTGCGACGATGAATCCCATTCCCCAGATAACTGCTACCGATATCGCCAGTAAAACGTCGGTTGGTTTCATGCTTATTGCTTAGCGCAATTATTTTGCGGCAACAATTCCTACTTCAACTAATAGATCAGGCGACGCCAACCGGGCTTCAATACAAGCTCGCGCCGGTGGATTGCCTTCTGCTACCCAGGCATCCCAAACGACATTCATTTCGGCAAAGTGACCGATGTTTGAAACCCAGACCTGGGCGCTTAAAACTTTGCTTTTGTCACTGCCGGCTTCGGCAAGCAAAGCGTCAACTTTGGCGAGCACCTGTTCAGTTTGTACGGTGATATTAGCCGTGGGATCATTTGCAACCTGACCTGCGAGATAAATGGTGTCACCATGAATGACCATCTGGCTCATTCGTTGATTGCTATTGTGTCGACTGATTGTCATGTAAGGTCCTTAAAAGTCAGGGGTTAAAAAATTTATCGGTTAACGGTTAAAATTTTACGTGGATATTCGGTTAAATATTCGAAACCTGTATCAGTCACAACAATAGAATCTCCAATACGACCTCCAAGGCGACCGTCGACCGAAATGCCGCCATCAACGGCAAAGGTCATGCCTGCCTGTAATAGTGTTTTGTCACCATGTTTGAGTTCAGGCGTCTCTAGATAAGCCATACCGATTGAACGACCCGTCCGGTATCCAGTGGCATAACCTCGTTCTGCGTAGACGTCGTCTGCTGCTTCTGCAACCGATTCCGCAGTAACCCCGGGACGAATAACCGCAAGGGCTGCCTGTTGAGCATCAATGGCAGTCTGCTGGACTTCGGCGGCTTCATCCGATAATTCCTTGATGAAAAACATACGATCAAATCCGAGTTTGTATTGCTTGAATTGCGCCATGTTGCAAAAACAGAAATAAACCGGGTCGCCCTTTTCGAGTAGTTTGACGCTGGCTCGTCGATGTACCATCGAGGTGTCTGTTCCCGATTGCATGACCTGTAAATTGTAGATCATCGGTGAGATAAAGGCCTCCCAGCCTTTAGCGGTGAGAAAACTGGCTGCCTTTCGAGTTCCCGCCTCTATGACGGCCAGGGCCGCTTCGTATTCGGGTCGACCTTCACCGAGTGCTCCTTCAGCACCCTGCATCATGGCTCCAGCGATGGCACCTGCCTGCTTCATGACTTCGATTTCTTCGAGCGATTTGATCATGCGCATATCACCCATTATTGTTGAAACATTGTTGAGCTTAACGCCCGGCATCTGGTCGTCAAACCAGTTGCGCACGATGGGTGGCAAAGCTTCAATTTCTACACCAATCTTCCCGGGGTTGTCGCCGACTGCTTTTTTCAGCACATTTTCCCATCGATTAGGACCCGAATCTTCCCAGGTCATAATGTCTTCAACCCAGGTCATGGCAGAAACCATTTCGCTTTCCATCAGCGGTGTAATAACAATCGGTGCTTGATCGGGGCGGACAATCAGAAACGTCGGTCGTCCGAATTCAACCGATAGATAACCCCAGAATCCAGCGAGATAAGCGATTGAACTTTCATCGGTTAAGATGGCGATATCCATATCAGAATTTTTGAGTCGTGATTGAAATTCTGCGGTGCGAGTTTTGGCCTGATCGAGCATTATGTTATCCGGTAGAATTCGTGGGAGTTTGTCGAGTCGGTTGTATATCATAGAGCGCTAAACAGGGGAATCAATTTCGATGACAACTGAATCTGGCCGCGTAAAGCAGCAACACTTAGATATCCGTTTTGATAAAGGCCGTCATTCGCGCGCTAAAATTGGTTATGTACTACTCGCGACTGAACAGACTATTCAGGATGATGTCATGTTGCTTAGACCTGAGGGGGTTGGTATTCACATTACTCGGGCCGCGATTGCTGATTCGATTACCAATGCTTCTCTTGCCGCTCAGGCTGATTTACTGGCAGATTGCGCATCGGATTTGTTGCCAGATGGTAGTCTTGACGTAATCTGTTATGCCTGTACGTCGGGTAGTTTAGTGATAGGCGAAGAAAAGGTTTTTGCTGAATTGAACAAAGGTGCTCCGAAGGCAAAAGCTACCTCATTGATTACGGCAGTCATTCGGGCTTTGAATCGACTCCAGGCAAAACGCATCGTTGTTGTCACGCCCTACCTGGATGAGGTCAATCAGACTGAGCTAGAATATCTGCAAAAAGCCGGATTCGATGTGTTGTCAATATGCGGCCTTAACATTGAAAAAGACAGTGAAATGGTCCGGGTTGCTCCAGATTTTATAAAAGAATTCACCTTGAGTCAGAATCGACCTGATGCTGATGCCATATTTATATCCTGTGGAGCCTTAAGGGCACTTGATGTGATTGGTGAGATTGAAAGCAGTGCTGGAATCCCGGTTATCTGCAGTAACCAGGCCATGATTTGGGATTGCCTACGCCTGGCTGGGATCAATGACAAGTTCGAAGGTTATGGTCAGCTGCTTTCGGTTTATTAGAAGGCAAAACATATTCTTGTGTCAGTTAGAGTACCGACCTATTTATCATTTTGTAACAGCCCTCTCATTCTTTGATCGGATTACGGGTTTTCCATAAATGAAAATTCATGTACTGTGTAGCTTGTTTTCGATATAAATCAAGTCGATATTATGATTAATTTTATACACCAAATGGGTCGGCTACGGACCGTTCTTTTGATTACCCTGGTATCGATGGTCATTTCTATACTGGTCACCAGTATTCTCATCGCGATATTAAATCAAAACGGTTTCCTGGTGCCTTTTGGTCCATCTCTCAGTATTGCGGCACTCGTACCATTAATCGTTGCACCCATCGTGAGTTGGTATCTCGTCGGACTCATGTTAAAGGTCATGGCTCTGGAACAGGAAATGCGAAACCTTGCCAGTTATGACTCATTGACCGGGTTATTGAGCCGCCACGCTTTTTTCACAAATGCCGAGAAGTACTATTGGTTGGCTCATCGTGAAAAAGTTGTTTTTTCAATTGCCATTGTTGACCTTGATTTTTTCAAATCAATAAATGACCAATATGGTCATCCTGCGGGCGATGCCGTTTTGAAATTATTCGGTGAGATTGCATTAAGTGTCAGCCGCCAAAGTGATTTTATAGGTCGGTTGGGCGGTGAAGAATTTATCATGCTACTACCGCGAACCAATTCGGAAGAAGCCTATGATTTTGCTTTTCGTTTACACGAAGCCATTAACAAAGCAGTGCTTAACTTTGAACAGCAGGCCATTCGATATACCGCCAGTATAGGGATTGCCGAATACCAGCCGGATACTAATGTAAACCTTGATCGCCTGGTCGCAAATGCTGATATTGCGTTATATCAGGCTAAGCACGATGGGCGAAACCAGACAGTTGTCTTTAAGGAACAGTTTGAAGCTCTAGAAAAAGTGGCCGGATAACCCTTTAATTCGAAGAATCGGCTTCAATTCGGGCCGTTCTTTGCCCATCAGCCAGGGTTAAATCAATTTGATCTCCGGCTTCAAGCGTCACCACCGACGTCACCAACTTTTTATTTTTACTAATAGTAGCGAATCCACGTCCCAGTGTTTTTAAAGGGCTAAGGTTATCCAGCGATCGGGTTTGCATGGCCAGGGAATGGCGAACAGTCGTTAATGTTTGTTTAATCGATACTAGGTTCTGATTATGCAAATGCCTTACAGCATGTTTCATCGACTGAATTTTGTGCCCCGGTTGATTAGCAATCATTGAGGCAAAAGCCATCTTTTGTCGATGATTAAGTGAAATAATATTTTGGCTGTAATTGTTGATCAATTGTTCCGTCAGATGTTGCAGTCTCTGCCGTGTTTGAATGAGTTGCCGTCCCGGATGATTTTGATTGATCTGACGAGTAAGGCTATCAAGTCGCTGTCGAGCTTTTATCAATCGATGATCAAGCTGAATCTGTGATCGATATAACTTTTCATCAATCAATTGCATTAACTCCTGGCTATCAGGCGTTGCTGACTCCGCTGCCACCGATGGCGTTGGCGCGCGTAAATCTGCAGCAAAATCGGTCAGTGTGAAGTCAATCTCGTGACCAATACCACTGATAATCGGGATTGAGCAGGCTGCAACCGCACGGACGAGTGCTTCGTCATTAAAACACCACAGATCTTCGAGCGAGCCGCCACCACGAATTATTAATAATACATCAATATCTTTAATTGCTAATGCCTGGTTCAACGCTCGGTTTAAACTGCTTGCACCCTGTTCGCCCTGGACTACTGAGGGAATCAGAACGACTGGAATATGCGCGGCCCGCCTTTTTATGACACTCAGACAATCGCGCAATGCGGCACCTGTTGCCGATGTGATTATGCCGATTCGCGAAGGATGAGCGGGTATTTTGCGTTTATTTGCCAGGGCAAATAAACCCTCCTGATCCAGCTTCTTTTTCAGTTGTTCGTACTGACGCATCAATTCACCAATACCGGCATCTTCCATATGGTCGACAACTAGCTGAAATTCTCCGCGTGCCTCGTACAGGGTGACCTGTGCTCGAACAAGGACTTTTTGACCGTTTTTGGGCTGGAACCCTATCCTCTGGTTTCGGCCTTTGAACATGGCCGCACGACATTGAGCCTTCGGGTCTTTCAGGCTGAAATACCAGTGACCTGAAGCCGGACAGGCAAAATTAGAGATTTCCCCTTCGATCCATAAGGTGCCTATACCTTCCGTCAACATGGTTTTGACTTCAAAATTCAATGCTGACACGCTCCAGATAGCCTGATTGTCGGAAGAAGGAAGTTTCATCGGTGAATGTGCTAAAAAAGTTGGCAGAAATATAACCTTTCTGCCGTAAAAAATCGCCCTGTGGATTTACCACTTCAAAGCCTTGCCCTATAATCGCGCTTTGCAACAGCCCCCGGAGCAGTTCATGCGAATAAGCCAGGAAGCACTGACGTTCGATGACGTATTACTCGTGCCCGCCCGCTCTGAAGTTCTTCCCAATGACGCTCTTTTAAGCACCCGTTTAAGCCGTACTATTAGCCTCAATATCCCTTTGTTATCCGCTGCGATGGACACGGTAACCGAAGCTAGTCTAGCCATCACTATGGCGCAGGAAGGCGGGCTCGGGATTGTGCACAAAAATCTGTCTATTGAAGAACAGGCAGCCGAAGTTGATAAGGTAAAAAAGTATGAGAGTGGGGTTATCAAAGACCCGATCACTGTTCATCCGGATTCAACTGTGCGCGATGTGATTGAATTAACTCGTGCGCGCAAGATTTCAGGTCTGCCGGTGATCGGCTCTAATGGACTCGTAGGTCTGGTGACCAAGCGCGATCTGCGGTTTGAGAAAAATCTCGACCAACCCGTGACTTCAATTATGACGCCACGAGATCAACTGGTTACCGTTTCCGAAGGTGCCGAAAAGGAAGAAATCCTTGAGTTACTGCACAAACATCGTATCGAACGATTACTCGTAGTGGATGGGCAAGGTGAGCTAAAAGGGATGATCACCGTTAAGGATATTATCAAATCGAGCGTTTATCCTTTGGCCTGTAAAGATAGCCTGGGTCGTTTACGGGTCGGAGCAGCCGTAGGAACCGGTGTCGATACCGAAGACCGAATTAGAGCGCTGATTGAAGCTGAAGTTGATGTGTTGGTTGTCGATACTGCTCATGGACATTCAAGTGGTGTTATTGAACGCGTACGCTGGATTAAAAATAACTTCCCCGATGTTCAGGTTGTTGGTGGCAATATTGCTACCGCTGCGGCAGCTCTTGACCTGGCTGAAGCCGGAGCAGATGCCGTTAAAGTTGGTATTGGTCCGGGCTCGATTTGCACAACTCGAATAATTGCGGGTGTCGGCGTACCGCAGATCTCGGCCATCGCCAATGTAGCAGACGCGTTACGTGGCACCGATGTATGTGTTATCGCTGATGGTGGCATTCGTTTTTCAGGGGACATCGCAAAAGCATTAGTCGCAGGTGCTCACTGTGTGATGATCGGCAGTATGTTTGCTGGCACTGAAGAAGCACCGGGTGAAGTTGAACTCTATCAGGGTCGTTCCTACAAATCGTATCGAGGAATGGGCTCTATTGCCGCTATGCAGAAGGGCTCGAAAGACCGCTACTTTCAGGCTGATAATCCCGATGAAAAACTGGTTCCTGAAGGCATTGAAGGTCGTGTTCCTTTTAAAGGCCCGTTAACCAATACTATTTATCAATTACTCGGTGGTATCCGCTCGAGTATGGGATATGTCGGTTGCGCAACCATTGATGAAATGCGATCGAAGCCAGAGTTTGTCAAAGTAACCAACGCAGGTATGCGTGAATCGCATGTTCACGACGTCACCATAACTAAGGAAGCGCCCAATTATCGTGTCTGATTTACATGACGATAAAATTCTGATCCTCGACTTTGGATCTCAATACACTCAGTTAATAGCCCGTCGTGTCAGAGAATTGGGAGTGTATTGCGAAATATACCCCTGGGATGTTGATTCGGCTCAAATTGATGCTTTTTCAGCCAATGGTTTTATTTTATCGGGTGGCCCCGAATCAGCCCTGGATGCCGATCGACCACTGATACCCGAGTCCCTTTTCAAGGCAGGTAAGCCGATTCTGGGGATTTGTTATGGCATGCAGGCGATGGCTCTTCAATTGGGTGGAAGCGTCGAAAATATCGGCAAAAGTGAATTCGGATATGCCAGTGTCAGAGCGAGAGGGCACACTCAATTGCTCCGTGACATTCAGGACCAGGTAACCGCCGAAGGGTATGGACTGCTTGATGTCTGGATGTCGCACGGAGACCGAGTTGCCGATCTGCCCGAAGGTTTCAAATTAATGGCGAGTTCAGAAAGCGCGCCTATAGCTGGAATGGCTGACGAAGGTCGACAGTTTTATGGCCTGCAATTTCATCCTGAAGTGACCCATACCAAACAGGGTAGTGAAATTTATGGCCGGTTTATTCATGAAATTTGTGGCTGTGGATCAGCCTGGACTTCTATCAATATTATCGAAGCCAGCATCGACAGTGTGCGTAAGCAAGTTGGAACTGATGAAGTTATTCTAGGGCTGTCAGGAGGGGTTGATTCATCGGTTGTTGCTGGATTGCTGCATAAGGCCATCGACAAACAACTGACCTGTATATTCGTTGATAATGGATTATTAAGACACCAGGAAGGCGACCAGGTCATGAAACAGTTTGCTGACCATATGGGGGTCAAAGTCATCAGAATTGATGCAGAGACCCGCTTTCTTGATCGGTTGAAAGGTGTTACTGATCCTGAATTAAAACGCAAAGCGATCGGCAATCTATTTATCGAGATTTTCGAAGAGGAGGCCGCTAAATGCAATAACGCAAAATGGCTGGCTCAGGGAACCATCTACCCTGATGTGATCGAGTCCGCCGGTGCTTCGACTGGCAAGGCACACCTTATTAAATCACATCATAATGTTGGTGGATTACCCGATGACATGAAGCTTGATTTAATCGAACCATTACGTGAGCTATTCAAAGATGAAGTTCGGAAAATTGGTGTCGATTTGGGCCTGCCCCGTGAAATGGTTTATCGGCATCCTTTTCCAGGGCCCGGTTTGGGTGTGCGTATATTAGGCGAAGTTAAAAAGGAATTTGCTGATACCTTAAGATTGGCCGACGATATCTTTATTAGTGAATTACGGAATTATGATCTTTATGATCAGGTTTCCCAGGCCTTCGTTGTGTTTCTGCCGATTAAATCGGTTGGCGTCACCGGAGATGGACGCCGATACAATCATGTGGTTTCATTGCGCGCTGTCGAAACGGTTGATTTCATGACCGCACGTTGGGCTGATTTGCCCTATGAGTTTCTTGATCACGTGTCGCGTCGAATTATGAATGAAATCGAAGGTATTTCGCGTGTGGTTTATGATATTTCCGGCAAACCGCCGGGTACTATCGAGTGGGAATAGAAAGTCATTTAGAGTCCATTCAGGACGATATTAAATGGATGAAGCTGGCTCTCGAAGAAGCGCAAAAAGCAGGTGCAGTGGGTGAGGTTCCAGTTGGTGCCATTATTGTTAACGCTCAAAATGAGCTAGTTGCCCGGGGATATAATCAGCCCATATCGGCCTGCGATCCAACGGCGCATGCTGAAATTTATGCCATACGTGAAGCTGCAAATCTTAGCGATAATTATCGCATCCCCGGCCACACACTGTACGTCACGATTGAACCCTGCACGATGTGCGTCGGCGCATTGGTTCATGCTCGATTGGGGCGCCTTGTATACGGTGCTTCTGAGCCCAAAATGGGTGCCATTGAGAGTGCCTTTAAACTTCTCGAGGCAGGTTGTTACAATCATGTACCGGATGTGACCGGTGGTATTCTAGCCGAAGATTGTGCTCGACTAATGAGTGGATTTTTCGCTCGCCGACGCAAGGAAAAAGTGGCCGAAAGAACCAACAGAAAACAATCTATCTAGAGCCCGCATTTCTCATCACTGTTCATAGCGCCGTCGCAGTCCGACTGCATGGATGCAGCGCTTTGGCGTTCAGAAGGTAGATCGCCAAAAGTAGGCGCTTTAAGGCGACGCAGGGAGCGGTTGCCGAGAAGGGCTGTGAGACATACTGGCTAAAGACTGGGCGCTATAATTGAATCGCTGCTTTGGTCGACCGGATTGCTGATTTCACGATTGTTACGATCTTCAATGCCCACGAGGTGATCATAGTACAATCGGATATTTTCAACATAGGTAACCGGTTCCCAGCCCCTCGCATAACCATACTTCGTTTTTTTATACCATTTCTTACGGGCCAGTAAGGGCAGACTTTCTTTAACATCAATCCATCGATCAGGATTACCGCCACGACTTTCGGTAATGATTCGTGCATCTTCGAGGTGACCGAATCCTACATTGTAGGCTGCTAACGCAAACCAGGCCCGGTCAGGGTCTAGTATTCGTTCAGGAATACGCTTGAGTATACTGGCGTAATATTTGGAACCCCCATGGATACTTTGCTTGGCATCCTGTCGATTTTTAACCCCAACTTGTTTGGCCGTTATCCGAGTTAGCATCATCATACCTCGCACACCAGTGGGTGACTTTGCGCGAGGATTCCATAATGACTCCTGATAGCCAATAGCCGCTAAAAAACGCCAGTCGAGGTCGAGTATGTTTCCTGCCTCAATAAAATACTGCCGATATTTCGGTAACCGCTTTTTGATATTTTGTGAGAATGTTTGTACATCTGAATAATTGAAATTTTCGACATGGCTGTAATGCCTGTGTACCAGTTGCGCGAGTCTGCCGTCGGCTTCAATCGAACTGAAAAATTGAGTGATGGCCAATTTTAGGCTGTTTTCTTTGAATCGATTAAAGGCCCAGCGCAAGGAAATTTGATCACCAATTTCAAACGCTATTCTCAGTTCTGGAAAGTACCTGCGTTGCAGGGCAATTTCATGTGAGCTGGCGATGATGAAATTTATTTCTCCGTCGTTTACCTGTTCAATTAACTCTTCTGTGGCGATATCTTCGGCTTCAATCCAGATCAGATTCCGGTATTTCACCTGCTGGGCCTGTAGTAATTTGCTGTGACGCGTTCCATTGATGATCTTCAAGCTAGCGTCTGTAATGTTATCGAGGGACTCAGGGGGCTCTACCTGGCCTTTTTTATAAACAAGTTGGTTTCTAGTCTGATAATAAGGAGGGCCATAGTCCACCAATGGACTGAATCTTGATTCGTCTTCGCTAAGACCCGCGGCAATCAAATCTCCCGAACCGAAAAGTAATTCAGGATATAAACCCGAGAATTGAGGGACCACCGTAAAAACAGGCTCCACTCCGATTGATTCGGCAAACCAGGTCGCTAGCTGGTATTCAAATCCTTCTGCGGATGATTGACCCTGAAAGTAAGTCGACGGACTGTTAAGCGTAAGAATTCTGAGTTTTCCGGTGGCTTGAATACTTTCAAGTTCAGATAGCTGCCGCGCTTCCATTTGCGGTCGGATCACTAGAAACAGAACAACAAGACTGATCGCGATTAAACCCAGTGCAAATTGTATTCGATAAGCCCGCGGTGATAGTTCAGACATCGCAGGGTATCAAAAAGCAGCAGGCTGTTACTGCTTGCGCGTAAATACCCACTCGTTGCCCTTTGACAGCGAGGAATCAAAACGGTATCCATCGACATCGAACGCCTGCAGGTCCATTGGATTAGTCAGCTCATTATCGATAATATAGCGTGACATTGCGCCACGGGCTTTCTTCGCGAAAAAACCGATTATCTTATACTCGCCCTGATTATAATCTTTGAATGTCGGAGTGATGACGTCAGCTTTAATTTTCGAGGTTTTGACTGATTTAAAATATTCGATTGAAGCAAGATTAATTAAAGCAGTGGATTCGATTGATTTTAATTCCTGATTCAATGTTTTGGTGATGCGGTCATCCCAGAATTGATAGAGATTTTCAGCTGAATCCGTCGAAAGTCGAGTTCCCATTTCAAGCCGATAGGGTTGCATTAGATCCAGCGGTCGCAGAATACCGTAGAGTCCGGATAACATGCGAAGATGATCCTGTGCAAATTCCAGGTTCTGTTCAGACATACTATAAGCATCGAGCCCAATGTAAACGTCACCTTTAAATGCAAACAGAGCCTGGCGAGCATTATTAGGCTTGAATGGCGTTTTCCAGCGTTTAAATCGATCGGCATTCAGGTCGCCTATCGCAGGGCTGACTTTCATAAGATTAGATAATTCAGGCGCAGAAAATTGACGAAGGCGTTTGATCAGCTTACGCGACTGCGTTAGATGAGCTGGATTGGTAAATTGATCAGTAAGAACCGGAGAATCGTAATCGAGGGTTTTTGCCGGAGAGATAACGGTCAGCATGTACGGTTAGGTCAGTAAAAAAAATACATGGTATCAAAATTTTCGATTCTCTGAGTGATTTTGGTAACATCCTGTGAAATCTTAAACGGCTTAATGATTTTTATTGCCGGTGTCAGTGTCGCTTTAATGCAATTACTGCTTATCGTATGATCGGAGTATGGACGTCCAGACGTAAACGGATATATAGCCTCGAATAACGGAGACTCAGAAAAATGATGAAAAAACAAATATTGGCAAACTCGATATTGGAGCAACTAAGATGAAAAAGCTTACAGATCTGCCGCAACAGGCCAATATTGTGGTTATTGGCGGTGGCATTATTGGTTGCTCGACGGCATATCATCTCGCAAAAATGGGCTGTGATGAAGTTGTATTACTGGAAAAACATCAGCTCACATCTGGATCAACTTTCCATGCTGCAGGGCTGGTTGGCCAACTGAGAACCAGTGCCAATATCACCCAGTTACTGGGTTATTCAGTCGAGCTATACCAAAACCTGAAATCAGAGACAGGGTTGGATACCGGGTGGAAAATGAATGGCGGACTGCGACTCGCCTGCAATCAACAACGTTGGACCGAAGTAAAGCGCCAGGCAACTACGGCACATTCATTTGGTCTTGATATGCATTTACTGAATCCGCAGGAAGCGCAGGACCTCTGGCCAGTGATGCAAATTGACGATTTGGTTGGCGCGGCTTTTTTACCCAGTGACGGCCAGGCTAATCCCTCCGATATTACTCAGTCGTTGGCCAGTGGGGCCCGTAAAGGAGGCGCGCTGATTTGCGAAGGCACCGAGGTTCATGGTTTCGAATTTGATGGCGATAAATTATGCGCGGTTCAAACTAATAAAGGCAAAATTCGCTGTTCAAAACTGGTGATCTGCGCGGGCCAATGGTCGCGTGAACTGGGACAACTGGCCGGTGTTAATATTCCACTGGTTTCGGTGCAGCATCAATATTTAATTACCGAAAAAATGGCAGGCGTACAGACCGGATTACCAACATTACGTGATCCCGATCGACTCACTTATTTTAAAGAAGAAGTGGGTGGGTTGGTCATGGGCGGTTACGAACCCAATCCCGTCCCGTGGGCAGAGACGGGTATACCCGAAAATTTTAATTTCAGCCTACTGGATAATGACTGGGATCATTTCGAACCGTTAATGCAGCAGGCAATCGAAAGAGTACCCGCACTCGCCGATACGGGTATAAAACAAATGATTAATGGCCCTGAGAGCTTTACACCGGACGGCAATTTTATTCTCGGAGCTGCGCCGGAAAGAAATAATGTTTATGTCGGTGCAGGATTTAATGCATTTGGAATAGCGTCCGGTGGTGGCGCCGGTATGGCTTTGGCTGAATGGGTTAAAAATGATCAGCCGCCATTTGATCTCTGGCCAGTCGATATTCGTCGTTTTGGTAAACCGCATCATGATATTGAATGGGTCAGAAGCCGAACGTTGGAAGCCTATTCAAAGCATTACACAATGGCCTGGCCACATGAAGAAAATCGATCCTGCCGACCATCGAGACGCTCACCGCTCTATGATCTGCTTTTACAACAGGGTGCCTGTTTTGGAGAGAAGCTGGGTTGGGAACGTCCAAACTGGTTTGCAGAAACAACCGAAGATGCTCAGGATATTTATAGTTTCGATCGGCAGAACTGGTTTGAAGCGGTTGGTAAGGAACACAAAGCCGTTCGGGAATCGGTTGGTATATTCGACCAGAGCTCCTTTGCGAAGTACCGAGTTTCTGGCGTAGACGCAGCTGCGGCATTATCCTGGGTTTGTGCTAACCGGGTAGATTCGGCAATCGGTGCCGTGGTTTATACCCAGATGTTGAATCAGAAAGGCGGCATCGAATCTGATCTAACCGTCAACCGAGTTGCTGAGAATGAGTTTTATCTGGTCACGGGTACAGGATTTGCGACCCATGATTTTGACTGGATCAAACGCAATACTGCGCAATTTTCTGATGTACATATCGAGGATGTCACGCCAGCATGGGCCGTGCTTTCTTTAATGGGGCCTGAGTCTCGTAATCTCCTGCAATCAATTGTTCGTAGCGATCTCTCCAATGCTGCATTTCCCTTCGCCTCGATGCAGGAACTCCATATCTGCGGCGCAACAGTAAGAGCGTTACGCGTCAGTTATGTCGGTGAATTGGGCTGGGAGCTCCATATACCAGTGGAGTCCGCGGTAACAGTCTATGAAACATTGATGGCTGCAGGTCAGCAATTCTCAATTGTTAACGCAGGTTATCGAGCCATCGAATCACTGCGGCTTGAAAAAGGCTATCGTGCCTGGGCGGCCGATATTGGTCCTGATTACAATCCGTTTGAAGCCGGACTCGGTTGGGCAATCGATCTGAAAAACAAACCGAAATTTCTCGGTCGCGAGGCAGTTCTGTCCCTGAAAGAGCAAACACTGAATAAATCACTTGCCTGTTTTACCT
Source organism: Gammaproteobacteria bacterium (assembly GCA_047639625.1). Taxonomy (GTDB): domain Bacteria; phylum Pseudomonadota; class Gammaproteobacteria. Next base: position 14,851 of record JBLIOG010000077.1, read on the forward strand.
TGCCCAATCGTGAAATTGTATTGCTTGGCAGAGAAACCCTCTATCGCAATGGCAAGAGAGTAGGGTGGCTTTCCAGTGCCGGTTGGGGATATACCCTCGATACCAACATCGGGTATGGATACGTACGTAATTCTGACGGTGTAGATCGCGATTATTTAAATTCCGGAAACTATGAACTGGAAGTGGCCGGTGAAAGAATTCCCTGTCAAATTCAGTCCGAAATTTTATACGACCCAACAATGTCTAGAATGAAGTTTTAACAACGATTTCAACCATCAAAATATTGCCTGAACATGCTTGATCCTGTACTCTTCGCGACCTGCTGGATTTGGTCGAAAATAGATCTAATGTGCAGTGAGTATGGAATTATGAACATGGAGCCTGGTGAGATGGCCCCGAAGGGTGATCAGTACAGTTGATATGCTTCCCGGCTGGTTAAAAGAAAATTGAATTAGGAGAGTTGTCCGAGTGGTCGAAGGAGCACGCCTGGAAAGTGTGTATACGGCAACGTATCGAGGGTTCGAATCCCTCACTCTCCGCCATAT
>JBLIOG010000078.1:0-15310 GCA_047639625.1 Gammaproteobacteria bacterium
GACGGGCGCTGACTTAATCAAGATCGTTGAAACAACGTTGGGACAAAAAATAAAGTTTATCGTCATGTCAGGACATGCCCGTCCTGGCGTTGAAAAAAACGGCATAGATCTAGCGTTATATCCTTTTTTGAAAAAACCGCTGGATATTGAAAACTTGATAGAAAAGGTCGGTTCAGTATTGGAAGAAAAGGAATAACCATGCTGATTAGAAAGGTTCTCATTGTTGAAGATGAAGACGGAATCCGCGACGAGATAGCCGAATGCCTGACGGCTGACGGCTTCGAATGTGTTGAGGCATCAAGCGGCGAAGCAGGGCTCGATCTACTGTGTCGGGATACCGAAATATCCGTTGTTTTGAGTGATATCCTCATGCCCGGAATATCAGGTTTGGAAATGATCCATGCCGCCCAGTCTAAAATCGGCAAAGATCGTGATTTGGAATTTATCGTCTTAACCGGACACGGTGGGCCCAAAAAAGCCATCGAGGCTCTGAAGCTTGGTGTTATCGTTTTTCTTGAAAAACCCATTAATCTTGACCACCTGGTTCACGTTGTGCGCCGATCTGAAGAATTGGTCATTTTGAAACGCACCAGCCGTCAATACGAAGTCAGTTTGGAAGCAGAGGTTCGGGCAAAAACACAGGAAATCCAAAAACTCCTTGGTAATCTTGAAAATGCCTATGGAGAGTCGCTTGAGTGCCTTGCCAGGGCGGCAGAATACAAAGACTCAGAAACTGGAAATCATATCCGCCGCATCGGAGAATACGCTCAATTGGTTGCCAAGGAACTTGGCTGGTCGAAAGAGCGCCAAAACTTAATGTTACTTGCGGCCCCTCTACATGATGTAGGCAAGATAGGCACCCCTGAAAGCGTTTTACTGAAACCCGATAAATTGGATCCCGACGAAGTTATCATCATGAAACAACATGCACAAAATGGGTACGATATACTGAGCCATTCGAAACACCCTGTCATGCAGGCGGCGGCCGACATCGCCAAAAACCATCATGAGCGCTGGGATGGTAGTGGTTATCCTAGTGGACTTAAAGGGACTGAAATCCCGATTGAGGCTCGTATCACGACCTTGGTTGACGCGTATGACGCATTGAGATCCAAACGTCCCTACAAATCAGAGTTCGATCACGAAAAAACCATGTCGATCATGCTCGACGGTGACGGCAGAACGGACCCTTCGCACTTCGACCCAGAGCTCGTCAATATCCTCCGAAAAATGGCCGACAAGTTTGATCGGATTTATTCGAAGTCGGCCGATTGAAATTTGGTCAGAGCCGGACAGTACTATGGATTTAGCAATGCTTCCAAAGAGCAAAGGCTATCAAGAATTGGAAGCGAGCCTGGTGATTGAAAAAATGAATCCCCGTTTTTAGCTTGAACGCCTCTTCGAAGTAACTGAATTTCTGCATGTGCCGGAATGACAATGCTTCCCGAGACGACGCAAATGACGAATAATCAATTTGCGTCAGGCTAATCAGTGCTTTCTAACACTCGCTGTAAACATGTATCCCACACCACGCACTGTCTTTATCAATGGGCCCGTTTCGACGGGCGATTTTAATTTTCTACGTAGCCGACTGACAAGGCCATCAACACCCCTGTCATAACCGACCCAATCAAGACTGTGAATCTGATTTAACAAAAAGTCTCGAGAAAGAACGCGATTGGGTGCTTCGACAAATACTTTCAATAAATCGAATTCTGCAGTAGTCAGCTCTAACCCCGTACCCTCTTTCGTAATTAGGTGGCGCGAACCCAAATCCAGTTTCCAATCGAGAAACTCGGCTATCGCCTCACCAGAGGCGATCGTTGCTCCTGGAAATGTGTTGCCATGGGTTCGTCGTAATACCGTTTGAACCCGAGCCAACAATTCCCTGGGGCTAAAAGGTTTGCTGATGTAATCATCCGCCCCCATCTCTAAACCAACAACACGATCAATTTCACTGGTTTTTCCAGAGACAATGATAATGCCCACATCTGACTTTCCACGGATATCCCGAACAAGCGCAAGGCCGTCTCCATCGGGGAGATTTAAATCGATCAGGAAAAGATCAATAATGTGGTCTCTTCTTGATTGTTCATACGCCTCAATATTTACCGCAGTTAAAGTCAGAAAACCCTCATTCGTCAGGGCTTCATTGACCTCTTCCAGGGTATCCCTGTCGTCTTCTAAAATTAGAATTGTCGGGCAAGTGTTTGAACTTTGTTCCATCACTTAATCAAGTCTCGATAATCAAATTTTGACAGTTTTGCACAAAATTGCACAACTCTCACATATTCATTACATATTTGGCATTTAATATGGACGAAGTTGTAAATCATGTAGTCGGTATCCCTAAACCGAAGGCAGAATTATCGTCTTTCGATTTGATCACCTCCATAGCGAACAACGTACCGCCTTGCTCGTTGTACAAGTGCCCATAGGCCTGTATTCGCCCGCAAGTTTTTTGTTCAGTGTCATTTATAATAATTTTGACATATAGGGTTAATATGATAGCGATCATTCTAAACTTATCTATTACATTTCTTGGCTTTATTCGGCTAGTGTTTATTTATGTGGTGTCTATTGAGCGGACAAATGAAATTATGGTGGGAAGTATCACCAAATCAACCCAGATTTCCAATGCAACCATTACCAAAGTTTTTGTAAATGAACTTTATCCAGACCTTGCCTCGACTTTACGTCTTTCTGAGCTCTACAAAACGCTTACCAATGAAGAGATATCTTTTATTGATCGACGAGTGCGGGGCTTTATGCTCGGCACTGACATCCTTAAAGCCAAAATATTCAATCTAGACGGCGTTACCAAATATTCAACGGAACACAAACAAATTGGCCAAACGCGCACCGAAAACACTTCTCTTCAACTGGCGGCAAAAGGTGGAATAGGCAGCCAAATTACCGATAAGGGTAAATTTTCGGCCATTGATAACCTGGTCTTTGATTGCAACTTAGTCTCCTCTTATGTACCCATATGCAATAGGTTAGGGACCATTATTGGTGTGGTCGAAGTTTATACGGACCGCACCCAACAGGTCGAGAACATTCAGGACCATATCCAGCCGCTCAATAATTTCTTGTTGGTGTCATTAGTCATTACCGCCTTTTTGTTTGCCCCTCAATTTTGGTCTTTACTGCTTGCAACTTCGCAAAAGAAATTATCGCATAACACCCGGCTTACAAAATAGGCTGGCTAAGTATGATACAAGATACAGGCGATAAAGACGGGCGTAAGAGCACTGAAATACTGATTGCAGCTGTGCTTATGATCAGTTCTATATTCCTTGTCTTTGCGATTATCTACATTGTTTTTTCTTATTCACTAAAGAATGATGAGGCCACTATGCAGGCCAATGCAAAGTCCTTTTCAAAGACAATCGCTTTGGTTGCTGATTTTTATTCTAAAGTCATCATCAATAATGTTCGAGGGGATGCAATAGAATTTACCCATAACTATAAAACCATCCCTAACTCTATACCGCTACCGGCTACTTTCACTTTAGATTTAATGAAATACCTAAATGATAATTCAACCACAGCAGAGTTTAGGTTAAAGAGTGAGTTTCCGTTCCCTTGGCGCAAAGGTCTCACATTAAATGATTTTGAACGCGGGGCCATTGAAGCCTTCAAAACTACCTCAGTCCAGTCTTATCAAAGGTTTGAAACGATTGATGGAGAATTACGCCTGGAATATGCCACCCCGGTCATCATGAAGCAAAGGTGCGTGACTTGTCACAATGCATCACCCAACTCCCCAAAAAATGATTGGCAGATTGGCGATGTTCGCGGCATTCGCATTGTATCTATCCCCGAAAACTCATTGATTAAAAGTGAGAACTCCTGGCTTATATACTTGTTCCTGGCTTTTTCAGCCTTTCTCTTTGTCATTTTCACGACCATTATTTTGTTATATAATAAAAACGGCGCCGTGGTTAAAGACCTGGAACATAAACAAAAACTATTGACAGAAGCGACTGCTCAAATTAATGAGTCGTCAAATCTAGCAACACTCGGCGAAATGTCGACATCAGTCGCGCATGAATTAAACCAACCACTGCACGTCATTCGTATGGCTGCGGGGAATAGCCGCCGGAAGATATCTAAAGGCACCGCTGAACTCGAATACCTAAACGATAAACTCGAACGCATTGAGGAACAAACGGCACGGGCAGCCGCAATTATTGGTCACAGGCAGATGTTCGGGCCCAACGCGAAGGAACATCCAGAACTCGTTGATGCTCGAATCGTGGTTACGAATGCGCTTGATCTGATGGGAGAGCAATTGCGATTGTCTGAAATAGAGATCGTGACCGAGCTTGGCGAGGACTGCCCCTCTATTTTGGGCCATATCATTCAAATGGAACAAGTGATCTTGAACCTTCTCACCAATGCCAGCGATTCCATGGCTGAAAACGATGGAGACGCGAAGATTACATTGCGGGTATTTGAAGACGACAAAGGTGTTCATATTACCTCCGAGGACACTGGCGGGGGCATTCCCGACGATGTTCTGCCTCGAATCTTTGAGCCGTTCTACACAACAAAAGAAATGGGCAAAGGTACCGGCTTAGGGCTGTCGGCCAGTTACGGTATTGTGCGTGATATGAACGGTACCATTGTCGCTGAAAATATCGGTGAGGGTGCCCGATTCACCATCACTCTACCGACTGTTAGTTAATATTGATCATTAGTATTTATTGGTCACTGAAAGGAGAAAATATATCTCATTCAAAACCCTAATTGTTGATGATGAAGAAATCATTCTTGACGAAGTGTCAGAAACTTTAACCGATGAAGGTCACGAATGTTTTGTCGCAAGCAGTGTCAAAGCTGCCGTTGAAATCGTTAAAACCACGCCCGGAATCATTCTTATTCTGACCGATATAAGGATGCGGAAGTAAACGGGTGCTGACTTAATCAAGATAGTTGAAACAAGGTTGGGGCAAAAAATGAAGTTTGTCGTCACGTCTCGACGTGCAAGTCCAAGGGTTGAAAAATAGTATAGATATCGCCACATATCCTTTATTGAAAAAACCGCGGGATATTGGAAACATGATAGAAAAGATCGCCTCAGTGTTGGAACCAAAGGAAAAACAATTATGATTACAAAGATTCTTATTGCTGAAGATGAGGGGAGAATCCGCGAGGAGCTTGTCGAATGCCTGGTTGATGAAGGCTTCGAATGTGTTGAAGCCTCAAACGGTGAAGAAGGACTCGATTTGCTCCGTCGGGATACGGAAATCACCGTTGTTTTAAGTGATATCCTCATGCCTGGGACATCAGGTTTGGAAATGATCCATGCCGCCCAGCCTGAAATCGGCAAAGATCGTGACCTGGAATTTATCATCTTGACCGGACACGGTGGATCAAAGGAAGCCATCGAAGCCCTGAAGCTTGGTGTTATCGATTTTCTTGAAAAACCCATTAATCTTGACCACCTGGTTCATGTTGTGCGCCGAGCCGAAGAATTGATTTTGTTGAAACGCGCCAGCCGTCAATACGAAGCCAGTCTGGAAGCAGAGGTTCGGGTAAAAACAGGAGAAATCCGAATACTGCTTGGTAGCTACGAAAATGCTTATGAAGAGGCGCTTGAGTGCCTTTCCGTGGCAGCGGAATACAAGGATCCGGAAACGGGTAATCATATCCGCCGGATCGGGGAATATGCACAATTGATTGCGAAGGAGCTTGGCTGGTCGAAAGAACGCCAGCACTTAATGTTACTGGCGGCTCCTCTACATGATTTAGGCAAGATAGGCACCCCAGATAGCGTTTTACTGAAACCCGGTAAATTGGATTCTGATGAAGTCGCTATCATGAAACAACATGCACAGAATGGTTACGAAATACTGTCCAGCTCGAAACATCCTGTCATGCAGGCTGCGGCCAGCATTGCCAGAAACCATCATGAACGCTGGGATGGTGGTGGTTATCCTCGTGGCCTTAAAGGAACGGAAATCCCCATTGAAGCTCGGATCACAGCCCTGGTTGACGTGTATGACGCATTGAGGTCAAAACGTCCCTACAAACCAGAGTTCGATCAGCAGAAAACGCTGTCTATCATGCTCGACGGTGACGGCAGAACGGACCCTTCGCACTTCGACCCGAAGCTTATCAATATTCTCCGAAAAGTGGCCGACAAGTTTGATGGGATATATTCGAAGTTGGCGGATTGAGGTTTTAAATTTTAGATTTGAGCCGCATGAAGTACAGGATGACAATCCTGGCCTCGAGTTGATGCTAAGCGACCCCGGTTGTTGGCAGTGTATCCCTTGGACGGCGAGAAACGATCCTGAGCCGCCGTTCGTGTCACAGTTTCACGCGTTATGTTCCGGCAATTCGAGTATGTGATAGCATCTACAGGCCCTCATTGGGCTGCATCCCAACGTCTGCAGTGCAGCATTAGCAGATAATTACATTGTCAGCCCGCAAACGTGGTTTTCATTTGATTACATCGGAAACCGTCAAAGCACCGGAGGGCGCAATAGGTATATTGCCCTGGCGTCATAGACCAGCGGCGTAACCACTACAAAGTCTTGATCACACACTATATTGACCGCGGTTTCTCCATCTTCCTTATCCACCAGTCCAGATCTGACAAGTTTGTCCAGTCGCTGATGTGATAGTTTGAGAAACCCAAATAATGCATGAGTGTACAACTAAGCATTAACCTCCTGGATGCAGGTGATTTTACAATTATCTATTTACTAAATAGATAATGCTGTGACTTATAATATTATTTCTATTTCATTCAGCCTCCACTCGAGTGCCAGCAGAAAAACGGGCGACAGGCCATACAAAACACAGGACCCAAAACTCGGGTAGCGTAGAAAGCAGGCACCCCGATTCAGTAGACCAAATCTATCTGTTGTCGCCCCCTTTCGTCTGGCGGCGTCTCAATAGTTCGACCATGGTCAATGCACTCAATGCCTGGATTCAGTCATGTTACGTTAGCTCGAATTCGCCGTAGTGAAGGACTGCAAGCGGGTTTCAAGGGAATTCGCGGTTTAATCTATTTTCGACGAGTCGGTCTATCGACGGACGTTTTGACACTCGTGGAAATTCGCGACGATATTCTTTTGATTCTACAATTGCCTTATTCACTTTTACTACAGTATTGTTTTCAAGGTTGGGGTAGGGGTCAATCGGATCGAAAATTATAAGCCGGTCATCGAGCCTGGACTCAAGCAATTCAAGGGCGGTCCCCACTTCACTGGAGCGTAGGCTTCTCATTACATCGATTTGAGTCTCAATGAATAAGGCATCCCTTTTGAGACTATTGTTGAGTATCAGCGATACGCCCAAATTTATACCGCCATAACCACCGATCATTATTCCTGGGATGCCGCCAGCGAGAAAGACAAAGGCGTAAATGAGGATTGTTTTTGATTTGGAATTCATGCTTACCTCCGTAAGAACTTATGAATAAACCTATAGTATTGTTTTGTCAGTCCCATTTCTGCGGATTAATAGTTGATCAATATTATCTCTGATTAAAGTGTCCAGTGCTATTAGGCCAATACATGCCCCTGTGGTCGGCAAAACACGGCAACTTCTGGCCTTTATGGGCTGGCATCTCAACGTCTGCAGTGACGTCTACACCTGGTAAGAGTACCGATCAGATAGAGGCCTGAAACACAGGCATCTATCGTCAGTGCTTTAGATGTTGATTGTTTTTTTGCACTGACTAAAGCTACTCCATCAGTCAATGCGGTAGAGACGGGTTGGTCGGATTCGTATCGTTGCTTGAGTTTGATTCGGTTCTTATGGTCATTGTATAACCCCAGAGGTATAAAAATCGCAATACTCCCGATCCAGCCCAGCGCAATTATTTTGAAAGGAATATCATTCAGATAGACCAGCAAAGCAAATATAGCCGATATCGTCAGCATTACCGTCATATCGATTGCTGACATAGCCTGCTGACGCTTACCCGATTTACAAGATGACGAAGCCATAAATTCCGTGGACAAAGAAACTGAATCATCCGCTTTCATATCGGCTCTTCAATCAAGAGTTGTTTTGAAATCGGCTGGTAATACGACCTTCATAATATCGTATCAAGCCTGCGCCACCTATGACCTCGATAAGCGGTTCGCCTTGAGTGTCGAGCCGAATCCGGAACGCAGCCTGAACTCACTTACCGACCGGTCGACGGACTAGCTGGTTTTGCGGTCCCACCAGTCCCGGAATCGAAAATAGTTACCGACCACCGGCAGAAACCACCGCGATTTGCCGTTGTACAGTGGATGTGCAGGGAACTCACTTTCGAACGCGCAAGGTTTGTTGACGGTGCCGGCAATCTTGCGGGCGAGTTGTGTGCCGAGATAGGTCATCATCGCAACGCCAGTTCCGTTGCAACCCATCGCATAATGCAGGCCCTCCATTTTCCCCATGTGATGCTGTTCATCAAAGGTGATGGCAACATTGCCATTCCACGCATGGGTAATCTTACAACCCTCAAGTTGCGGATAACGCTGTAGCATATTGTCATACAGCGCCGGTGCCATCTGCTTCGGTGTTAAATTTCGCCACTTGACTCGGCTGCCGTACAACAATCGGCGCTTGTCCGATGACAGCCGGTAGAACGAGACAATCCTCCTTGTGTCGGCGAACGAACGATTCTTCGGGCTGAGATTTTGCGCCAGATCCTTGTCCAATGGTTCCGTGGCGATCATGTAGGGCTGGATTGGCACAACGCGGCGCTCAAACTGCGGCGTGATACTGCCGGTATAGCCGTTTGTCGCGATGACCACGTCCCCCGCTGAAGTCTCTCCCCTTTCCGTCACAAGCCGCCAACCGGCATTCTGCTGCCGTAAATTTGTCACAGGAGCCTTAGCACAAATAGTGACCTTGTGGCGACGGCAAGCGTCAAGCAGGCCCTTATAATAAAGGGCCGGCTGAAGGTGTCCCGCTGCCTGCGTTACCATCCCGCCGTAATAAAAATCACTACCGATCTCGTTATGCTGTTCGTCGCGCGACACCACTTGAGCACCGGCTCGAGAGTGTTCATTCATCCACTGCGCCTGCTGCTTCATCTTGAACAAGTGTTTCTTCGTCCACGCCCCGATGAATCGCCCAGTGCGCGACCAGTCGCAATCAATTTTTTCTTCCCTGATCAGCCGCTCGAGAAGATCAAAGGCGTCACCGGCATCCGACATCATTGCCCCTACGCGTTCTGGTCCCGGCGGCGCGCCAATCATAGGGTTTTTCAAAGAGGCGCTTCCACCTACCATGCCGCCGGATCGCGTCGATGCGCCATATCCGGGTTCTTCAGCATCGAACACTACTGCTTCGATGCCCAGTTTGCTCAATTCCAGTGCGGTCGAAAGCCCGGCATACCCAGCTCCGATTATCGCCACTCGAGCCTCGCTCGGAACCTCGGCAAGGTTGAGTGCGACAGGCGCATAGTCATCCCACCAATAGGGACGCTCTTTAAAGGTTTCGTGAAAAATGCAGGAAGCTTCCATGATCCCAGTTTACACGTCGAGTCATTGTCGTAAATAACTGCTTTTCTAAACTCTGGATCGAAAATTGAACTAAAACTGCTAATTGATGAAGTTCATCGATTGGCTCTATTGGGTGAATAACAGGTGCTCGTAACCGACGATGGTTATCGTTTGCTCAGTGACTATCCCTTTGAAATCTCATATATTGAATGAATGTGGCGAATGATTGGATTCTTATGAGCCACTAGCAAGTGACAATTTCTGCTGTTGGATGATAGGGCTCGATCTGGATAAAAACCAGTTTGGCTGCAAAGGTCGCCAGAGCGGCTATGGTCAGAATTCCAGATAATTTCTCAAAGCCCCTGGTTTTATGCGCTCAGCTAATTAGATGAACGGGCGAGGCCATTCTCAGAATGTAACAATATAGCTTAGTGCATTAACTCGACTGCGCTCCTCGCTAATGAACGCGCTAACTAAGTTTTGATTAGTTGATTGTCCCATTTGATACGGCATCGCAAAGTGCCAGGGTTAGACGGTATCGCAACTAATCAAAAAACCTGTGACAGATAGGTGCGAGTTCATAAATCAAAATATCACCCGAGTTGGTATTGATCTAGTCGGAACATTTTCCAGATTTATGCCCTTAATGATGATGGCAAAGTTATAATATGTTAAGTCAAGATCTGACCCATGAATCTGACCCGAGAATCCTCGGGAATCCTGGAATTCTATAATTCAGATTCGTCCCGAATTCGGACTATAATCTACGGAAGGTTAGGTGATAAAGTGAATTGGGAAATTTAAGGCGAAAGGGGCGAGACATGGGCCGATCTACACCATCTATAATAGATGAAAGCAGGCCTAACCCCGCAAATTTGATCCTGAAAAATTTTATGTTACCCTAGTTAGCAGGCACCTTCTGTGCAGTGGATGTGCCGATAAAACCTGAAAATTTGACGTCGGAATGGCTAACTTTTTTCTCCATTACGAGAGGTAAGAGGTCTTTTTTGAGTATTCAGTTCAATTATTTTTACAATTTACGCGGTTATGCTATGTATTTGATCATTAGGTTTGATTTACCGTCACTTCCGACTCTTAAGTTCTAGCTGGGGTTCATCAAAATTTCCAGTCAAATTAATTCAGTACTGACTTGTATCTCCGCTAAAGCGATCAACTATCGATCGCTTCCTTAGTGAACGGGATGTATCAGATAAAAAAAAAGGAACATGTATATGAAACATATGAACTATTCTTCAATTACGGCAGCGATACGAAGAATTCATCGAGCCAAAACGCTATCGGATGAAAATGGGATTCCAGTTAGAGAGTTGCTCGACCAAGACAAAGAACTCAGAAAGAAATTAGTGGCGGAGCGAGAAGAACAAAAACAACGTCGTGATTTTCTGAAAGCCGCAGGTGGCGTTGGGCTTGGCGCTAGTATGTTGTCACTTAGCCCTGGTGCCTATGCTGCTCATAGTAACGGACATGCAGCCCAGCCTGAAATTGCGATCATCGGTGCCGGTGCCGGTGGACTCAGAACTGCACACCGACTACAGCAATACGGTATCAATTCCACCATTTACGAGGCCAGGGATCGAGTCGGGGGGCGCATGTTCTCTAATACCAGTTTCGGTAGTGAAAATCGTGTCATAGAATGGGGTGGGGAATTTATTTCAACCGAACATAATGCGATTCGGAACCTGGCGCACCAGTTGAATTTGACCCTGGAAGACGCAAATAAACTGAGCGTTGGCGATGAAGAAAGTTATTTCATCAATAACCAGTTGTACAGTGAACACGATCTGCTGGACGAATGGGTCGGTGGTCTTTACCAAACCATGAAAAGCACTTACAAGGATGCGCTGTGGCAGCCGCAATACAACTCCGTGCATACAGCAGAGCACATTCGGCTGGATAATCTGAATGCAATCGGCTGGCTGGAAGAAATCGGTTATTCCAGCAGCCATTGGGTACACAAACTTTTATTGACCGACCTGGTAGCTGAATACGGTGTCATTGACGACCATGGCGTGACTGGCCCCGACAACTCGGCGCTGAACCTGCTGTATTTGCTTGCCTACAACACTCGAAACTCAGGTGGCCTTCCTCTTGCTGGTACCGACGAGCGTTTGCACGTTGTCGGAGGTAACGATCAGATTATGCATCGTATGACAGACCAACTACCCAGTGGGAGCATAGAGACAGGCCGAAAGCTCGAAGCAATTGTCGGACCTTACGATGGGCCTTATACGCTTGTATTTGAAACGGGTCCTGATGAAAGTTGTGACGTGCTTGTCATGTCATTGCCAATGGGGCTGATTCGAGATATTGACATTGATTCACGCATCACTGACGGATTTATACCGCAAAAGAACGATGCTATCGCGCAAGTGGTTACTGCCGACAACGGTAAAGTAATTATGGAGTTTAATGGTCGACCATGGGATTTCACGCAGAACATAAATGGTAACGAAGTGCACCAGTCGGCACGAATTTGGTCTGACCCAGACAAGTTCATATCACTCTGGGAAGGCGATCCGGGTCATCCGTCGACAAAGGGTATATTGGTCGACTATAACGGCGGCGTCGCCAGTCGAGCAATGGATAACAACATCATTCAGGGGGTTGCCGATCCGATGGTGGTCCAGGGCTTGCTTGCTCAGTTTGAGAATCTGTGGGGTGGGGGGATTACCGGAATGTATAACGGCAATGCAGTGGTTTCCAACTGGTGGGACGATCCGTTAGCGAAGGGCGCATTTATTTCACCTACCGTTGGCACCATGACCACCTGGTGGGGAGCACAATGGGCCCCCGAGGGGAATATTTATTTTTCAGGCGAAGCCTATGATGAGGAGTCCTGGTCTTACATGAATGGTGCGATATTGTCCGGTGAGCGCGTAGCCAAGGAGATTCACCAGAACTATTGAGTATGCCTGTCCCCATTTATAAACAATGGGGACGGTTTTTCAGAAAGTATCTCGCGTAATCGTTTTTCTTGTGTGGCTTTGGCCTCAAAGCTGCAATGGGTAAATGTTCAGAGTTAGGCAATTAAATATAAGGGGCAGGTATAGCTTTTATACCCAACCAGTTTCTGTCAAAAATACTCTGGCGTGACGAGCTATTTTGTCATTGGTGGTTAAGTGAAGTCCAAAATAATCACCAATTTTCGGGCACAAATAAACTCCACTTGCATACGCTGCTTGTATCGCCCCTGATATACTCCGTTCTCGTTTCTTACAATCTGCCAATGACCTGGGCAAAGAGCGCATTTCGACCTTTGGATATATGTCCGTTAATGCCGTGCCTGCGATTATAGGTTTGGGTGTACACACCATTATGCTGTGCATGCCTTTACTCAGATTAACATCAGGTGTTTATTAATAGATGATAGTGGTTATCCATCAAACAGCAGGCATAGCAATCTGAATTAAACTGAATAAAGACTAATGATAAAGCAGACAGAAATTGCGAACGATCTATGTCATTATCCCAAAGGTCTTTTCGGCTCTTTGAAATCTGGAAAGCTGAGTTTCTGAGCCACGACCGAAGTGATCAAGGTTGGACCAGAGTGGTTTTTTTGGGCCGGTATGGGGCCGCATGCCGGCGATGAAACAGCACGAGAAACTGGCGATCTGGTGACCCAGCTCGCTGAATTGGACGGTAGTCGGTGTTCGGAGCGCGACGGTGTTCAGATTCCCAGTTTCTCAGAGTTTCAGTGCTGCAGGTGATTACTGATTTTCGTTGTGGGACTTTTCTTCGAGCGCAGCTAAGCGATCTTCCAGGATTTTGGCTTTATGAATGAACTCATCCATTTTCCATTGAGACGGTCTTTGGTCTTTCCAGTACTCGAGATCTTCTGATAGCTTTGAGTTTGCCATAGGATAGCCTGCCAATCGTCACGTGTAACAAATATACAGTACATTTGACTCAATTCGTCACGAAATTTTACGGTGGTGATGAGAGATTTAGAGGAAAGTTTTAAGTAAGCGATCATCAGCAGAGTACCCCGGACCGCAAATTATGGCCCACTGTTGTCCTTCAAGGGCTAGCATCCCAACGTTTGCTGCGTTGACAAGCTATGTGAAAACTATTTGCGAAAATCTCTTGGGACAAATAGATTCTCAAAATTAAGATTTTTTTACTAATATGCCTCTTGATAACAATTTATTCCTTCAAGATAAATGCTGACTGGGGCTAATTTCCTTGTCGAATATCCAGAGCCTCTTCGATACCCATATTAGCTTCACTAAAAGCGGGCGCAATATTCTACCAACGGGTCATAGGGAAGGGGTTTAGCGTGATAATAGCCCAGTTCAATAATAGTGCCGTTATCCTCGGCGATTGGAATAAACTGATCTGGTGGCGTAATGCCCAATTCTGGACTGCTCCAGCGTAGCAACGCTTCAATGCCTGATAATGATTGTTATTACCTTGTAACTGGTTAAGACAGGGTTGCAGGTTCTCAGGCTTAATACCCGCTGTCATAACACCGATAACCTGATTAATTGAGTCACGGATAGACTTACGAATTGGAATCACTCAGTTACCAGGCGCCTCGAGAAAATATGTTTTGCCGAGTATTATTTGTGTTGAGATGATAGCCTCGAATAAAGTTACTCTAATGTTCTCGTTTTGCTTAAGATTCGGCATCTTAGACAAATCTGCATTAGAACTTGAGCCTATTAGATCACCATCGATGCTGGCTAGTCCAAAGCCGACTATTGACCGATTTCGCTTTTAAAGGCTATCTAATATTTGTGATGATTTTACACGGTTAGAATATTCATTTTCTCGTAGAAGGTCCTGGTCAGGTGACTCAAGCATAATTTCCTGTTGATCGAATGTAGAGGTGATCGACGATGAGGATAACTTTTTGGTGTAAGACAATTCGCTAGCTGATTTCGACTAAATATTTCCCCATATCGAATATATCGACAAAAATAGGAAAATGGTGCCAACCAGTAAAAGGGCATAAAATATGGAGCAAATATCTTTTTTCAAAAACATCCAGGGAGGAGATTTTGAGCACCACCGGAGATTTAGTAACCCTATAATTCATAACATATCGATAATGAGCTAGTTGATAAAATGAAAGCCCACCTGCACTGCTGGCAACAATTCATTACGCAGAGTAAGATCGACTGTGCGAGCCGCTGTATTGTGGAGCTATCAGATATTTAAGGGCGGTGAAAGCAATGGCAAGTCTGTTGGCAGGCTGTGTGATAGCTACTAGCTGTAAATAATGCAGACGTTGGGATACCAGCTCACTAAAGCAGAAAGTATTGTTGGGTTCTGACGAGTTTATCGAACAAATCCAAAAGAAAATTGATCAAGTCAGGAATTTGTCAGAAGTACCAATGACGCAACGCAGACCTTAGCCAGTACCGCTTAAACATTATGAATAATTAGCTGCTAACCGGAATATCGCTATTTATAAGGTATATACAGGTTGAGGGTATACCCTGAAAGAAATTGGCAAGCATTGTAATCTGCGCTATTCGATGATGAGTGGGATTGTTAAAAGTCACAAATCAAAGAACTGCCCATGTTTTTTCCAAGTGCAGTTCCTTTGGTATGGGGTAAGATTTTCCGGGAAATTAATCCTCACTCAATATTTACAGGGGAATTGCACTTATTTATATGAATCTGCCTTCTGCTGCCTGGCCGAGGATTTTAGCAGCTTCGATCGCATGAAAATGTGACTTATCAAGTTTTGCCCCGGTCATTAGGTCTGTATAAGTTTATTGCGTATGGAACTTATCCTGCCCCCACGCTTACCGATTGTGGAGCCCCGGCGTTTTTGGCAGAGTGTCCTGATATGAGTACCAGGAGTCTGTTAAAATTATAAG
>JBLIOG010000079.1:0-15230 GCA_047639625.1 Gammaproteobacteria bacterium
GGTCTCTACTCAGAATCTGGTGATGGATGAGTCATCGACTTAGGAACGTTGATATTGAACGGGTTGATCACTGATATTTAACGAGTTTTTTAGGATGTGTGGGAATACTCGTTTTCAGGGATCAGGTTATCTGATATGACTTCTAGATGTCCAGGGATGTGGAAAAAACATGGCTGCCAAAGCTGTCGCGGGTGCCTGGAATGTACCACTGTTACGGCTCGACTTCGGCCGGTTATATAATAAATATGTCGGTGAAACTGAAAGTAATATCAGGCAGGCATTAAAAACTGCAAACATTATGGCCCCCTGCATTCTCTGGATTGATGAATTAGAAAAAGGTGTAGCGGTCAATGATATTGATGACGGTACCTCGCAAAGAATTTTAGCAACCTTGTTAACCTGGATGGTAGAAAGCAATAACCAGGTTTTTATCGTAGCGACTTTGAATGCCATCGACCAGTTTCCGCCCGAGTTGATTCGTAAGGGCAGACTGGATGAAGTTTTTTTCTTTGACCTTCCTGATACTAACGTTCGAAATGATATTTTCAGGATTCACACAAATAAATGCGCGCTAGATTTAACACGGATCGACTTTGAAAAACTGGCACTAATAACGGAAGGTTTTTCGAGTTCCGAGATCGAGCAAATAGTAGTTTCGGCAATCTATGCTGCGCACACCATAGATGTTCTGGTTAACACCCGCAGTATGATCGAGGAAATACAGGTATTTAAAACGCTATCGATCGTAATGGCAGAAAAAATCGCAGCACTTCGCCATTGGGCAAAAGACCGGACTGTCTCGGTCGACTAACTCTGAGTTATCGTCAATAGAAATCTCAGATCTGTAGGATTTCAAGGGTAGGTTGAAGTAACGTTGAATCACCCACAAAAAGCGTTCGACCATGAGATTCGAGTGTTAGTGGTTGTCCGGCCCAATCGCAAACCGATCCACCAGCAGCTTCAATGATGGCTGCAGGTGCTGCGAAATCAAACGGGTC
The DNA here is from genome assembly GCA_047639625.1 of Gammaproteobacteria bacterium. Taxonomy (GTDB): domain Bacteria; phylum Pseudomonadota; class Gammaproteobacteria. Next base: position 999 of record JBLIOG010000079.1, read on the forward strand.
CAGACCAGTGTCGATGACAATATCCAGTTTGCCCGATGCTAGCATCGCAAAACCGTAACTACCTGCGCCACAAATGCTGAAGGGTCCTACGCTCCCCAGTTTTGTCGAAACCAGGTTCTCTTCCTGGCTACATCGGTCCGGCTCACTGCGGGCAACCATCGCATTTTTAAGACTGGCGCATTTGCCAACGGTTACCGGCTGATTATTCCAGCGAGTCGGGTACCCATGCCCTCCAATCCAGCGGTCCCGGGTCGCTGGAAAGTCCATCACGCCCAATACAAATTGGCCATTTTCGACCAATCCAATTAAAGTGCTATAGAGTGGTATCCCAGTAGCATACTGGCGGGTGCCATCAATCGGATCTATGACCCAAACCCGTTCTGCATCGATGTCGCGATTCGGGAATTCTTCTCCAAACACACCATGATGGGGATAACGCGAATCAATGTGTTCCCTGAGGCGTTGTTCAACCTGCCGGTCTACCGGTGTAACAGGGGAACCATCGGCTTTAATCTTGTGATTCACTCCGAGGATAGGATGGGAAAGTATAATGCTTCGACTTAACTCAGCGAGTTCCGTTGCAAATAGCACTAGTTCGTCAATGTCTTTCATAATTATCTACCTGACTATCAATCCCAAAAACTAATACGGGGGGGTAGGTTTAGTGGGATAAAATTTGTTCAAGAAACTGTTTTGTTCGATCGTTTTTTGGGTTTGCAAAAAAGGTATCTGGCGGCCCTGTCTCGACAATTTCGCCCTCGTCCATGAACAGTACTTTATCGGCAACCGAGCGCGCAAATCCCATCTCGTGCGTCACGCAGATCATTGTCATACCTTCATGCGCAAGGTCGATCATGACATCCAGAACTTCCGAAATCATTTCGGGATCGAGCGCTGAAGTGGGTTCATCAAATAAAATGACTTCCGGATTCATACAAAGTGCCCTTGCAATAGCAACTCGTTGTTGTTGCCCACCTGAAAGTGCGCTGGGCCATTTGTCGGCCTGGTCAGTAATTTTGACCCTTTCGAGTAATTGCATGGCCTTTTCTCTATTTTCAGCTTTAGATGTTTTACGAACCAGTCTAGGTGCCAGCATCAGGTTTTCAACGACTGTCAGGTGTGGGAAAAGATTAAAACTCTGAAAGACCATTCCCACTTCCCGCCGAACAGCATCGATATCTTTGACGTTACCAGTTAATTCATGGCCGTTAATAATAATTTGCCCACTATTGTGTTCTTCCAATCGATTAATGCAGCGAATTAAAGTAGATTTACCCGACCCGGATGGCCCGCAAACAACCACTTTCTCTCCTTTGCCCACCGTCAGGCTGACGGATTTCAAAGCCTGGAACGGACCAAAAAACTTATCGACATTTTTAACTTCAATCATCGGTTGAGTACTGACTTCGGACATCTTAGACCTCGCTTCGAACATGTCGGCTCATGCGTTTTTCAATCCAGCCGAAGGTTCGCTGAATTGCCCAGGTTATGATCAGATATATGACCATGAGTGAAATGAAAACTTCATAAGGTGCATAAGTCTCAGCGACGATAGTTCGGGCTATACCCATCATGTCGAGTAGTGTGATGGTGCTGGCCAGAGCGGTACTTTTCAGCAGGCTGACGACATCATTACTATAAGCGGGAAGACTCAGCCGGATAGCAATAGGGCAGGTGATATAGATAAATCGTTGGGTTGTTGACAGGCCCAGTGCGGCACCGGCTTCCTTCAGGCCTCGATCTACGCCAAGCACGCCACCGCGAAATATCTCGGAAACATAGGCGCCTGTATTCAATGATAAAGCAAGGATTGCGCAGCCAAATGGTTCCCTCAATATAGGCCAGAAAATACTGTCACGAACAAACTCCAGTTGTGGTAATCCATAATAAATTATAAATATCTGAACGAGGATAGGGGTGCCACGGAAGATATAAATGTAAACCATTGTAGGGATGGAGAGATACCATCGGCCACTAATTCGCAGTATCAACAGTAAAACAGCGAGTAACGTACCCAGCAATAGTGACAGGAAAAGCAGCTGAAAAGTGAGGCCGATTCCCATTAGCATTTTGGGAATGCTGTCCATAATAAGCGCAAAATCAAAACTCATCGGGCCGTTACCAGATGCCGACTGGCATATTTTTCAAGCCCCATGACAGTCAATGTGATGATCGTAGAAAATCCAAGGTAAATCGCGCCAACCAGTAGATACATGGTAAATGGTTTAGCTGTGTAGCCAATCGCCTGTTCGGCGACAAACAACGTCTCTTCCAGACCTATAATGGCGACAAGTGCGGTATCTTTTATCAATGACAACATGTGATTGCCAAATGGGGGCAGGGCTAGCCGCCACATGGCAGGAATACGGATATAAATAAAAGTTTGAAAATTTGAAATCCCCAGGGCTCTTGCCGCTTCAACCTGACCCTGGTCTATTCCGAGGAAGGCACCGCGGAAGGTTTCAGTCGCGTAGGATCCAACAATTAAGGCGATAGCGAGTGATCCGGCCCAGAAAGGCGGGAAATCGACAAACTTCACATTGGGGTCAAAGATCTGGGCAATGGCCGTTAAGACGATTGCTGAGCCAAAGTAAAACAGCAGTAGAACCAGAATCTCCGGTGTTCCGCGAAAGATTATGGTATAGCCGTTTGCAATTGCTCTGGCGAGTCGGTTTTTCGAAAGTTTGGCGGCAGCGCCCAGCAATCCAAACAGGATCGTTAAAACCAGGGCTACAAAAAATAGTTCAACGACTACAAGAGAACCCCAGAAATAGTCATCCCACCAGCCTGTCAGCGCATCCATAGCCGCTTGCCGTTTTCGATGTTAAATGTCCTCAGCGAGGTCATGTTAGAGCAGAAAAATGGTGAATGAACCACTGCGGGGCCAAAATAGGCCCCGCTGCGGAGCTAGGTACGGGAAAAATAATGATGACTCCGTGTTTTCACACTCAACCTAGTGGATAGCGAACGGGAAATACTTCAGAGCATAAGATTCCAGATATCCGTGATCAGTTAGCGTTCTAATCGCTTTATTCATGCGTTTTTTCAGTTCGTCATTACCCTTGCGAAGACCGATTCCGACACCGATACCGAAATATTTTTTCTCATCAATCTGTGGGCTGACAAATTCAAAACCTGCGCCGTTTTCTTTACTGAGAAACCTAAGGTGAGCTTTCATCGGATTGGTCATGATCATATCGGTACGACCATTTATAAGATCAAGATAAAGCGCTTCGTTACTATCGTATAAAACTACATCGGCACCGGGAAGCACGTTTTTAAACCAATCTGAATAAGTTGAAGCTCTTTCAACGCCGACTTTGAGTCCATTGAAGTTGTCAGGGACTGGATTGCCCGAACTATCAAATAGATTCCAATCTGAGTTTTTCTTGCCGACCAAACGGCCAACCGAGATTCGATAGGTATCGGAAAAGTCCATTTTCTTCAATCGTTTATCTGTAATGGACATGGAAGCTACGACAAGGTCGAACTTGTTAGCCAGCAAAGCAGGGATCATGCCGTCCCACTTCTGACATACATATTCGAGGTCAGCGCCAATAAGACCGGCAACACCCTTGGCGACATCGACGTCATAACCCATTAAAACGCCGTCAGCATTCCTGAAATTAAAAGGTGCATAGGTACATTCCATACCAACGCGGAGTGTTTCTGCCTGTGCGCTGAATCCAGCTAGGGTCATCGGAACTACGGTTAATACTGCAAAAATTATCTTTCGAATATTCATTGTATCCTCCTGGTAATATTAGTTGTGATGGTCGTTTTTTGGAAACGAACAACAATTAGTATGACTTATAAGTCGACAACCGAACTATCCTCCTCAAGTAGGAGGGTTGCTTCGATAGTACAGAATGGGCACATTTTTGCTAAATGTCTAAATATTTTTAGCGGTATCCTGTAGTTGTTAACTGAGCAGACCCCACCCCCAACCTAGATGTGTCGAGTTAAGGTATTTAAAGCCAGCAAAAACAGCTCGGTTTGTGTCGTGATACCTAACTTGCCATAGAGGTTCTTGCGGTGAGTCTTGACCGTTGTTAAGCCAATACCTAATTCATCCGCGATGTCCTGCCCGCTGTCTCCTTTTAGGGTCAACATCGCCACCTGGTTCTCGCGGGTACTCAGATAGCTATCAAAAACCGACTCGAGTAAATAATCAATGGGTGGAACGCTGTCGTCTATCGATGTGTTACAACGAGCTTTTATCCAGTATTGCCGATATATTGATGTAATCATTGGTAAATGGACATTCAGATGGTCAATATCACACTCAGAAAAACCACCCTTCGACCGAGCTCTCAACAAACTGATTTCACCCATTTCATCGGCAGGTAATGTTATCGCAATAAAGACTTCTTCCATATTGGGCGGCCAGCACTCAGTTATGTATTCTAGTTCCTCATTAGGCATTCGTTTAATTTTAAGTGAATGGTAATGATCGATATTGACTTGATTCTCTAACGATAACTCATGGATCCTATAGACACCGGAATATAATTTCCTGCAGTAGGCTGAATAGGCAGGATTGAGTACGTAAGTGTTGTTAATATAGTTTGAGAGTCCTTGTTTGGCTTTATCAGTTTTAAAGGTATCGCAAACATAGATCGGTTTGGAGTGACGGCGGTACACCACTGACATTGCCATGTCAAATGTGACTAACTTTCCAATTGCTTGCAATAGATATTGAGCGCAGGCTGCGGAATTCACATGGTCAATCGCGACGGAAATAGCCTCGATCCAGTGTTTGTTCACGGTTGATTCGGTCATTGTCGAATGGGTGGAATATCCAAAGTAATTGTCCTTTGTAGCGTGAGATTTTACAGTTATTTTATTCTACCGTTTTTCCCTTGTAAGTATTTTTTAAAGTGGCCTCTAGCAATGTCATTAAGTTAAATTAAATATCTGGAAGGTTGGGTCGACTGCACCCGAATATAGGTTCGACGTTCTATATGCAGGTTCGGATGAGCCTGTGAATCCCAACAAAACGGGTCCATTAAAGCGCTGGGTTTCGCTGTGTTCTAAACCAACCTACTCGTTAACTAAATGGCATGATGGATTTCGAGAGTTAAGTTATAGACGAATGAAAGATAAACCTTCTATACTGGATTTTCAGTTATGGTGACAAATAAAATAATAGCGATGGGTTTTGTCCAGGCCGGTTGTGGTAATAATTCATAAGGGCAATAGATATTCTACGGAGGATTTAAATGAATCAATCAAAATGGTTAGTTGTATTAGTGGCGGTCTTAACATTTGCATTCACTCAGGTGCAGGCAGGGTCCGTAAAAATTGGATTTAACGTACCACTGACAGGGTTTGCTGCAGCCGATGGTAAATCGGCACTCACCGGAGCCGAGCTAGCGGTAGAGCAAGCTAATGCAGAAGGTGGAATCAATGGTGATAAAATTGAATTGGTTGTTTATGATGATCAGGCCTCACCGAAAGAGTCAGTGCCAATTGCATTAAAACTCATTGAAAAAGACGAAGTTAGTGCCGCAATTTCTGGAAGTTACTCGGGTTCAACCCGGGCTGCAGCTGGCGTATTCCAGGAAGCTGGCGTCCCTTATATAGCCGCTTATGCCGTTCACCCGGATATTACGCGTGCCGGTAATTATATTTTTCGAACCTCCTTTGTTGGTGAAGTGCAGGGACGTGCAGGTGCAAAACTTCTGGGCGATGCAATGGGCGCTAAAAGGGTGTCGCTGATCACTTTGAAAAATGATTTTGGACAATCTCTTGCCGCAGGTTTTAAAGATGCAGCCGCTCAATTTGGCATTACCGTCGTGTCTGAATATCAATACAGCATCAAGGACCGGCAGTTCGGTCCGATTGTGTCAAAAGTGAAAAGTGACAAGCCCGATGCAATTTATGCTTCCGGTTATTTTTTTACTGCGGGACCTCTGGTTCGTCAACTACGGGCTGCAGGTATAACCGTTCCTGTCATCGGACAGGAAGGTTATGACGGCCAGAAATTTATCGAAATAGCTGGGGAAGCGTCAGAAGGCATTATTATTACTACTTCTCTGGATCGAGATTCGAATGCAAAGGAAACCAGAGACTTTATTCGAGAGTTTGAGAAAAAGGCAGGGTATAAATCGGATATGGTTTCGGCTTCTGCACATACAGCAGTAAAGGTAGTCGTTGCAGCGATGCGTAAAGCAGGTAGTAGCGACAAATCTAAAATTCGTGATGCTATTGCTAAAACGTCTATTACTGCGGCCACAGGTAATATTTCATTTAATAGCCTGGGTGAAGTGCAAAAGGATGTGCAGGTGCAGGTGGTCAAAGATGGTAACTGGCATCGCCATTCAATTATTAGTGATCCCAACTTGCTGGCTCCACCCAATTTATAGGTAAGGATTTCTGGTTTAGTTAATGATCCGTCAACTTGCTGACGGATTTCGATGACTGGCAGAGACCTGGACATTTACCGATGCTTTATCTAGAACTGCTCATTCAAGGAATCGTTCAGGGCAGTATATATGCGTTAATCGCACTCGGACTGACGCTAGTTTACGGGTTACTTCGAATACTGCATGTTGCGCATGCAGCGCTATTTACCCTGGGTGGATACATAGGTGTTGTCGTTACCAACGCCACCGGCAGTTTTGTATTGGCCCTCGTAGTTTCGATGTTGGCAGTGGGTATAGCAGGCATGCTTGTTTATAACTTTGCCTACAAACCGCTACTTAGCAGACCCCCATATGTTTCACTCATCGCGTCTATAGCGCTGTTTATTGCTTCTGAAGAGATTTTTCGAATTGTCTTTGGTCCCTATGGAATATCCTATGTGACCCCTCCGTTACAGGGTCAAATTGAATTGTTTTCGGGGTTTTTCCTCAAATATGTGGAAATTCTAGTTATTGGATTATCGGTTTTTCTGCTCACAATCCTGGCCCTGCTATCGTCTAATACCAGGACTGGTGTTGCCTGGCGGGCAACTGTTTCGGATCCTCAGATCGCACGCCTGTTCGGGGTAAGTTTACAGCGGGTGAGATATCTGAATTTCTTCATAGGTTCTGCTCTCGCTGCCGTCGCAGGCGTATTGGTAGCCCTGATGAACAATTTGGTAGAACCGACGATGGGAAGCGTAACCTCTTACAAGGCCTTAGCGATTATAGTTTTAGGTGGATTGGGCAGTATCAGAGGTACTTTGCTGGCATCGATGCTGCTTGGAGTGCTCGAGTCATTCGGAACAATCTATATCGGACATTTACTCGATAGAGATGCGATGGCCTTTGCCTTTTTAATTATTGTTTTGATGTTCCGGCCGCAGGGGTTGTTGGGAGGTACTCGATGAGTTATGAAATAACACTCATGACCACCATGGCGATCAGTGTTTTGTTTGCACTGAGTTTGAATTTCATCAGTGGATTTTGCGGCCAGATTAGTTTGGGTCATGCTGCGTTTCTCGGAACGGGTGCGTACACATCAGCAATGTTGTCGAAAGCTTCAGTTCCATTTCTGCTGACGATTCCCGCCGCTGCGATAGTGGCTGGTATTCTCGGGGCGGGTGTTGGTTTGATGAGCTTGCGAGTTCGGCATGATTTTCTCGCTATCACTACAATGGGCGTCGGTTTCCTGTTTATCGGCATCATCAGGCAACAGGATTTTTTCGGGGGAGAAATCGGGATATCTGCAATACCATCCAGCGGGCTCGGAAAAATTGGCTTTATGTTGTTGTGTGTTGGTTTAGCGGCTTTGTTCGCTTTGTTTTCCAGTTTCGTGAAAAAATCCTGGTTAGGATTTGTTTTTCAGTCGATTGCCGATAATGAAGATGTAACCTCCGTTTTGGGTATCGATGTCGCAAAATATAAAATGATCGCGTTTGTCATCGGCACTGGAACCGCTGGCGCTGCTGGCGCTTTATATGCTCACCACTTTCGATTTATTGCACCTGACAGTTTTGGTTTTGTCGAGTCGGTTGCAGTTCTGGCTATGGTCATTGTTGGCGGAATTGGTTCGATTACCGGAGTCGCACTTGCAGCCGCTGTTTTAAGTGTGTTGCCGTTGTTGGTGCAATTTATCAATGACTATAAAATATTATTCTATAGCGGATTGTTGTTTGCGATGATGCGGTTCGCGCCCAACGGTTTATCAGGAATAGCTCAAAGTATTATTGATTATCGTAAATCCGGCCATGACTGAAATTCTTCGTATAGAAAATGTTACCGTCAAGTTTGGAGGTGTTCTCGCAGTGGATGGCGCTCAACTGACAGTCGCACAGGGTGAACTGTTAGGTTTTATTGGACCGAACGGTGCGGGTAAAACAACCTTGATGCGCGTCATTACCGGCATTGTTAAACCTGATTCGGGTCGGGTTTTACTGGAAGGGCGCGACATAACCAAGCTGGAAACTTTTCGCCGAATTCGAGCAGGATTGGCATTTGCCCAACAAATTGTTCAGCCACTTCGAAGTTTATCATTACTTGATAATGTGGCGCTCGCCTGTGGAACTGAAAGGACGCAGCATCCTGTCAGGTCAATGTTTACCAAAAGCCGTGAGATTGAGCGGATCAAGGCACGCGCTCTACTTGAATCGGTAGGTCTCGATGAGCATGCAAATGAGTATCCCCCCACGCTTCCGCTGGGGTATCTCAAACGACTGGAACTGGCGAGAGCACTCGCATTAAAGCCAAAACTTTTGTTGCTTGACGAACCCCTGGCCGGACTCAATGCCAGCGAAGCCGCATTATTAGCGGACCTGATTTTAAAACTGAATAAACAGGGTCAGACTATACTGTTGATTGAGCATAACCTTCGTGAAGTTGTTCGTATCTGTCCAAAGCTGTATGTACAGGATAACGGCAGCCCATTAGCATTTGGAAAAACCCATGAAGTTATGGCCAGGGCAGATGTACAACGCGCTTATTTAGGTACTGTTAATGCTTGAAGTAAATGATTTAAGCTGCGGCTACGGTGATGTTATCGTTGCACGAAATCTCAGTTTTTCAGTAAAACAAGGTGAGTTGTTATCGTTGATTGGTGCCAACGGAGCCGGCAAATCGTCGACCCTGAACTGCCTTTGCGGGCTTGTGGAAAAGAAGGCCGGCAGTATAAAAATTGATTCGGTAGAAATTAGTGAAGTGATACCAGAGCGTAGAATTCATCATGGCATTGCGCTGGTTCCCGAGGGTCGAAGGGTGTTTCCTGATTTGAATGTTAATGAAAACCTGACGGTCGGCGGGCATATTGTTAACTCAGGTAATCTTGAAGCCGGCCGGGAAACAGTTTTTAATTATTTCCCTCGTTTACGTGAACGACAAAATCAGTTAGCAGGATTACTGTCTGGCGGAGAGCAGCAAATGCTGGCATTTGGCCGGGCATTGATGAGTCAGCCGCGATTATTGCTGGTTGATGAAATGTCACTGGGCCTGATGCCAAAAGTCGTCGATGAGTGTTACCAGGTGCTCGCAGATTTAAGAAATAAGAATGTCGCGATCATTCTGGTTGAACAGAATACCGAGCGTGCGATAGCGGTAGCGGATCAGGTCATTATTATTGAAGCGGGTAATTTACTCTGGCAGGGAAGTGCTGAGAAAGTTGAACAGGATCGATCAATACTGGATACGATGCTCGGTAAATAAATCAGTTCTATAATTAATGACCATGGCGCTCCGCCTTAAAAAGGTGAAGCGCCATGGTTTAACCAAATCAATCCTTAGGACTTTTAAAGATGCTGTATCTTTTAAGGGCCAGCTTAAATAGCTTTTTCAGTTCGAAGAACTGACAACGGATCGTGGAATTTATATCCTAAATCGTTAGCGACCTGTGCCTAAGTTATTTTACCGCTGTGAACATTTAACCCATCGCGTAACCACTGATCATCTTTAAGCGCTTGAACATAGCCCTTGTCTGCCAGCGCAAGAATGTGCGGCAGCGTCACGTTATTCAAAGCATAGGTAGATGCTCTTGGAACTCCCCCGGGCATATTGGCGACACAATAATGCACAACATCATCCACTATGTAAGTCGGTTCGGCATGGGTTGTTGCTTTGGAAGTTTCAAAACAACCACCTTGATCAATTGCAACGTCTACCACCACTGATCCGGGTTTCATTGCTTTGACCATTTCTGCCGTCACCAGCTTTGGTGCTTCTGCGCCCGGTATTAATACACCACCTATAACAAGATCGGCTTCGAGAACATGGCGTTCAATGGCATCATCGGTTGAAAATACGGTGTTTGTACTTCGACCAAATTGCCGCCAATGAGATTCAAGAACGTCAGGATTTCGATCGATAACCCAGACATCTGCGCCCATTCCGATTGCAATATGCGCCGCATGGGTTCCAACCACACCTGCGCCTAGAACAACAACTTTAGCCGGATCGACTCCGGGCGCCCCGCCGAGGAGCATACCCAAACCTCCATGCGGATGCTCCAGACAATAAGCACCTGCTTGAATTGACATACGGCCGGCAACCATTGACATAGGAGCCAGCAACGGGAGGCCACCGCGCGGAGAAGTTACGGTCTCGTAGGCGATGCATACTGCACCGCTGTCCACTAAATCACGGGTCTGATCGGGGTCGGGAGCCAAATTGAGATAAGTAAACAGAACCTGACCTTGGCGAAGCATTTTACGCTCGACAGACTGAGGTTCTTTAACTTTAACGATCATTTCTGCGCGAGCAAAAATCTCTTCTGCTGAGTTGATAATCTCTGCACCAGTTTGCGTATATTCGGCATCAGTCACCCCAATTCCTTCTCCAGCTCTGGTTTCAACCATTACTGTGTGTCCGTGCTTGATGGCTTCCCGAACACTGGCAGGCGCCATACCTACGCGATACTCATGACTTTTTATTTCTCTGGGAACACCGATCAATATTATTATCGCTTTTTTTTAGGGTTATTAGTCAGTACAGAAAATATAGTAAGGCACCGTTGTCAGCTAGTGCCAGTTAGTTAATTTCGAAGAACCAGTTTTTTAGAAAAAATTTAGATTACATCGGATTGCGATTACAGATAGGTAACGCCTTAGAAACGATTCCTTTCTCTAGATTAATCGGATCTAAATAAGGTTGTCAGCGAGTTAATCTCTAGCGTTAATTGTTAATGATTATAGGTAAATGAGTCATTGACCTGATTCGGGTATCGGTGCTAATTTTGCGACAAATTAATGGAGTTCTTGAACCATCATGCTTGTCCATCCACCACGTCGAATAGGTAGAAGACACGACAAGTCTAATCTCGTGACCCCGAAGCGAGTTTAATTCTGTTCCGCCATTACTGGCGGATACGGAGCTGCATTCAATCTACAACTCCTGGATAAAAATTATTGATTCAGCTCCGACAAAAACTTGCGCCAACGCGCATTGCATTTTCCAGTTTTGAGCTAAATTCGATGAACAAATTCTGTCAATATCGCCTTGCAGTAGACATCGGTGGCACCTTTACCGATATCGCCATTGCAGTCGGTGAAAAAATCCATACCGCCAAAACTCTGACGACGACGGATCGCCCTGTGGTCGGCGTACTTGAAGGGATCGAATTTGCACTTAACGCAAATGGTTTGCAACCCGGTGACTTTCGTTCCGTCATCCACGGTACGACGCTCGCGACCAACGCTCTGATTGAGCGTCGAGGTGCCCGGGTTGGCGTTATAACTACGGAAGGCTTTCGAGACATTCTGGAAATTGGATATGAACGACGCTATGACCAGTACGATATTAATATTGATAAACCGGACAGAATCGTGCCGCGTGATCGGGTGTTTTGCGTTGGTGAACGGTTAGCGGTTTCGGGCGAAATTATTCAACCACTTAACGAAGCGTCGCTGGATCGTGCGATTGATGAATTGATAGAACAACGGATCGAAAGTATCGCTGTATGTCTTTTACATAGCTACGAGAACCCGGTTCACGAACAAAGTGTTTTTAAGCGGCTGCAGGAACGTTTACCTGATATTCCTGTATCGCTATCGGCGGAAGTTTCACCAGAAGTACGCGAATTTGATCGTCTATGTACGACCGTATGTAATGCTTATATCGCACCCCTGATGGCAAGCTATCTACGCGAGCTAGAAGTGGCGCTTAAACAGGAAGGCTTCGATTGTCCCTTATTTGTTATCTCGTCAGGTGGCGGTGTTACGACACTCGAAACCGCTATCCGTTATCCGATCAGGTTGGTCGAATCAGGGCCCAGCGGTGGTGCGATTCTTGCGGCACGCGTTGCTGCCCAACGTAACATAAGCAATGTACTGTCCTTTGATATGGGTGGCACAACCGCCAAAGTCTGTTTGATAGAAAATGCGAAGCCTCGCAGTTCACGCAGTTTTGAAATTGGCCGTGAAGAGCGGTTCTTAAAAGGCAGCGGAATGCCGGTAAGGATTCCGGTGATTAAGATGATCGAGATAGGCGCGGGTGGTGGATCGATTGCGGTTGTTGATGGAATAGGGCGGTTAAGGGTGGGTCCAAGAAGTGCGTCTTCGGATCCCGGGCCTGCCTGTTATGGTCGTGGCGGTGAATACCCAACTGTCACTGATTCTGATCTGGTTGCCGGTTACCTTGATCCGAATAGCTTTGCTGAAGGTCGACTCCAACTTCAGCCAGATTTATCGCGCGTCGCGATTGATTCGAGCATTGCACAACCTCTGGGGACTTCAGTCATTGCTGGCGCTGATGGAATCTCACAAACGGTCGATGAAGCAATGGCGAACGCCGCTCGAATGCATGCGGTTGAACAAGGTAAAAATTTATCAGAATGTACGATGATTGCCTTTGGTGGTAACGGTGCGCTTCACGCCACGAGAGTTGCAGAAAAAGTTGGGATTAAAGAAATAATTGTGCCGCCGAATCCGGGTGTTGGCTCGGCGGTCGGGTTTTTATTTGCGCCGGTAGCTTACGAAATTGTCAGAAGTCGTCACGTCAATGTCGATGATTTTCCGTTTGATGAAATCAATCAACTATTAAGCGACCTTGAATCTGAAGCGCGTGAAGTCGTCGGAGCCGGAGCGCCGGGAGAAACATTGAAAATCCGACGTGTAGCATTTATGCGATATACAGGCCAGGGACATGAAATAGAGATTGAAATTCCGCCGGGTGATATCACGGATCAAAATCTTGCCGATTTGATTGATGGATTTAATTCCGAATATGCGCGCCTGTTCGCCCGCGTTGTGCCTGAAATGCAGATCGAAGTAATGAACTGGTCAATAACGGTCAGTAATGAAATACCACTAACCCATGCAATCGTCGATTCGACAAAATCCAAACCTGCTAAGGTTGAAACCAGCCGTGATATTTATCTGGGTCAGGCAGGTCAGAAAGTTGAGGCTGATGTGTACCAACGTGCAAGCCTTCGACCCGGTGAAGAAGTCATAGGCCCCGCTCTAATTGTCGAGCCGCAGACGACGACTTTTGTTTCGGCTTTATATCGAGCGCGAATCGATGACATCGGGAATATTGTCATGACCGTTCTGGCGAATCAACAACCCGTAGCGGCGTCAACAGGTTTGCATTCAGCCATTGCCCTCCAGGTAATGTGGGATCGTTTAATGGCGATAGTCGAAGAACAGGCGCAGGTTTTAATGCGCACTGCATTTAGTCCAATCGTGCGCGAATGCGGTGATATTTCCGCGGGGATATTTGACATCGATGGCAATATGCTCGCACAGGCAGTAACCGGTACGCCGGGTCACATCAATACTATGGCCGTCTCGGTCGCTAAGCTGCTGCCGTATTTTCCGATTGATGAAATGAACCCGATTGATGTCTACATGACTAACGATCCGTGGATTGGCTCGGGCCATCTGAATGATGTGATTATGTTCTCACCTATTTTTCATCATAAGAAGATCGTCGCTTTCGGTGCCTGTACCTCACACCTATACGACCTTGGCGGTTTGGGTATGGGGCCGGATGGTAGTGATATATTTGATGAAGGGCTATATTTACCGCCCATGCAGCTGGTTGAAGACGGCAAAATTAATCCGATAATAATGTCAATTATGAAGGCGAATTCGCGTTCACCGGTAGCCAATGAGGGGGACTTTTACGCCTTGATTGCCTGCTGCGATGTCGCCGCTGCACGACTAGATGAAATGCTGGGTGAGTTTGGGCTTGATGATATCGAGAGTTTGGCCAGGCATATTCTAGACACTTCGAAATCTGCAACCGAAAAAGCCATAGCGCAAATTCCGGTTGGTGTTTACGAAAGTGAGTTGATGACCGATGGTTACGATTTCGAAATTACATTAAAAGCGAAGATGACTGT
>JBLIOG010000080.1:0-15135 GCA_047639625.1 Gammaproteobacteria bacterium
GTTATTCTGGTGGGTGGCAATATTGATCATTTGACGCGGGTTATGACTACGGCCATTGCCCTCGAAACGTCTAAAGGCAATCTAGCTTTAGCACTCGCGCTTGGCCTGGTGTTATTGATCCTTTCCTTGCTGGTTAATACCGGACTCTATTTGTTGAAGATGCGCCAGAAACATGTCTGACAAATGCCAGTTACTGCCGTTAGTTGTTTCAGATCTCGATTATCAGGTCGGGCAGACTAAGTTGTTATCCGACCTCAATTTTGAAGTGAACGACAATGGAATAACGGCCATTCTGGGAGATAATGGTGCGGGTAAAAGCTTACTGATTCGAATCCTGCACGACCTTCTTGTCGCCAGTAGAGGCTCGGTAAACTGGAATGGACGTAATAATTCATTCGAAACCCGCAGTCGCCAGGCACTGGTTTTCCAGAAGCCAGTTTTGCTGCGGCGAACGGTTAAAGAGAACATTGAGTTTGTTCTCAAGTATTGCAGACGTCATTCAGGGCAATTGGCTGATTCACTATTACAATCGGCGGGGTTAAGTGCTCAGGCTGATCAGTCAGCCAGGCTGTTGTCCGGAGGTGAGCAACAGCGACTGGCATTGGCGCGTGCGATGGCAAGTTCACCGGAGGTTTTGTTTCTGGATGAACCGAGTGCGAGTCTCGATCCGAAATCAACTCAGTTAATTGAATCGAGCCTGCTAGAAATTTCTCGTCGTGGAATTAAAATATTTCTGGTTACTCATGATCTGCCGCAGGCAAAACGATTATGCAGTCATGTTTTGTTTTTAGCTGAAGGCCGACTGGTCGAATCCTGTAGGGCCGATCATTTTTTTGAAGTGCCGGAAAACCCGGCTGTTCGTGGCTTTTTGAATCAACATTTGTTAAGCAGGTAATAAATATGTTGTTTAAATTTGCGGGGCTAAAATTTTCCGTTTGCCTTATCTTTTTAGCGGGGCTTGTTGTACCGGTTTGTTCCGGTGCTTCCAGCATTGTTGTTCAATCCACAACCTCAACAGCGAATTCCGGTTTTTATAATTTTTTATTGCCAAAATTTGAAGAAGCAACCGGTATTACTGTGCATGTTGTCGCTGTTGGTACCGGGCAAGCTATCAAGAATGCTTCGAATTGTGACGGGGACGTTCTTCTGGTTCACGCGAAGTCGTCTGAACAGACGTTTGTTGCATCGGGCAAAGGTGTAGAAAGGTTCGATTTAATGTATAACGACTTCGTTTTTGTTGGCCCGGCATCCGACCCGGCTGGAATTGCCGGTGAGACTTCATCTCAGTCCGCATTAAGTCGAATAGCCGACTCAGGACAACCATTTTTATCGCGTGGTGATAATTCTGGCACCCATAAAAAAGAAAAATCACTGTGGAAACTGACTGAAATTGATCCAGATGAATATAGTGGGCAATGGTATCGGGAAACCGGATCGGGTATGGGTGCTACTTTAAACGTGGCAATTGGCATGGGCGCCTATACGATGGCTGATCGTGCGACCTGGATCAGTTTTCAAAATAAATCAGATTTTAAGATATTAGTCGAAGGTGATACTCAATTGTTCAATCAGTATGGTGTCATCGCAGTAAACCCTGAAGCGTGTCCTTCTGTAAATCAACACGCCTCTAATATGTTTATCGAATGGCTGTTGTCAAAAAAGGGGCAGAGTTTGATAGCGGATTATCGACTTAACGATCAGCAGTTATTTTTCCCTAACGCGAGCCGTTAAAACGCACCTGAAACTGATTATCGGTTTGATACCCCGTCATTTGTGCTGCTCGTTCTTTGAATACAGAGGTTTTGCAAAAAGACAGCAATGATTGCCAGGCGGGTTCGAACCAGGCTGTTCGGTCGACTAACAAATCAAATCGTTCGTCGACTATCGAAACAAACTCAAGCTTGAATTGATCGGCCATCGCTGCGAGTCCAAAAGCCATATCTGCATTTCCAGATTGAACTTCGAGTACTGCATCTAACTCACTGCGAGCTGGGTGCGCCCAGTTGAGTGTTCGAGGTTCAATTGCCTCACCCCTTAAGAGACTTTCGAGTAAAAGCTGGCTACCGGCTTCAGGTTGTCGAGGTACAAAGCGGTTGTCACCGATATCTTTTAAACCCTTGATTGGTTTCCGGCATTGCTGTCCCAAAATTAAACCGCGTTCTCTGATCGCCCATTCAACCAGAACAGCGGAACTTTGATCGCTGTGGTGCTTGACGGCATTGATATTCCAACTCTGTTGAATTTGATCAAACATATGCAGTCCGGTCGCTATACCGTCGAGGTTGGCAAATTTGTTGAGACCATCCAGGCTACTATCAAATAGCGTAGCCAGTCCACAGCGCGATTCGCGAATGGCCCATTCGAGTAATGGATCGTGACTACCGACGATCTGGTTAGCCCGGGCTGCGGGTAGCATCACCATTTCTCCAGATAAATTCTGGTTAATCCACAGCTCGATTTCGTCTCTCGGGAACAGCAATTTACCGGTCGCGCGCGAGCAGGGGATTTTCCCCGATGATGCAAGCGCATATACCTTGCGTTCCTTGATACGCAGGAGATCGGCGAGTTCACTGGTTGTCAGATAATGGTTCAAGGTGATCTCTAACGGAGTAAGCCCGCGATGAGGTTAAAATCAGAAATTTTACACCAATCTGCTTTTGTAAATTGATTAAAAATCTGGTTCACTTAATAGCGTTCGAGTTCTACTATAGCCCTTCCATAAAAACAGTTTTGAATTCCATATGTCAGGTGCCACAACCCCCCAGAATCAAGGGCTAGTTGATTTACGAAGCGATACCGTAACACGACCCTCCAAAGGTATGTATGAAGCCATCATGTCAGCACCGGTGGGTGATGATGTTTACGGTGAAGATGAAACCGTTAATCTTCTCGAAAGCCGTGTTGCCAGTTTATTGGGGAAACAGAATGCCCTGTTTTTCAGTAGCGCAACCCAGGCAAATCTGGCTGCGATACTGATTCATTGTGGTCGTGGAGAAGAAATGATTAGTGGCGACAAATACCATGTCATTATCGACGAAGCGGGTGGTGCCTCGGCGCTTGGTGGGGTTGTCATCCAGCCGGTTGCAGCCGACGAACGCGGCGGTCTATGTCCCGATCTCGTCCAGTCAATCATTAAAGAAGATGATTTTCACAGTCCTGTGAGTCGAATGTTATCACTCGAAAATACGGTGTCAGGCTGTGTGCAATCGCTTAGTGATCAAATCGCCTTGGTCGACGTTGCACGGGCCAATAATCTAGTAGCGCATCTTGATGGTGCTCGAATCATGAATGCAGTGGTTGAGTTAGGCGTACCTCCTACTGATATCACCAAGCCTTTCGATAGTGTGATGATGTGTCTGTCGAAAGGTCTGGGAGCCCCGGCCGGTGCGTTGCTTGCTGGGGAAGCGGAATTTATAAAGCGAGCTCGTCGATTACGAAAAATGCTGGGCGGAGGTATGCGTCAGATTGGAATACTCGCAGCCTGTGGGCTTTACGCGCTCGACCATAACATTGATCGTTTGGCCGAGGACCATTGTCGTGCCGGTCATCTTGCTGAACAATTATCTCAAATTCCTGGGCTTGCCGTTAGGTCTGCTACTAATATGTTATTTGTTGAACCAGCGCCTGAATTGCGTGCAGATCTTCATCGCTTTCTTGCGGAAAATGGGGTTTTGGTGGGTAACAATACGCCAGCTTATCGGCTGGTAATTCATCTTGACATCGATGACGATGATCTCGAGCGTGTCTTGACCGTTTTCAAAGGTTTTTATAATTTCTGAATCACAGATAACCGAATAAAAATGCATGGTTCTCCAAATCGTCGATATCTGTGGATGAGACCCGGAAGAAATTTTTTTCTTAGCGGTCCGTGGGCAAATATTTAGTCGCAGGAAAGGTGAAGCAATTGAATTATTAAGCTATATTACTTTAATGAATCCAGTTTTCGTTTACAAACTGAAAGTTTCTATCGAAAAGAGTTCAAACCATTTCGCTGTTTAGCGCCTGGGGTATTAGCAATAGTGCAGTGAGTCGGTGGATTTTAAGTAACGAAAATCTGCCTGGAATCATTAACCGAAAGAGCCGTAAGGCCGCAGTTTCAACGATTATACAAGGGTAGCCTTATTAGCCATAGCGAACAGCAGCGAAGTCTATTGTCTGTAGAGAATCTGGCGGTAGATTTTAAATTGCACGACCAGCCGATCCCGGCTGTTCGAGATATTAGCTTTGCAATTCATCCTGGTCAAAGCCTTGCACTGGTCGGTGAATCGGGTTCGGGTAAGTCAGTCACATCACAGGCGATTATGGGCATATTGCCCTCTAATGCTTCTATTAGTGGTGGGCATATTTTCTTTAATGACCCGCAGAGTGATTCTGGACCCGTTGATATTGCCGCGCTTGATCCCAGTAGCAGCAGTATGCGTAGTATTCGTGGTGGTAAAATTTCAATTATTTTTCAGGAGCCGATGACATCGCTATCACCGGTTCATACGATTGGTGATCAAATCAGTGAAGCATTGTTCCTTCATCGTGACGCCAGTCAGGCTGAGGGTCTCAAACTCACACAAACCATGCTCGAACACGTTGGTTTTCCAAATCCGGCGTCTGCAATGCGTGCTTATCCTTTTGAACTGTCGGGAGGGCTAAGGCAGCGTGCAATGATTGCCATGGCGATGATCTGTAATCCAACCTTGCTGATCGCTGATGAACCGACCACAGCCCTGGACGTTACCATTCAGGCTCGAATACTCAAATTAATTCGGGAGCTGCAACAGGAACTTGGTATGGCCCTTTTATTAATCACGCATGATCTCGGTGTGGTCGCAAATATGTCGGATCAGGTGGTGGTTATGTATCATGGCCAGATTATGGAAAGCGGTCCGCTCGAGACTATATTCTCAAATCCAGGCCATCCCTATTTAAAGGCATTAATGCGAGCCGTCCCACGATTTGACATGGCTGAGGGGGAACGGCTGGTCCCGGTACGGGAAATTGAAACCGACCTGGGGGCTATCAAAAAACCCGTTCAATCTGAACCAAATCCCGATGCTAATCCGATTCATTTACAGGTTCGCGATATCAGTAAACATTATCTGAGTCGTTCGGGTAGCTGGATTCAGAGTCAGCAGGAAAAGTTTCTGGCAGTCGATCAGGTCAGCTTTGATGTGAATCGAGGTGAATGTTTCGGACTGGTCGGTGAAAGCGGGTGTGGCAAAACAACATTGTGCAAGATATTAATGAGAGCGATATCGCCAGATACCGGTAGCATTAAGTTTAATGACTCGAATTCGGTGATCGATGTACGCGCATTGGAAGGGAAGGCGCTACTCCAGTTTCGGCAACGAATGCAATTTGTTTTTCAGGATCCCTTTAGCGCATTAAACCCGCGCATGACGGTTTTCGATATTTTGCGTGAACCCATGATTATTCATGGCGACGAAGCAATAGACAATCAACGCCAACGATGCACCGATTTAATGCGATTGGTGGGTTTAGATCCGAGATTTTTAAACCGCTATCCGCATAGTTTTTCAGGTGGGCAGCGTCAGCGAATCGGCATAGCCAGAGCATTAGCACTACAACCTGAATTTTTAATCTGTGATGAGCCCGTGTCAGCACTCGATGTTTCCATTCAGGCGCAAGTTTTAAATTTGTTGAAGGATCTACAGCAGGAATTTGGGCTAACCTATCTATTTATATCGCATAATTTAGCGGTGGTGAATTATGTCGCCGACCGCATTGCGGTGATGTGTCGAGGTCGAATTGTCGAACTGGCCTCTCGGCAGCAATTGTTTGATAACCCGATTCATCCCTATACCCGTGCCCTGTTATCTGCGGTGCCACATCCTGAGCTATCACATCGGCTAGATTTTAGTGCGATCTCCGATGGCTCGGCTTCTGAACCGGCGCAATGGCAGGCTCCCTTTCGAATAGACGGTAGTCGAACCACAGAATTACTGGAGATTGAAAATAACCATTTTGTGCGGATTGACTCTGAAGTAGACCCAGCAGGATTAGCGGCGTGAAAACTCTGTCACTTATGATGGCGTACATCGCATTATTGATCCCTGCCGTTGCGATAGGCGACTGGATAGAGACGCCTTCTCTAATGGAATCGGTGCAGAGCGGTAAGTTGCCTGTCGTATCAGAACGTGTTCCAGTGAACCCATTAGTCGTACAATTTGAAGAGGGATTCGAATCCGGAATTCACGGTGGTGAAATGCGATTTCTGATGGGCAAACAAAAAGATATTCGACAGGTCATTATTTATGGTTATGCCCGGTTAATTGGATATACCCCTGAGCTTCGATTGAAAGCCGATATTCTTGAAAGTTTTGATGTTTTCGAAAATCGAATTTTCACATTACATCTGCGAAGAGGACACAAATGGTCGGATGGCCATGCTTTTACCAGCGAAGACTTCCGTTACTATTGGGAAGACGTCGCTTTAAATCCGGAACTATCCAAAGGGGGACCTACACATCAATTCGTCATCGATGGTGAATTGCCAATCGTTGAATATCCGGATCAGTACACCGTTCGTTATAGCTGGAAGAAACCCAATCCTTACTTTCTTTCTGGCCTGGCTTCAGCACGGCCTTTATATATATATAAACCTGCCCATTATCTACGGCAGTTTCATCCAAAATATCAAACCGAGGGAAAAATTCAAGAACAGATTGAACAGTATGGAAAAAGAAACTGGATGGGTGTACATGTCGGCCGGGACCGTCCCTATAAAGCTACCAATCCAGATTTGCCCAGCTTGCAGCCATGGGTGAATAGTACCTATCCACCTTCCGAACGGTTTATCTTTAAACGCAATCCTTTTTATCATCGAGTCGATGAACAGGGTCGACAGTTACCTTATGTTGATCAGATCGCAGTGTCCATTGCGTCTTCGAAATTAATTCCAGCAAAAACTGGCGCAAACGAAGTTGACTTACAGGGTCGTTATTTGCGAATGGATAATTATACCTTCCTTCGAGCTGCAGCCAAACGATATCCATTAGAAGTTCGATTATGGAACTCGGCAAAAGGTGCGCATGTTGCGTTGTATCCAAACTTCAATACGAATGATGCGGTTTTACGTGTGCTAATCCACGAATTAAATTTCCGACGTGCTCTGTCTCACGCGATTCACCGGCGTGAAATTAATCAGGTGGTTTATTTCGGCCTGGCGCGTGAAAGTAATAATACGGTTTTACCCGAAAGTCCGTTATTTCGATCAAATTATCAAACAAAACATATTCAATTTGATCTGGCTCTGGCCAACAAATTACTTGATGAACTCGGTTTAACTAAGCGGGATGATCGTGGTGTTCGTTTAATGAGCGATGGTCGACCACTCGAAATTATTGTTCAAACTGCCGGCGAAAGCACCGAGCAGACCGATATTCTTGAACTGATTCAAGATAGTTGGCTGAAAGCCGGAATAAAACTTTACAGTATTCCTTCGACCCGCGAGGTATTCCGAAATCGAATATTTTCCGGAGAAGCGCAAATGTCAATCTGGTCAGGATTGTCGAATGCGCTGTCAGACGCGATAAGCAGCCCGGAAGAATTAGCCCCCAATAACCGATATCAATATCAGTGGCCGAAATGGGGGCAGTATGCTGAGTCACGCGGTAAAAAAGGTGAAGCCGTAACAATATCTGAATTTGCACGTTTAGAGCGGCTTAATGATCAATGGCGTAGCGCGCTAACATTGTCAGAACGACAGGCGATATGGCATAAAATGCTTGCGATTCATCGTGATCAACTACCAACAATAGGTCTGATCAATGGGGTATTGACGCCAGTAGTCGTCAGTGAGCATCTTAACAATGTTCCTGACACCGGTTTTTTTGATATTGCCCCGGGCGCTTATTTTGGAATTTACCGACCGGATACGTTCTGGTTCGACGAGGTGCGACGCTGATGCTGTCTTATCTGATTCGTCGCATATTAACCATGATCCCCACTTTGTTGATTATCAGTGTTCTGGTTTTTGTCATTATTCAGCTTCCGCCTGGCGACTATCTGGAAAGCCATCTTGCCGAACTGCAAAGTCAGGGCGAGACCATAGACGATCAGAAAATAGCATTTCTTCGGGAGCAATATGGCCTCGATCAACCCATGTATTTGCAGTACTGGACCTGGTTAACCGGCATGTTACAGGGTGATTTCGGTTATTCATTTGAATATGACTTACCGGTTAGTGAAGTCGTAGGTGATCGATTATTTCTCACGGTTTTGATTTCAGTGGTCACAATTCTGTTTACCTGGATGGTTGCTTTTCCAATTGGTATTTACTCAGCTACCCATCAATACAGCTGGGGTGATTATGGATTATCGCTGCTTGGTTTTCTCGGGTTAGCGACCCCGAACTTTTTGTTGGCGCTGATCATGCTTTATTTTGCAAATGTGTATTTCGGAACTTCTATTGGCGGTTTGATGGATCCGCAGTACATCGGTGCCGAGTGGAGTGTCGATAAAATGTTATCAGTTCTGGAACATCTATGGATACCGGTTGTTGTCATCGGTACCTCCGGAACCGCTGGAATGATCCGTAGATTACGTGCCAACTTACTGGATGAATTACAAAAACAATATGTTACGACCGGTCGGGCAAAGGGATTGCCCGAGGGGAAATTACTTCGAAAATATCCACTTCGAATTGCGATGAATTTCTTCGTTGCTGATATTGGGAATCTGTTACCAGCGGTTATTTCAGGTGCAGAAATTGTGGCTATCGTTATGTCGCTCCCGACCACTGGGCCCATTTTATTAGCCGCTTTACAAAGCCAGGACATGTATCTTGCCGGATCGTTTTTAATGTTTCTGGCGGTTCTAACCGTCTTTGGTGCTTTGGTCTCGGATGTTGCATTATCGATGCTTGATCCACGGATTCGTTTGCAAGGTGGGGTCGCAAAATGACTACCTATAATTCAGGTGAGCATTTTATCTCGACTGAGCCTTTTGATCCGCATTCGATTGAAGAACTAAGCCCCGCACAGCAAAAGTATTATCTGGCATCACAATGGAAACTGATGTGGTGGAAACTCAAGCGCCATCGCCTGGCTGTAATCTGTGGCATTATTCTTGCGCTCAATTACGCGTCCGTCATGTTCAGTGAAATTATTGCACCCTACAATCTGCATACTCGGAATACCGAGTTCATATACTCTCCGCCTCAATCCGTTCATTTATTCCATAAAGGTGAGTTTGTCGGTCCTTTTGTATACGGACGTGACTATGAACTCGATATGGATATTTTGAAACGAAACTATATAGTGCGCGAAGACGACGTTCAGCCGCTACGTTTTTTTTGCAGTGGCGATAGTTACCAGTTCTGGGGGTTATTTGAAGGTAATTTTCACATTGTTTGTCCTCCCGAGAACGGAACCTTTTTTTTACTGGGGACAGATCGACTCGGGCGTGACATGTTCTCACGGATTACCTATGGTGCCCGAATTTCGTTAACCATTGGAATAGTTGGTATCGCGATTAGTTTCTTTTTTGGTATTGTCATCGGTGGTTTGGCAGGGTATTACGGTGGTTGGGTTGATTCAAGTATTCAACGCATGATCGAAGTCATTCGCTCTTTTCCTGATTTACCGTTATGGATGGCGCTATCGGCGGTGTTGCCGGTGAACTGGAGTCCGATACTGATCTTCTTTGGTATTACTGTTATTCTTGCTCTGCTGGACTGGACCGGTCTCGCACGAGCGGTTCGGTCTAAATTATTATCATTGCGCGAGGAAGATTTTTGTCAGGCCGCTGAGCTCATGGGAGCAAAGCCGAGTCGGATCATCGGTCGTCATCTGTTACCCGGTTTCATGAGTCATTTAATCGCGTCTGCTACACTGTCGATTCCTGGGATGATTCTGGGTGAAACTGCCCTTAGTTTTCTGGGACTCGGATTGCGCCCTCCTATCACTAGCTGGGGCGTATTGCTGAATGAAGCACAGAATATAAATGTGGTAACTTTATACCCCTGGTTATTGTTTCCGGTTGTTCCTGTTGTATTGATCATCCTTGCGTTTAATTTTTTTGGTGACGGGCTGCGTGATGCGGCTGATCCCTATAAATAAATTGAACGCCGATAAACGAGTTGGTTGCCCAATTTGTCAATCTATTACCTGCGAACGGGTGATCGATAAAGCTTTTTCTGACGCTGATTTAGCTCAATTCCTGTCCCAGTTTTATAGCAATCAAATTGATCTGGACTTATTGGAGAATATTCGATTTAAAGTCGCCTATTGCGCTGACTGTGACTTTCTCTACCAAACAGAGACTCTAGATGGCTCGGGTATGGCCCTGTTATATGATCAATGGGTCGATAATCAGCGAAGCCTTAAGAAGAAGCAATTTGGAGCGGCAAAACTATATCGTCAATATGCAGGTCAGGTTGAAATGATCAACCGGCTGATAAATCGCCCGCCTGGTCAGGTGGCTATACTTGAATTTGGAATGGGTTGGGGTTACTGGAGTCGAATGGCACAGGCGTATGGCTATCAAGTTGAAGGTTTTGAGTTGTCTCAGGAACGAATCGCACATGCGAAGTCGATGGGCTTAACGGTTATTGATCAGTTGCCGACTGGAGATCGCTACGATTTTATTTTCTCCAATCAGGTGTTTGAACATCTGCCAGATCCTCTCGAAACAATGATTAGACTTGGTAGCTGTCTTAAACCGGATGGTTATATTTATATCCGTGTTCCAGACGGGCGTGGTGTCTATAATCAATTAAAAAAACTGGGTTGGAATTCAGCGCTGGATGCTATTCATCCGCTGGAACATATTAATTGTTTTACTCGACGAAGTTTAATTGAGCTTGCCTCAAAGGTGTCGCTATACCCGATTGCCGAACCATTGCGTATTAACCTACAACGGATTCGAAGTAGTTTGGTTCGGGCATTCAATGATCGATTTTTAACGACGCACATTTTGTTTCAAAGTAAATCGCTTTAACAGGTATAAAGTGAATAGGTTCTTTAAAAAATTAAATTTATGTACTAATTTTTTCTGCCTTACCTGTAATCTTGCGTGCAGATTTATTGCCATCTGCAGGACCATAGTACCGCCGATTAGTGAATCCACCGACTAATCTACCGGGAATATTTGACCCGCCTCAAAAAGTAAGCCCTTTGCAGAATGACATAGTTCATTCAAAGTTTCCGTTGCCAGATCTGCATCACAATCAGATAGAGCTACGTAACAGGCCAAACCGATTCCTATATTGGAAAGGCTGGTCAACCAGAAATAGAATGGCTGTTCATTGCGGATAATTGATTTACACTGATGCGAATAAATTCTCCCAAATATAATGCCCAAGAATCCATAACAGGCAAGCAAAACACAAGCCGCCTTAACTACAGAAAGCATGATTTAACTCTCAAAAAAATACTTCGAGACAAAAAGCGATTAGGCTTTTGATGCTTTGACATCGTTATCGATTATTCATGAGGGCATTCGAACAGAAATATACAGCATGGGAGATATCAAATCTTACCAGTTACTTGACCCTTAACAAGACCTGGCAATCTTTTGACGTATTGGATTAAATTTCGCTCTCGTTCGATTTTCAGCGTGAGCCAAACTAGTAATGGCTCCTGGTTCTTGTAGCATATCCGGCGTTGGAGGCAACGCACTTATTTCATAGATTAATCATGGTGTGATCGATCTCACCAATCCGGCACAGTATAAGTAGCCTGGTTTCACTTAAATTGCACAAAATAACCAGCCGTTTTATTATCTTTGACCGTCGGGGGCTTACGGATGTAATCAGGAGTCTTTCTCTGAATTAAAGTATTTAAAAACGCAGCTGTGCCGACTACCGTCACTTCGATTGAAGATGAATTCAGTCCAAACGAAAAGGATGTTTACCCGATAATATGTAAACAGTTGTTGGGAGTGCATAATTCAGATGTCGACATAGATAGTGGGACCACGAGTTCGATCAATGCCTCGAAAAAGTCTAAACCAATTCCTTACTCCTAGATAATTTGATTGCCCACTTTAACGGAATGCCACTTTCGTCTTCACTATTGCCATTGGTTACTGCTTCAGTGGCTTTGACCGATAGAGTTTGCCTCGAACAGGAGAAAGTCGTGGTCAATATGACTGAACAGAAAGTAGCTTCCGCAAATATCGGTGATTAAATACCGAGAAGATTCTTTGCCTCGGCAAGCGCATTCACTGAACCACCATGATCGTTTCTTCGATGAAGTTTTTCGCCCTTCGTACGGAGTGCTTTTACTTTTTCGAGATCAGTCTGGCTCAATGTTGAATTACCTATTGCATTATCGATAGCACGCATATCCATCGGGCAGCTGTAAGCGAATACTGAACTTGATGCGAATATTGAGCAAACAATAAGTCCGCGTAAAATTTTTGTTTTCATCGTTTATTTCCCTTGAGTGATAAAAAGTTTTGCGAAGAATAGTTATTTTTTAGCAGAACTAATCCAGACAGTATCAAATTATCTCGTAATGTCCCAGTGACTTAAGTTTTATTTTGGTTCGCCGGATATAAAAAAGTCCTGTGACAAGTTAGCTTGAACAATTAACTCTTCGGCGATTTTCATAATGAACCTATAAAGGGTAAACCTCCGAGATCGCACCAAAGCGAGTCGGGAGAGCTTGCTGATACCGATGTTGACGTTTTCATTCTAGCAGGCAATATTGATGCAGGCCTTTATTGGTGCAAAATGGGCGGTCTTCGAAGCTGAGTACTCATTTAAATCGATATTTTATGTGTTCGGTAATCATCAATTTCATGGGCATGAATAGTTCGAATTGGAAAGTCAAATATCAGAAATTTGCCGCGGAACAAGGGTTAGCTTTCTTGACTCGGGAAAATCGAGATCGCCAATGTTCGTTTTATTGGTGCCACATTATTGATAAAGCACAATGCCGTACTGGATGGCGTTAGGGGGGAGCCTGTAAGGGCTGCCATCGGGGCTTTGGAGAAGAAAAATATCCCGTCTTACCCCACTGTTGATCAGCCATTACTCTGACTGATCAACAGTGGGGTAAAAAAATAAATTATTGGCTTAGATGATGACTCGGGGTTGATTGTGATAAAGCAAGTTCATCATCGGACATAAAGTCTTCTATTTGTTCAAACAAAGGCGTAGATAGATAGCGTTCGCCCGTATCCGGTAGCATCGCGAGCAAAACTGTTCCTTCTTCTGCCTGTTCGGCAACTTTCATCGCAACGGCCACAGTTGCACCGCCAGAAATGCCGGTTAACAAACCTTCCTCGGCGGCCAGTCGTTTTGACCAGTGAATTCCCTCTGGCCCTGGCACCGTAATCAGGTCGTCGTAATATTGATTGTCAATCGACTCCTGCAAAACGAACGGGATAAAGTCCGGTGTCCAGCCCTGGATAGGATGTGGTTCAAAAGAGGGATGACTGCCAGCCGGTGATCCACCCTCACCACGTTGTTGTGGTTGACCGGAGGAAACCAATGCAGCATTGGCGGGTTCGGTTAAAATAATTTTTGTTTCGGGACGTTCTTTCCGTAGAACTCGTCCGACACCGGTTAGGGTTCCACCGGTTCCGTAACCGGTCACGAAATAGTCTAGACGTTGCCCGGCAAAATCAGACAGAATTTCTGGACCTGTTGTCGACTCATGAATATCGGCATTGGCCTCAGTTTCAAATTGACCCGCAAAAAACCAGTCGTTAGCATCGGCCAGTTCTCGAGCCTTCTTGTACATACCGGAACCTTTAGCCTCTTTGGGTGTTAAAACAACTTTGGCTCCGAAAAAGCGCATTATTTTCCGACGTTCAATCGAAAAACTTTCGGCCATTGTGATGACCAAAGGGTAACCTTTCGCCGCACAAACCATTGCAAGACCTATGCCTGTATTGCCACTGGTTGCCTCAACAATCGTTTGCCCCGGCTTTAGCTGGCCGCTTCGTTCGGCTGATTCAACTATATTCAATGCAAGTCGGTCTTTAACGGATGCCGCCGGATTGAAAGCCTCGGCCTTTACGTAGATCGTGACATGATCCGGCGCTATATTATTGAGCCGAATGACGGGTGTATTGCCGACCGTATCGAGTACCGAATCATGTAGCTTACCGAGGCCACTTGTTTTTCTAATGCTCATATCAACTCCTTTGTTAGTTTGTAAACTGTAAACAGGCTTTACAAATCATACGAGTATCTACCGACAGATGCAATGAGTCCACCTCGGGCTTAATGATTGCCTCTGGTGTTGATTTTCAGAAGATCCAGTAACAGGCCATTACAGCCCGTTTCAAGATTTTCAGGGTTGGTATTTTCGATTTTGTTGTGTGAGAGGCCCTTTTCACTGGGAACAAAAATCATATGTGTTTGTGTTGCCGGAGGCAATAATGTTTATACGGCTGGTGATGCTGCGCCAGGCTTGAGCGATATTGAGCAGGTGTTTGCTAGAATCTAATCCAGCAAAGAAAGTTCGCTGGCTACAATACCGCGCGTGTACTACCAGGCTTGTCGACCAAACCTGTCTTGATCTGAATGTGTCTCACAGTCTGAAAATTACGCCCAGTGAAATGAAACTCACATCATCATCAATAGCCGTGAAATCCAGTTCATAGGCTAGTTGTCCCTGGCGTACTCCGAGCGCGAGGCCGTAAGACTCACCGCCCTCATCTTCGGACAAGGCGCCTGCAGACAAAGACGCATCCATCAAGCCCAATCGACCTTTGAAGTAAAATTGGCCAGTGGTTTGATATGATAAATATAACCCCTGGCTATCTACTTCGAGGTCTTGATCAACGACTTCCCCAGGACTGACAGTACGTGTAATTTCAAACTCGGCTGCCAGGCCCTGTAATGACGTTGAGAGATCGTAGCCAATGGTAACACCCGTGCTGAACGGATCTGAGTCAACATCATCATTATCGAAACTGACCGCCATGTTGCCTGCTTTTGCACCTAAAAACCAATTCGCTGAAGCTGACATGGGAGGGCTAAGAAAGGCGACAAGGATGAAAATACTAATAAGGTGCTTCATGCTCGTACTTCCTGTTGTTTGTTGTTAAAAACCGGTTGACCGATGGGTTTGCATCCAGCCGGTAATCAAAATGTCAAGTAAACACCGATACTCGGATGACGGTACACCGTTGGGGCTGCATAAGAAGCATAAACAACCTATT
>JBLIOG010000081.1:0-15068 GCA_047639625.1 Gammaproteobacteria bacterium
AAACTGAAATAGCGGATCAAACTGAAATAGCGGATCAAACTGAAATAGCGGATCAAACTGAAATAGCGGATCAAACTGAAATAGCGGATCAAACTGAAATAGCGGATCAAACTGAAATAGCGGATCAAACTGAAATAGCGGATCAGACTGAAATAGCGGATCAAACTGAAATAGCGGATCAAACTGAAATAGCGGATCAGACTGATATAGCCGATCAAACTGAAATAGCGGATCAGACTGAAATAGCGGATCAAACTGATATAGCGGATCAAACTGATATAGCGGATCAAACTGATATAGCGGATCAAACTGATATACCCGGCGAAACAGAGATTGTGGATTTCGATGAAGATCGCACCATGATTTTGACCGATGCCGATGTCACAGCTTTTATGGGCGATGAACCTCTATCGAGTTTCTATTCGGAACAGGATTCAAGTTTGACCGAGGCGTTTCCAGAACTGACCGAAACAATCAGTGTTGAAGCCACGGAAACTTCTGATGAAATCGAGATACTTGCCTCTAATACTGGACGCTATAGCCTAAATGAACCTTCTGAATTTGTATTACCTGATATAACTGGAACTGACTATTCCCAGCCTGAATATCTAATCGAAGGCTTACCCAATCGGGCAGCAGGTATTAGATATAACGAAGTTGAATCGGACAAACCTGACGAAGATCTATCCCTAACCGAATATGTTGAAGAAGACGACACTCAGTTCTCATCTGAAGCGGAAATAAATATTGCCGGTTCTGCAACGGATGACGATAGTGACTTAAATATACTGGTTGATGAGACCATCACGAATAGTTCTCTCCTGGGATCGATTCATGGTAATGAAAGTGACACGGTTGCAACAATTACTGCTCCCAGAACGCTAACGGGTGGCATGAGGCTGGATGCTCTTACCAACGAAGGCACCATTACTCGAACTGACTCAACTTCAACGCGGACCTATGCACCCGATAATTATGATCGGACCTTGATGAAGTTACCCAGTGAAGATGCTTCTAAAATCTTTGCGGGTATGAAGGCTGATCCTGATGTCGTCATGACACCCGATTATGCGAAAAAGGTATTTATAAGTAAATCCTCAGCTCAACGGATGCAACACTACAAAGGTTATCTTGGAATATCAGTTGTTATTTTGTTGGGGTTAGGGATTTTTGGAATGTTCGAGTATCAAGGCGAATCCGATGCAATCGACGTGAGTTTACGGGCGATGAAAACAGATCCTATGCCGGGTCTAATAAATTTAGATAATCTAACTAAAAATAAAAATCTTGCGGAAAATTCGGGGAGCCAGGGTGTTAATGTTAATAACCAGACTATTAAACTGATTGAAAATGCTGATACGTCATCGAATAGTGAACCTCTGGTTGTGACGCAACAAGTACTAGAAGAAATAATTCAGGAAAGGTCAGACGATGCTGATTTGGAGCAAGCTTCAATTGCTTCAACCGATTCTTCGAAAATAGTCGAAAAAACCACCGCGTCAATTGACTCAAACCTCAAAAGCACTCAAGTTGAAAAGTTAGACGAGATTACCAGTGATGATTTGCGGTCGTCGTTGCAGATAACGTCGAGTCGTAATTTAGCGGAAAAGGATTTGTTGTTATCGGAGGCATACGCGGCTTTTCGAAAAGGCGATGATCTGACTGCATTGACCAAATATAATCAGGTGCTTGCAATTCAGCCAAGAAACAGAAATGCATTGTTAGCACGCGCTGCGATCAATGTGCACAGTAATAATATAACCGCTGCTATTAAAGATTATCGAACTCTATTGTTGGAAAATCCGAAAGATAGTGAAGCCATGACTTCCATGATTGCAGTCGCAAATTACTCGCCTGAAGAATCGGAATCCCAATTGAAATTGATGATTCGTGAGCAACCCGAATCACCCTACTTAAATTTTGCACTTGCCAATGTATATAGCCAGCAGAATCGATGGGCCGAAGCTCAGAACCATTATTTTAGTGCCCTCGAAAAAAATCCAAATAACCCTGACTACGCATACAATTTGGCGATCAGCCTCGAGCATATTTCACAATCATCTGCTGCTATAAATTATTATCAGCGCGCCCTGGATAATTTTGGCAATGGTCTGGCTACTTTTAACAAAGATGTAGTGAGCCAGCGTTTGGAACTTTTGAAGCAATTATGAACGCTGAGAATAAACCGAAACGTCTGGGTGAGATCTTAATTGATGAAGGTGTCATCACCAAAGATCAGCTGAATATTGCGCTCACCGAACAGCGCAAAGTGCACGAGCCACTCGGTAAGTTGCTGGTTAATTTGGGCTTTGCAACTGAAGCTATTATGCGTTCAGCGCTGGGTGAAGCGCTCGAGCAGGATTCGGTAGATCTATCGAGGGTTGTGCCGGATCCCGATGCAATCAAGATGATTAATTCCGACACCGCGCGCAAACATAAAGTTATTCCGCTCAATTATGATCCAGTTCGTGCGACATTAACCATTGCAATGTCAGATACTTTTAATCTGTTTACGCTCGACCGAATTCGCATACAGATTGGACAGCACATTGAATTAATTCCGGTTCTTTCTGGTGAAGCCGAAATATCAAACGCAATTGATCAGTTTTACGGATACGAATTATCGATTGACGGTATTCTCAGGGAAATTGAAACGGGTGAAGCTGATTACACCAACTATCAGGGCGACATCGAGGAATATAGCCAACCTTTGGTGAGGCTGGTCGATGTCATGCTGTCGGATGCGGTAAAACGCGGAGCATCAGATTTACATTTCGAACCAGAGGAAGGGTTTTTACGCATCAGGTATCGAATCGACGGCGTATTAAGGCAGATTCGCAGTTTACATAAAACCTATTGGTCAGCTATTGCAGTTCGATTAAAGGTTATGGCCAATATGAATATTGCAGAAACTCGATCGCCACAGGATGGACGTATTTCACGTACCATTGTGGGTCGACAAATTGACTTCCGGGTCGCTTCTCAACCTACTATTCACGGTGAAAATATTGTTCTTCGTGTTCTTGATCGTGAAAAAGGAATCATACCTCTAGAAAAACTGGAGTTACCGGCCGAGTCGTTACGGACTTTAAAAATAATGATGTCACGCCCTGAAGGCATTATTCTGGTTACCGGTCCGACTGGAAGCGGTAAAACAACCACGCTTTATTCACTGCTTAATTATATTAGTAGTGAGCAAATCAATATTATGACTCTAGAAGACCCGGTCGAATATCCATTCCCGTTAATACGACAAACGTCAGTGAACGATGCTGCCGGTATGGATTTTGCCAGTGGCATCAAGTCTCTATTGCGACAGGATCCTGACGTCATTCTGGTAGGTGAGATCCGTGATGAAGAAACTGCTGAAATGGCTTTTCGAGCGGCAATGACCGGACATCAGGTTTATTCAACACTGCATACCAATTCAGCGATAGGCGCACTGCCTCGATTGCGAGATATAGGCATTATTCCTGAAATTATGGCCGGGAATATAATAGGGGTCGTTGCCCAGCGTTTGATTCGAAAGTTATGTAAGTATTGCAAGCGAGCTTATGAACCGAGCCCTGAAGAACTGCAGCTCTTATCCAATCGTGAAGGTGTAAAACCTAAGAAAATTTATCGAGCCAAGGGATGTACCACTTGCGATAATACGGGCTATAAGGGTCGATTGGCTTTGCTTGAAATATTAAAAATGAATTCGGACCTGGATGATTTACTGGCTCGTGGTGCAACTACCAAGGAAATTAGAAATGCCGCCTTCGAGCAGGGGTTTTTTACGCTCGCTGAAGATGGAGTCAGGTATATCATTGAGGGTGTTACTTCTATAAAGGAAGTAGCTCGTGTTGCTGATTTAACTGAACGGATGAGCTAGCCGTGCCGCACTTTAAATACAAGGCGATTGATGCAGGCGGAAGGTTTATTCGGGGAAGTCTTGACGCCGGCAATATTGCCGATCTCGAACTGCGGCTTGAAAAAATGGATCTTGACCTTGTTACCTATAAACAAAAGGAACTGGGGGCTGATTTTTTCGGCAAAAATAAGGTTGGCCGACGCGACCTTATCAATTTTTCGTTTTACCTTGAACAATTGACCCGAGCGGGTGTACCGATTCTTGAAGGGTTGTCTGATCTTCGCGATGGTGAAGAAAATCCTGCCTTTCGAGATATTATTGCCGGGGTCATAGAGGCCATTGAAGGAGGATCATCATTCTCTCAGGCTCTGGAGATGTATCCACGTATTTTTGACGAAGTTTTTGTCAGTTTAATTCGGGTTGGAGAGCGCAGTGGTAAAATGAGTGAAGTATTGGTTGATATAACCAATACATTGAAATGGCAGGATGAACTCATGGCCAAATCGAAAAAAATTGTTGCTTATCCTGCCGTCATGGGAACGTTAGTTTTTTCAGCAGTCATGTTCCTGATGGTTTTTGTTGTACCCGATATTATGGATGCGATCGTATCACTGGGTGGCGCCATTCCGTTCGAGACTAGGGCCTTGATGAATACCTCAGCATTTTTATCGGACTACTGGTACGCCGTAATTGTTGCGCCATTTGTGATCTTTTATGTATTGCGGTATTTGTATACAACCAATTATAAGGCGCGGTTTTATATGGATGGTGTTTTACTGAATATCTGGCTGTTTGGTTCAGTCAATGAGAAAATTAAAATTTCAAGATTTACGCGTTATTTTGCACTCATGTTTTCATCGGGCATTACTGTACTGGATGCCATCTCGATGAGTAAAAAGGTAGTCAGTAATGCGGTGTTGGAAGACGGAATAGATAGAGCCTGGCAACAAATATCTGAGGGTAATACCATCAGTGATAGTTTTAAAAATATAGGGATTTTTCCTCCGCTGGTCGTGCGAATGTTAAGAGTTGGTGAAGCCAGTGGTCAGATGGATAAATCTCTCAATAATGTGAGTTACTTTTTTGATCGGGATATTAATGACAGTATCGATAAAATGGAACCGATATTGCAGACGTCCCTAATGGGTATTATTGGTTTGGTGGTGATGTGGTTGGCCCTGTCTATTCTAGGACCGATTTACGACACAATCAGTACTATATAAAAATTTAGCGGCGAGATTATGAAAAGAGTCCTCTACTTTACCGGATATCGAATGGTCGCCCAGGAATGGATTGGGTCAAAGCTTGAAAGTAGTGTGTATTTCGAACCGGATGACCAGGGTCTTGATTTATTTACTGCCTATTTGAAGTCATTCAAAAACGAGCCCATTCGGCTGCTGGTTGATTTGATTGAGGAGGAGTTTCGACAAATAA
This sequence comes from Gammaproteobacteria bacterium, assembly GCA_047639625.1. Classification (GTDB taxonomy): domain Bacteria; phylum Pseudomonadota; class Gammaproteobacteria. The sequence continues at coordinate 5,288 of JBLIOG010000081.1, forward strand.
AAATTCCTCTATTAAGGTGGTCTGATCGAAAAGCGATTTTGAAGCGCAATTATATTAAGTATTTTCGAAATTCGGAATATCGATTTGCGATATCCCAGTCAGTTGAGAAAAAAGGTCGAAAAGAAGAAAAGTTGCTATTAATCGGGTTAACCAACCAGTTTTTACTGGAGCCCTGGTTAAAAATAATTGAAGACACCAAGACACCTCTATCAGGCATATTGAGCCTGCCACTTGTCTCCGAGTCTTATGTAACCAGCCTTGAAACAGAGAGTCGAGTGCTAATTCTGGTTAGCCAACAAGTCCCCAGTAATTTGCGTCAGTCTGTTTTTATTGATGGAAAATTAATATTAAGCCGCCTGGTTCCTATAGCCAGTTTTTATCAGGGTGATTATACCAGTGATGTTTTTCGTGACATTGAAAGTACCCAACGATATTTGATTAGCCAGCGTATTGTTGAGCGATCCGAACGCGTCGAAGTTCATATCCTGACCAATAAGCGTCACCTCGATAAGTTAACGGTACGAGGCAATAACGACCAATTTTTTGATTTTCAAATACACGAAATTAATGACGTGCTTGAAAAACAGAAAATCGAAATATTTGATGAACAGGATTTTAGTTCAGGTCTTTATTGTTTCACGGCGAGTAAAAAATTATCGGTCAATCATTATGCCCAGGTTAAGGAAAGGCGATATTTCCAACTATACAAAGCCAACCTGATTTTGAAAGCCGCCAGCATTGCTTTCCTGACAATTAGTATTGGCCTGGCTATTATTAGCGGGGGTAAAGGGTTGTTATACGGTAATACGATTGCCGAAACTGATCTTATCGAACAAAAGTATCATGCTAAGTACAATCAACTGAGTGAAACCATGGTGGATTCCAGTACATCTACCCTGGCGATGAAGAATATCGTGCAAACGGTCGAAGAGATAAATCAAAAGTATTTGCATAACCCCGAAGAATTGATGTCCCTGGTCAGCCAGAATGTATCTCTGTTCCCTGATATTCGCGTTAAACGAATAGAATGGTTTGTAGCTAATAACTCTGCTCTTAGAAAAGCCGACGACGTAAATTGGGGAAAGCCTAAAAAAATTACGCGCAAGAGGGGAGACGTTGATAAAAATATGAAGGCTCCTAAACAGGGCTTATTTGAAGTAGCGATTGTTGAAGGTGAGTTTATAAACTTTGACGGCAATTATCGTTATTCACTCAGCGCTGTGGATGATCTCGAAAAAGCGATGATTCAGTCTGAGAATTATTATTCAGTCGATATTATAAAAAGACCACTCGATATTGAATCAGACAATAAGCTGGTTGGAGAAGTTGGAGTCCAGACTTTCGAGGCAGTACAAACCGCCGAAGTAGCTTTTCGGGTTGTACGGGAGATTGTGGTCAAGTGAAAAATATTGATTGGCAATATATTCGTCGTCCGATGATCATTTTGGCTGTTTCTATGTTGATTGCAGCGGTATTAGTAACGGCAGGTTATCAATATGAGCAGTTTCAGCAGGCGGTCTATAAACAGTCGCTTTCAAAACTTCAAGGTACTTATGCAAAATACACCCGGATAGTCAGTGATATTGATTTGATAGATCAATATAGAACTTTATTCAGTGATTACAAAAGTAGCGGTTTAGTCGGGGATGAACGGAGGCTGAGTTGGGTAGAAAGCCTCGAAAGTGCTAACGAGGTTTTACTGTTACCCAAGCTGTCCTACCAGTTACAACCGAGAGAGGCATTTGTTCGTCCGGGGTTTAAAGCGAAAAAAGGCGTTGAAGTCAATGCATCTCCCATGGACCTGACAATCGGCATGTTGCATGAAGAAGATTTGTTTGCTTTGTTTGATGGACTGGAACAATCTATCAAAAGTTTGTTTACGGTTGATGCTTGCATTATGACTCGAATTTCGCGACTCACGGAATCACTTGATACTAAAAGGGCTAATATTAGTACCATTTGTACCATTCAATGGGTAACAATCGATGCAAAATAAACCCGAAAATGGTGTCAGATTGATAATAACTGGATTACTGGTGTTGGTATTGAATCAAACCGTAAACGCCGACGTATTTACTTTATTTACGACCCCCAATGAACGTCAGATAATTAATAATAATCGGTATATTGCGGAAGAAGTTACCGCGGTGTCAAACACCGTGAATGAAGAAGTGGTCGTGGTCGACGAACAAAAGATGGAAGAGCTCACATTAATTTATCTAATCTCAGGTATTACCCTGGCCGAAGGCGGAGATCATACGGTATGGATTGATAGCGTGGCTTATCGAAATGGAGATCAACTGGATAATGGCAGCGAGATTAAAGTACTGGGAGGCAATGATGTCCGAGTTCAAATCACAACGCCAGACGGCAAGCAATATTTCGCGACCAGTGGTCAGAGTCTTGAAATCGTTTATCTAGTGCCTGCCTCAGAATAACCATGCCCCAGTGGACTGCCTCGCCTCATTCTGGTTTTGCCCTACTGCTCATGCTGATTGTGTTGATGGGTTTGGGGGGTATGGCTGGGGGACGTCTACTATCAGATAAGGTCGAGTCAGTAAATCAAGCAAAGTTTGATCATGACCGAAAGGTTTTGCAACAGGCAAGAGAGGCATTGCTCAGTTATGCGGTTGATTATGCTAGGGATAATAAATTTCAAAATATTGGTCGATTACCTTGCCCCGATAGATCTGGCGGGATACCAGGAGAAGGCAATGAAGATGGAAGCTGTGGAGTAAAGCATGTAAACACAGTTGGATATTTCCCCTGGAAGACATTAGGGGTCAAATATTTGATAGATGGCAGTAGTGAATGTCTATGGTATGTCGTCTCTGGTGGATATAAAAATAATCCAAAAGCAGATATGTTGAACGAAGATACTCTCGGTCAACTAAAAGTTCAGGATGAAACAGGAAGGCTATTCCACGATGTTGACGACTTACCTATAGCGCTTATTATAGCGCCAGGTAGTATTTTACTAGGTCAGGCTCGTACGACTGCCCACGCTTCCATGAATTTTTGTAAAGGAAGTTATGATGAGTTGGATTATGTCGAATCCGGAGTAGGTTTTGACTACACAACGGATCACGTTTTAACAGAGGATGAAATTTGGACCTATGTTTTCGGAAGTCAGTTAGAAAATGAAGCCCTGAATGACAAAATTGTCTGGATCACAAAAGATGAATATTGGGATGCCGTATATAAACAACGTGATTTAGATTTCGAAGTACCGCCGCTTGGGGGAGCTGTAATCGAGCAGTTAACACAGACATTGGCTCAGTGTTTATTAAATTTTTTAGAAGATTCTAATAACGATCGCAATTGGCTACCCTGGCCGGCTCCGGTGGATCTTAATGATTATAGAGATGATGCTGAGTATATTGATCCTTTAGCTGCGCCTGCCTCCTTTATGGGCAGACTCCCACTTGATTTGACCAATAGTATTGCCGCTGAACATATAAGTTTTCCAAGCATTATTAGTTTTGACTCCATCCTGAGCGATGATTGTCTTGACCCGGCTGACGCTGATCCAGATATCGTTGATATGGCCAGGTTATTGAAAAACTGGAAAGATCATTTCTTCTATGTTGTTTCATCAGATTTTGCGATAAATGGTTCTAATCTGGATAGATTTTCAAGGTGTAACCCAGGAGACTGTGTTGAAGTGGAAACCATTGGTGGGGTTTCGGTCCCGGAGAAGATCGCTGCGATCGTTTTTTATGCATCGTCGATAAGCGGGATGCAGAGCCGCTTAACTTCTCCCGATGAACGTCTCGACATTAGTAATTATCTTGATACCAATCCAGTGGGTCCTAATCAAAGTAATGCCCACGACTATCCGAATGATGTCGGATATGCGGGTGATGACAATGTCTATTATTCTGATCTAGGTGATCTACTTTATTGTATTAAATTTACTGGCTCGGTAACGCCGAGTATTTTTGTAGAGAAATGTATATGATGATTGCGAATAAAAAGGATGAATCTGGCTTTACCCTGGTAGAGATCGCAATAGTACTTTTGATCGTAACCATTCTGCTGGGATACACCGTTGCATTGTTACCCGTGCAGCAGGAGCTTAGGCAATATCGAGCAGCAGACGATGAGATGGAAAAAATACTGGATTCGCTTTACGCATTTGCTCAAGTGAAAGGGCGTCTTCCCTGTCCCGATACCGTCGTTAATGGTCTGGGGGTTTTAAATGGAGAAGAAGACGTTATTGACGGGCCACCGACACGCTGCGTCTCGTATTTTGGTTTTCTACCGGCGAAAAATCTAGGCTTGAGTGGGAAGTATAATGATTTGTCCCATCCCGTGGCGCCCGGCGGTTTATTGGACCCCTGGGGCAGCGCTTACCGGTATGCGGTGTCTGATATCGATGCTGGCGATACAAATATTGACCTGGTCACTGAGGGTGGAATTAAGGATGAGGGCATGGCTAATGTCGAATCAGATTTAGAAATTTGTGAAGATAGTAATGCAACTGGTCCAGATCTTAATTGTGGAGCCGTGTCAGGCGGGCCGGTTGTCATAAAAATTCCGGCAGTGATTATATCGATGGGGAAAGATAATAAAATTGTGGCTTTGTCAGCTTCGTCAAATATTCAGACCGAAAACATTGACGATTTTCACGATGGCACTAACGATAAAGTGTATGTATTTAGATCCCGTCGGGACGACTACGACGATATCGTAAAATGGATCTCCCCCAATATCCTCTATTCAAAAATGATCGATGCTGGTCGACTCCCGTAAACCCATTTACTCAGATAAATGCTGAAACAAATTAAAACAAACCTTTCCGGTCTCATTCTGACTGAGTTCCAGTTCAAAATTAAAGGCATGGGCCATAATAGACGCCTGATACAATCCAATTCCCATTCCTGTACCCGATGAAACCGGTTGTTGAAACAAATTAGCTTCTATACTGCTATCGAGTTTTTCTCCGTTATCACAGACCGATACAACAATCACTTCAGTACTGACCAGTAGACGAATATTAATTTCTGTTGAGCTGGTTTTTCTTAACGCATTATTGACCAGATTTTCGGTAACGCTATCAAACAAATCAATCGGAATGGGGATATTGTGCTCTATGTCGTTGTGAAATCGTAAACGCAGATTGCCTTTATACTGATCTGATTGTTGTTTTATCCATTGATTGCAATCAATCAGGCTGATTTGCGTATGAAGTCTGGGTGCTTTTAGTTTGTCCAGGGTAGACTCAAGTCGAGTGCTAATCTGGTTAAGATTTGCTTGAAGTATATTGCCATGCTTATTGGGGTCTTTTCCATGTTCAAGTATGTCGATTGACGTTTTGATCGACTGAAGAATATTTTTTATATCATGGGTAAGCCGGGCGCCGGTGTGATGGATAGTCGCAAAATGTTCCTGAGCGCGCATTTTTTCCTGGTTGAGTTTTGCCAGGTAAAACTGATAAGCCATACGAATGAGTAAAAATGTGTGTTGCTCCAAAGCCGTTCCGGGATTCGACTTAAAATAAAGGTCGGCGCTGACTTCCTCATTGATAACTAATACAAGGCGCGTGCCGATTTTTTTGCCCGAGGTTAGCTTAATATTTTCGAAATTCCATTGAATCGCATTTAACCATTCATTTTCAACAAGGTGTTCGCAAGCTGCTTCTAGGTACTCAATCGGGGTTAAGTAACGTTCTTCAATTAACGTGGTTAGTGTATTGATCCAGGTTTCGAATGGTCCGCCGATTGTCATGGCGTACCGATTCCATAAAACCCCGATGCCGGAATAACCAACGCCCGGATTCCAGAACCAGCTAATGCCAATAGTTAAAGTTGATACGATAAAAACTGTGAGTAAAAGACCATCGATGTAGTCGACGCCATACAGTAGATTAATCACTATTCCGCCGAGTAAAACAATAAATATGAGGGTTGATGCGAGTAACCCATGCATCAGGTCAACCTGGCTTCGTTTTAACTTTTTATAATCCGGATTGGGTGAAAAATAGAACAATAAGATCAGGATCAATATTAATGTTTGCATATATTCGGCAAACAAAACGGGCAAATCGATTTGATTGAAGGTATCGGGTACAAGGCCAACGACCATATTTAGAATGATGATCAGAAGGGCTAGTAGATCGAAGGACCGGAATGTGCTTTCTGTCAGAAGACGACTACCAATTAATCCGCAAATTATTAAACCGAAAAATACCAGTGATTCATTCGGGAAATAATAAGAAATGGTTAAAAAAATCACTGCGAGGGAAAGAATTGGAAATTTTGAAATGCGAACTTCTTTATTCCATACGGGTTGCCAGAGTAAAAATAGCCCATACAATATGAAGATTAGTGAAAATTGCAGGTAACCTTCATCTACCTGCCATATTACACTGTGGTACACGAGCAAAATAGAAGCGAGTATTTGCTGTTCAAAATGCAGAAGGTCTTTAATCTTGATCAAAATAAACCAGCCCCTGTGACACGCCAAACTATAACATTGTTTCGTTATTTGATGCTGTCGATAATAAATCGGCGGCTCTTTGTTGCGTTGTTTGCTATCGTTCTGATCGCTATCTTCGGTAATTTGTTTGTCCAGCAATTGGCGCTTATAGATGGCACCAATATTGGTTCTGCGTTGCAGGCAGAATTATTACGATACAGCCTGATTTTTCTGATGTTGTTAACCATTGTTTCCAGTATTGCGGAAGACTACGAAGCAAAGCAATTCGAAAGATTACTGAGTATGCCTTTATCACGCTGGCAATATATAGCTGCGCAGTTTCTGGTTATTGTCAGTTTGAGTGCTATTTTACTTGTGGCCGTTATTGTATCGATGTCACTCACCTCACAGCTTGAACTAGCGGTTTATTGGGGCCTGGCCCTATGGTTCGAGTTGGTAATGGTAGGGTCTATAGCCTTATTGGCGGGCCTGAGTCTTGAAAAAGTGCCTGCGGCTGTTATGTTGACGATTTCCCTGTATTTGCTGTCTCGCCTTGCTCCTCTAATTGATCAGATGTTGACTCAATCTGCCGAATTTTCTGACGGCAGTTTATCAAGCCTGTTTGCTGAAAAACTATTTAATGTGATCACCTTTATTTTGCCGGGAGAGGGTGCCTTTGCGGTTAATAACGTATTTTTTAAATCAGTAGATATTTATTCAGCATTGATGAAACAGTGGCAGTTCTCGCTAATTTATAGTTTTTTTATAATAAGTGTGGTAATGATTGATTTTTATCGTAAGGAATTTAACCTTTAAATGCGGCGTTCAGAGCGTCCAGTAAAGCAACTACCTGTCAGTCTGATGGTCGGCTTTCTTATTTGTCTGGCGTTGCAGTTTACCTTGGGGCGGAGCGAGTCTGGATTGCATCGTTTTGAGTATCAGGAACTTGAGCGTCCGTTCAGCTTTCAGGTGTACCGGACATTGTCGCTGGGTTCGACCGGTCTTGCCGGCGCCCTCTTTTCGTTGCAATTACAACTGCATGACAATCAGTTTGGTGAGCATTTTAGTTACAAGAAATTGGACTACAGTAACTTGATAGATCGGCTCAATGTGTCTAAATCGCTTAGTGAGTATGCTGATTACCCCATGCTTCTGGCGACCCGGGTTTACACTAATACGACTGACATTGAAAATTTAAGGCTGTTGGTGGCCTGGGTAGAAAAAACCTTTGACGAAGACCCTCAGCGACACTGGCGTCATCTAACGGAAGCAGTCCTGATCGCTAAACACAAAATCAACGATTTGGATTTGGCTTTAAGGCTGGCTCTTAAACTATTTGCTCAACCGACCAAAATAAAAATGCCCCATTGGGCAAGAGATATGAAGTTACTGATCCTTGCGGACTTGAATCAATACGAATCTGCTATCGCAATCATCGAAGCTTTACTGGCATCAAATTCGATTGACGACAATGACGAAAAACGGTTTCTCAGGGAAAAGCTGTCATTATTTCAACAAAAGGTGTTCGAATCTCGACAGATAGATGACTAATCCACAGAAAAATCAGAAATATTTCCTTTAAATCATAGAGATTGAGCCCTTGGCACGATATATGCTTGTAAGTAAACCACATTAAACAGTCATTAAGTAAGGTTGGGGAACATTAAAATGTTGAAAAAACAAAAAGGTTTTACATTAGTAGAGATCGCTATAGTTCTAGTCATAGTGGGTCTGCTAATAGGCGGCGTACTGAAAGGTCAGGAAATGATCACTAACGCAAAACTGAAGCGGATCGAAAGTGATAATGCCGGTATCGCGGCAGCTATGTTTTCCTATCAGGATCGATATCTACAATTACCCGGAGACGATAGTGGTGCGGACGGGCGATTCGATATTTACAGTGCTAGTACTGATAGTGGCGATGGTGATGGGATCATCAATGGATTATGGACGCCTGCCGCAGCAACCGATGAAACAGCGATGTTCTGGAAGCATTTGCGTGCAGCAGGTCTGGTTCCAGGTGGCGGAACGGATACAACACAACCATCAAATGCCTATGGTGGGTTAATTGGAATTCGTGATGGTGCGCTAGGGATTGCGGGTCACGTAACTATTTTCGGTCAGATTGAAGGGCCAATAGCGAGAATTATTGAAGCCAGACTTGATGATGGCGTACCGAGTACAGGCCGAATTCAGGCGGGTATATCGTCGGGTACTGCTATAAACATGGATACCGCTTCAACGGGATCTGCAGTGTATTCCGATTCCGAACGTTATAGCATTGCATTTCGTTTATAATCGACAATGACACAAAAGCCCATCACAATTGTGACGGGCTTTTTTGTTGATGGAATCCGCGCTTACCTTGTCGAATGTTTCCTGCCGAATCTCCGGTACGGACATTCTTAATTCAATAAATCTCAAAATTCCTCAAGGCTCTTATTTTGCACTGGCAGGGGTAAACGGTGCGGGCAAGTCAACCCTGATAAAATTAAGCGTTGATTTGATACGATTATCTGAGCCGGGGCAGATTAACATTCTTGGTAGATCACATCTCGAACCTACTGTCAGGAATAACTTTGTTTATCTTCCCGAAAATTTCTCGGTTAAAAAAGCAGTAACGGGTTGGCAGTATTTAACTTTTTTTAGTTCGATCTATCACAGAGACATTGAGGAAGACTCAATAAACAACCTGGCTGAAAAACTTGATTTCGATCCTGCCAGGTTAAATTCAAAAACAGCTACTTACTCAAAAGGCATGATTCAAAAACTCGGTTTAATTAGCTGTTTTATGCTCGAACGGAAATTAATGATTTTTGATGAACCTCTAAGTGGACTTGATCCCCGGGCACGTTTCCATTTTAAACAATTATTGATTGAAGAAAAATTAAAAGGAACGACCGTATTTTATAGTACTCATATGCTGGCAGATGCCGAAGAAATTTGCGATCAGTTTGGTATTCTGCATGAAAAAGAAATTCGCTATGCTGGAAGTCCCGAGCAATGTAAACAGCTCACAGGTACTGAAACCCTTGAGCGAGCCTACATGCAGACCATTAGTGAGTAGGTTTATCGTAAAAATCAGCTAAATTAGCTGACCAAAGCCTTAAATCAGAATCAATTTTACGTGAACGTTCCACCAGTGTTTTTTCATTAAGAAATAAATTCTTGCCCAAATTCAACCCCGTTATTTGACTGCCGGTCAGACCCAGTATAGTCGGTGCTAAATCAAGGGTGCTGGCATGACGGTCTACTATTTTTGCATTTCCGTTGGGAGGAATTATAAAAAATAGATTTCTTCGTTTAGATTTTGAAATTAGTTGCTCAGACACGCTGGATGCGAGCATGAGATGATCCGACC
>JBLIOG010000082.1:0-14945 GCA_047639625.1 Gammaproteobacteria bacterium
AGCGGCAGTTCGGATGATTTTCTGTGAGATGAACTTATTTAATAAAACCACAGGCCTGACGGAATTCACTAATGACCGATTCGCCTTCGCTAACATTTAAACCGTCTTCGGTTAGCTGATTTATTCGAGTTACACCATCAACACTGCCCAGCTGGGAAATATATTCCAGGGTCTTCAAAGGATTGATTTCGGCAAGGAAATCGCGTTTAGCCCAGACTGACAGGAACGAAATAATGCCGTAGGCACCCCAATTAGAAACATCGCTAACAATGAGTTCGTCACAGCGGGTTGCAGAAGGGACGATGCTAAGGTCTTTTAAGGCATCACTGACATTGCCCATTCCAATCTCATTGCCACCATCACCAATCCCTATTGTCGGACAATCGCTCAAGTTCATGAAAGTGTCGAAGCAGGCTGTTCGCGGGGTAATACTTTCACCACGCATATTATAGTAGCCGCCGTCAGCTGCCTGTCCCGGACGTTCGATCGAAATGACCGCATCAGGTCGATACTGTGCAAGTGCATCGATGGCTTCCTGTTCGCGTTGATCGTGATCGCCCACTCGGATTTCATGGACTTTATACTGAGATGAAAGTGCTTCAGAAATAGGCCGGCCACAGACTATGATGGGATTTGCACCTAGTTTTTCCAGGGTATCGTAAAGCGCAATTGCCCCTACCGGGCCATCAGTCTCAAAAGTGTCGACCACTGGAAATCCTGTACCAATTAATATGTTGCCCTGACAGTTACGCAGTAATGTGGCTGCTCTCAGGCAGTATCCGGGTTTAAGGTGTGGTTGAACCGTTTTCATACCTCTTAAGTTACGGGCAACAAGAATATCTTCTATAACTTTACTGAGGTCGAGATCGTGACTTGATTCGGGCATGGGGATTTCCATAAAGGATAAGTAGGACAGGCTCTGATTCTTAACAGCGATTCAAAGCAATGTGTTCAAACCGGGCTTTATCCAGATGATGGATGTTATGAGCCTGCTCAATCGAAATCTCTTCGAACCTGATGGTTGATCCGGGAGATAACTGGGAAAGCCTGGCCGTATCCTGAGGAATCACTGACCCAATCTTAGGGTAACCGCCTATAGTTTGACGATCATTCATCAGGACAATGGGCTGTCCATCAGCAGGAATTTGAATAGCACCATGGCAGATACCTTCTGACAGCATGCCTACAATATTACTTTTTACGACTTCGCCTTCCAATCTAAATCCCATCCTATCGCTGCGTTCGGTGACTTTGTATTCAGAGCTAAAAAAGCGCCATTGCTGCATATGATCAAACTGTTCGTGCTGATACCCTTTGACGACTCGAAGCGTCGCATGGGTGGAGTAGGTCGGCCTTAGTGATATGTCGAGTTCGAAATGTTGAGACAGTGGCGAAGAGGCACAGACAAGTTGATCATTAATCTGTAATTTATCGCCAATGAGTCCACCGATTTTTTCACGGACAACCGTTGAGCTGCTTCCAAATTGTGGGTTAACTTCAAAACCTCCGGCGATTGCCAAATAGGCTCTCACTCCTGAAGTTGCAAAACCAGTCTCGACGATATCACCGGGCTTCACATCAAAACTTCGCCACTGATCGATCGAATTACCATTTAATTTAAGGCCTGTTTCGGCTCCGGTAACAACGACACTGGTATGCGTCTTCGATTCGAGTGCTAATCCCCCGAAACTTATTTCAATGCTAGTAGCATTCAATTCATTTCCTAGAATTCTATTCGCCCACGCGAAAGCTTCAAAATCCAGAGGCCCGCCTGTGGTCAGACCGAGATTGTGCTTTCCAAATCGACCCATATCTTGAATAAGGCTCAATAGTCCGGGATGTTTTACGGTCATTGAGCTCATAGTTCACCGCCCATATCGATAAATGTTTTTCGATCAATAGATTCAAAACGAATTCGATCCCCTGCACTGACAGGCATACTGGGTTGTTTATCAGGGTCAAACATTCTAGTTGGACATAATCCTATTAAATTCCAACCACCCGGGGATGGTGCTGGATAGACGGCCGTTTGGCGGTCAGCGATTGCAACGGCTCCTCGTGGCACTTTCTGCCTGGGTGTTGCCAGTCTGGGTGCCGCTATCCGTTCGTCAACTTCTCCAAGATAAGCAAAGCCTGGTGCAAATCCGATGGCATAAACTCGGTATTCTGAAGATACATGAATTTCAATGACTTCTTCGACAGACATTTTGCCACGCTCTGCCAATAACTCGAGATCTGGACCAGATTCCAGACTGTAATAGACCGGCAGGGTGACCAGTTTCCCTGATATGTGACTATCTTTGTCTAATTGATTTAAGGCTATATTGAGACGACTACGGACTTCAAATACATCTGTTTTATCGATATCAAAAATAACCAGAATTGAGGCATAAGATGGAACCAGGTCCACTAAAATATCAGCCATTTGCTGATTGATATTCTCGACTGCAATTTGTATTCGCGCGGATACCTCCGGGCTGGTAGTGTCTCCGAAATAAACGATCAGGGCATTTTGCCCGGCAATTTCTATTTTCATCCGTGAATAATCTGACGAATTTCAATGATAGCAGCTACCCCTGCTTCATTATCACCGTGCACACATAGCGTATCAGGCTTCAACTGGAGGGTATGTCCGCTCACTGAGGTTACAGTACCTTCGTTACAGATTTGTCTAACTTGTTCGAGCATTTTCTCACGGCTGTGAACCGCTCCGGGTTTAGCGCGTGCTAACAATTTCCCATCATCGTCATAACAACGATCGGCAAAGGCCTCAAGCCAGAGTTCAATGCCCAGAGCTTCGGCTTCCTGCCGGTGTGTCGGTGCTTCAGGCGTAGCTTGTAGCATTAGTCGAATGGGTCGATGGTAATTAGCAATGGCTTGCATGATCGGTTGGCGAACTTCTGATTTAGCCATCATGTCATTGTACAAAGCACCGTGAGGTTTGACATAAGCGATTTCAACGCCTTCATTTTTGGCCATTCCATCAATTGCGGCAACCTGATAACTGACCATTGCGATAATTTCTGCTGCAGAGCAATTGAGTGATCGGCGTCCAAAACCAACGAGGTCTGGATAAGCCGGATGAGCGCCTGCCATAACACCATGTTCACGTGCCATTCTTAGCGTGTTTTGCATGACAAGCGGGTCGCCACCATGAAAGCCACAGGCAATATTAGCCTGGTCAATATGGGGCATGACACTGATGTCATTACCCATTTTCCAGGAGCCGTAGCTTTCACCTAAATCACAATTGAGCATTAACATGTATGACCTCGTTACATTATAGCGAGATGGCTGTTAGGCAGGTCAGTGACCAGCATACAGCCCGGAGAATGAGTAATACAAAGGGGCGGTTTTGCTTGTTCAAGCGCGACCTGCGGGGTAACGCCACAAGCCCAGAAAACCGGAACCTCACCTTCGTTTATGGTGACGGCATCCCCAAATTCGGGATGATGAATATCCTTAATTCCAATTTGAGAGGGGTCACCAAAATGAATTGGGGCACCGTGCACAGATGGAAATCGAGTGCAGATTTGTATTGCTCGAATGGCATCGACAGGTTTCATAGGCCGCATACTGACGACCATCTTTCCACTGAATCGGCCGGCCTCAGCGCAATCAATTCCGGTACGGTACATTGGCACATTGACACCTTCAGTGACATTCCTAATTTCGAGTCCGTCGGCAATTAAGGCTTCTTCAAATGAAAATGAACAACCCAGTACAAAACTAACCAGATCATCCCGCCAGATATCACTGATATCATGGGTTTCACGGATGAGTTTGCCATTTTCAAAAATTCGGTAACTGGGAATATCCGATCGAATATCGAGATCAGCACCCAGCCGCTTAATATATGGATCACCCGGTGCGCTCATCCCTACGATTGGGCAGGGTTTAGGGTTCAACTGACAGAATTGTAAAAAATCGTTCGCCCAGTCAGCAGGCAATATGCAGAGATTTCCTTGCACAAAACCTTTGGAATAGCCCGAGGTATTGCGGGTGAAATCACCACTGCGAATCTGTAATCTTAAGTCGAGCGGTGATATGTCCTGATTCATAGCGATCCATTAGTTGAGCGAGAAAAGTCAGATATTACCCATTGAATACTATCAATTCAATGGAAATTGCGACGCGACTATAGTGAATTTAAATATGTCACCAGAGTACCACAGCGCAGTCTTTATAGAGCCACAGATGGGTATTAATGATGCAGAAAAAGACCATTTGCAGAGCCTTCAATTTTCGATTTATTCCAGCTGCTTTTGCCATTTATCCAGACCTGCTTAATACCGACACAAAGTTGGCAGGGGTCGTCAAAGCTGGCTCTGTCAATAATGGTTTCAGGGTCGAACAGCACAAGATCAGCAAAATTCCCTGGTTTTAATATGCCTCTGTCTTTCAGCCCGAAATTTTTGGCTGTGAGTCCGGTCATTTTATGTACAGCTGTTTCAAGCGCCATCAATCGTTGTTCACGAACATAGTATCCTAATACTTTTGGGAAGGTGCCCCAGAGTCTGGGATGGGGTTTGCGCATCGACGCAATACCATCAGAGCCAATCATTCCTGCGGGATGAGACAAAATCCGATTTAAATCCGATTTGTGCATTGAAAAATAGATGGCGGTTGCTGGATAAAGGCGTTCGCAACATTCTTTCTGATCCATTTTCCAGGCTTCTGCAATTTGGTGTAGATATTGGCCATTAAATTCTGGAAAAGGTTCAGATTCAACAACGAGTATGGACTCAGATTCGTCGACATAACTTGCTAAAAGTGAAGTAGAACTAGCTATATAGGGATAAACATCAAAACTCACATTCTGACCCGATTCGATAGCTTGATCGATTCTGCCGAGTGTCATGGCTGACTTACCGTAGTTTTTCGGCCCGGCACATTTGTGATGAGAAATGATCACGCTAGACCGGGATGATTGCCCAATTTGCAGTGTTTCCTCAATCGCTTCCATGATGTGATCTGATTCGCTTCGCATATGGGTAACATAGACAGCTTGATCAAAATCTTTTAAAACCTTAGCGATGGTCATTAATTCGTCGGTTGTTGACTTTTCGGCGGGCGGGTAATCGAGCCCGCTGCTTAATCCAATACAACCCTCCTGTAAGGATTGACGTAATTGTTCGGCCATGGCTTTCTGTTCTTCTTCTGTCGACTTTCGATCCCAGCCGCTCTTCATAGCATTCAATCGGAGATTGCTATGGCCGGTCAGGAAAGCCAGATTTAGACGGGTACCTGATCGAGTTATTTCTTCCCGATACTGACTGACCGAGGCGTAACGGAAAGCGTCTTTATCGGCCAGGATCGGGAAAGGCGCTGGCAATTCAATATTGGGGTTGAGCGGCGCGATTCCGATACCGCAATTTCCGGCTACAATAGAAGTGACACCCTGAGATAGTTTGCAGATAAATGAATCAGAATCGAGAACAGCGTGATCATCGTGAGTATGACTATCGATAAAGCCCGGCGCTAGCACCAGTCCATTTGCATCAATGGTTTGATCGGCGGTCCAATGTCGGCAATCGCCGATTTCCACTATCCGATCGCGATCAACAGCAATATCCTGAAAACTCGACGAACCACCTGTTCCATCGATTAGTCTGGCCCCGGTAATTATGAAATCACAAACTGGCATTGGCGGACCTTTTAGTTGCTTAAGCTGGCGGCGCGTTCTCGAAGTACATTCTTCTGAATTTTACCGGTGGCTGTTTTAGGTAAATCTCCGAAAACAACTTTCTTTGGGCGTTTGAAACGCGCCATATTGTCAGCGCAGAAGTCGATTAGTTCTGTCTCTGTTGTTTCTACACCGGCTTTAAGCTCGACAAAGGCACAGGGAACTTCGCCCCACTTTTCGTCAGCGAGCGCGACAACGGCGGCATCTCCGACCGCAGGATGGCGGTATAAAACGCCTTCAATTTCGACCGATGAGATATTTTCACCACCCGAGATAATAACGTCTTTCGCTCGATCTTTAACCTGTATATAACCGTCAGAATATACCACAGCGATGTCTCCACTGAGAAACCAGCCATCTTTAAAGACTTTATCGGTCGCCTCGACATCTTTGAGATAACCTTTCATGACGGTATTGCCGCGAATAACAATCTCACCCATGGTTTCACCATCCCAGGGAACCGATGTTGCTGATTCAGGATCAATAACATCGACAGCATCAGTCATCGAAAATCGAACACCCTGGCGAGACTTTAATTCGGCTTGTTCTTCTATGCTTTTTGATTTCCATTCATCCTGGGGTGCTGCTTGAAGAATATGCCCATAGGTTTCGGTTAATCCATAAACATGCATCACTTCAAAATTAAACTGGGCCATGCTCTCGAGTACCTTTGCCGGTGGCGGCGCACCTGCGGTCATAGCATAAACAGTATGGTCAAAGGTTTTTTGAACGTTGGCGGGTGCGAGTGCCAGCATGTTTAAGATAATGGGCGCACCACCAAAATGGCTAATGTTATGTTTCTCAACCAGATTGAAAAATAACTCGGGTTCAAAAGCCCGTATACACACCACTGTAGCGGCGAGGGCGGTCATGGTCCAGGCATGTCCCCAGCCATTGCAATGAAACATTGGGACGGTATACAGGTACCGAGGATGATTGGGCAACGACCAGGAAATGACGGTTCCCATGGTCATTAAATAGGAACCGCGATGATGATAAACAACACCTTTGGGGCGCCCCGTGGTACCGGAGGTATAGTTTAACGATAAGGCCTGCCATTCATCTTCAGGATATCGGGTTTCGAAGTGGTCATCGCCGCGATCGACCAGGTCTTCATAAAAGGTATAACTGTGTTTAATTGGAAGTTCAGGTTTAATGGTGGCATCTATATCATCAATGATAACGATTTCGGGTTGATGTTGACTGCTTTCGAGCGCTTCCGACAATACGGGCCAGAGTTGTCGATCGCAGATAAATAATTTTGATTCACCGTGGTCGATAATATAAGAAACAGTTGCGGCATCGAGCCGGGTATTAATGGTGTTGAGGACTGCGCCCGCCATTGCTACGGAAAAATGGCTTTCAAACATTTCCGGTGTATTAAAAGCTAATACAGATACGGTGTCATTTTTACCGAGGCCACGCGCAGCCAGACTAGATGCAATTCGATTGCAACGGTTTCGGGTTTCGGCCCAGGTATATCGTCGATCATTATAAGTCAGGGATTCACGTTCCGGATAAATGTCGGCAGTGCGATGGAGAAATGACAGCGGGCTAAGCGCGACAAAATTGGCTGAATTGGCTGGAAGTTGATCGTATTCCTGAGTCATAGTTTTATCTTCTTAGCGTGGGTTTCAGTTTCTTACCGGTGAACCATCATCCAGCATACTATTTATTCGGGTTCGCGTGGCCTCGGTTGAAACCAGCGACAGAAAAGAACTTCTTTCAGCGTCGTAAAAATCCTGTTCAGACCAGATAGTACCTGGTTCTATATCGCCGCCGGTTACAATTCGTGCCATCTCGGTGCCTACCGTTACATCATGAGGGAAAAATAGGCCTTTGGCGCAATGTTCGTTCAGCCAGTTAACCATTTCTTCAAACACGGGGCGTCCGGGCATTGTCAGATCAGGACGCACGAAGGTAACCTGTTCGGCTGGGTTTCTGATAGCCTGAATAGCTGCTGATAACAAATTATCACGATTTATTTCGAAACGATCATTGCCGCGTAACATAGCCTGTTTTCGGGCTAGAACGGGCGAACTGGCGGTTTTTCCGTAACCAAGATTCATAAATGCCTTCCAGCAGGCTTTCGAGATATCGTCTCCACATTGAAGTTTTTCAATCCATCGATACAGCGTTTCTTTACATCCACCCCCGCCCGGGACCACGCCGACTAATGATTCAACCAGCCCCATGACTGAATTGGCATGACAAATCACTTGCTTAGCGTGCAGTACGACTTCAAACCCGCCGCCGAGCGACATACCCACCGGTGCCGCAACTACAGGAAAGGAAGCCGTTGACATTCTGTGCACTGTCGTCTGAAAGTCAGCGAGGAATTGATCGAGACCTGACATATCTTCCTGGCGAAAAAAATGACGCACAGCTTGCAGATTGACGCCACAGGAAAAGTGTTGAGCATCGTTGTGAATAATGAGCCCATCCAGATTCTGGTTCTCAACAGCTGAGCGCGCATCATCGAGAATATTCATCGAGTCAGCATCGAGCGCATTAGCTTTGCTATGAAATTCGACCAGTGCAATATTGTCGAGGTTATACCAGCTTGCTAATGCAGTTGAATTTTGCGGTTTTAAAGTCTGGCGTTTTTCGTTAAATCGAATAGTACCGTCAGAACGTTGAATAGCATTCCAATGGTTACCTGCTTGCCGGGTCTGTAACTGTGCTTCATTAACGCGGTAAAAAGTGGAACCCTGTGCTTCCAGCAGAAAAGCCGGTACGTCTTGCTGTTCTGCTTGAAGGCGATCAATCAAGTAATCGCTACCAATTTCGTCCATCAGTTCGAACGGCCCTTTAATCCAGTTGTAACCCAGTTTCATGGCATCATCAATTCCGAGTGGCGTCTCGCCAACTTCAGGAATCAATGACGCTGCATAACACAAGGTTCGGGAAATCACTCTCCAGGAAAATTTACCATATTTAGATTGATCTTGTAGCAATGCCATAACGCCATTTTTCTCGGCCTGTTCTGACAGAGGAAGATTGAGTCGAGGGGCTTCCTCGTATTTTAGACTGTCAAAATTTAGAACCTCGCGACCCGCTTCGCCATCCTTGTAAAACCCAAGCCCCTGTTTGTTTCCGGTTTGTCCATTGGCAATCATATCGGTCATCAGTTTAATCTTTGCGGCCTCCTGATGAAATGGATCGCTGTCGGGTAAAATATTAACGAGGCTTTGGACAACATCAGACATTAAATCAATGCCGATTAAATCGTATAAGCCGAATACTCCCGTTTTGGGTATACCCATAGGACGGCCAAATAAAGCATCGGCTTCCTGAGGGCTCAATCCAAGATCAAAAGCCGCATGAAGCGCGCATTGAATGGCAAATACGCCAACCCGATTGCCAAGAAAACCCGGTGTATCGAGACAGGGAACAACACCTTTACCTAACTGACTTTCGCAAAATTCGGCGAGCGTATCGATGATTTCAGGGTCAGTATCATCGCCTCTTACCAACTCCAGAAGTCGCATAAAACGAACCGGATTAAAGAAGTGTGTAATCGCGAAGCGTTTTCTAAAGTTAACGGGCATGTCTTCGACCAGTAAACTAATCGGAATGGTCGATGTATTGGAGGTGATTATGGCCTGGTCGTGGCAAGTTTCGTCGAGTCTTTTATACAGCGCTTTTTTGATGTCCAGCCGTTCCACGACAGCTTCAGCAACCCAGTCACAATCTTTAATCTGATGAAAATCATCTCGCGTGTTGCCCAGGTGAATGTTGGCTTCCATGTCCTGACTAATCAAGCCCGGCTGATCAGGGTTGCGCAGACGTTCCATCCCTCGTTCGGCCAGCGCATTTGGATTATCATCTGAGGGTAGATCCAGTAACCAGACTTCTATTCCAGCATTGGCGACCTGACCGGCGATGCCGGAACCCATTGTACCTGCGCCGATGACGACGACCTTTTTAATATCTAATGATTTCATTATGGCAGTAATTAAATTGATTGATTTAGCTTACGGAGTTCGTTGAGTAAGATTTTGGGTGCTTCCATGGGTAACATATGGCCATATTTTTCGATGATTGAAATTTGCGCATTCATCTTTTCACCAATGGCGATTCCAGCCTTAACCGGTGTGAGTCGATCCTTACGGGCTAGTATCAATTTGGTCGGTAGATTGATGGTTTCAGCAACTTGATTGCCACTTTTATACTCACTGCAGGCAATAAGATCCTCAAGGATTGGATTGCTGGACATGATCTGTCGTCCAATTGCGATGGGTTGCATACCGGGAACCGCACTGACCCCAAACTGAGCATCGGATCCAAAGCCCCATTGTAAAAGTAAGTCAGCTGCCTGGCCCGGATCTTTTTCGGCGGCTTCTATCAGGGCAGGATTTACAGGAATTTCTGCAGCTGTGCCAACGCCCGTCAGCGTCAGCAGAGAACTCGGATGCTGGCGGGCTAATTCGAGCATGTCAAGAAACCCCTGTGAGTGTCCGATGGCATGAACTTTTTCAGCGCAGCTGGCTTGAATGAAATCGGCAAGCCAGTCTCCCATTGCTTCAATAGAGGTCAGCGGTTCACCATCGGATAAACTGTGACCGGGAAAATCAGGTGCTAAGACTGAAAATCCGTTATAGGCAAACCAGCGTGTCTGTAATGCCCAGCATCTGTGATCGAGACCGGTGCCGGGCACGAACATAACAGTCGGTAGTTTGGCGTCAAAATCTTTGCCACCGGTTGCAGCATAAGTTTTTTGTCCACGGACTTGAAGATACATTTTTAAACTCCTGCGACACGTTGCGCTGCTTTAAAGCCACGCGAAAAATCAGCCTTTATATCAGCAATATCTTCGAGACCTACCGAAACTCGAATCATATCTTCGCTAATACCCGCTGCTTTCATATCTTCCGGTGTTAATCGCGAATGAGTAGTACTGCCGGGGTGCAACACCAGTGTTCGTGAATCGCCAACGTTGGCCAGGTTTGAGGCTAGTTGTAGCGAATCGATAAATGCAGCTCCGCCAGCTCGTCCACCCGTAACACCAAAACAAAGCATCGAACCGGCACCATCTGGAAACAAAGTCTCGGCAAGTTCGTGACTGGAATTAGATTCCAGATCGGGATAGTTAATCCAGGTTACTGCTTCATGCTGTTGTAACCATGCCAGAAGTTGCTGGGCGTTACTGACATGCTGGCGCATTCGTAAACTGAGTGTTTCCAGCCCCTGGAGTAAAAGAAATGCATTGTGCGGGCTCATACAAGCTCCGATATCACGCATTGATTCAGCACGAATTTTCATTGCGAGGGCAGAGGGTCCAAATTCTTCCCAGAATCGAATACCATGGAATGGCGCATAAGGTTCGGTTAACTCAGGGAATCGTCCACTGGCAGACCAGTCGAATTGCCCACCATCGACAATGACGCCACCGATGGCTACACCATGTCCGCCCATCCATTTAGTGACAGAATGAACAACAATATCAGCACCGTGTTCAATCGGTCGACAAAGACTCGGAGTTGCAAAGGTTGCATCAACCAATACTGGGACGCCAGATTCATGGGCGATGTTACAAATTGACGGAATGTTGGCGATTTCGAGTCCGGGGTTTCCGATAGATTCACAGAAGACGATTTTAGTATTAGGTTTTATAGCGTCACGAAGGGCTTGATCGTCATTGATAGGTACAAAAGTACACTCAATGCCTAAGCGTTTTATTGTGTGCTTCAGTAGCGTTGCTGTAGAACCGTATATCTGAGCTGACGATACGATATGGTCACCGGCGGAACAGAGTGTAATAAACGCTGTAAATAGAGCACTCATACCCGAGGCTGTACAGATCGCGCCCGTTCCACTTTCTAATGCTGCAATCCGTTGCTCCAGAACCGCTACAGTCGGGTTTGTGATCCGGCTATAAATATGTCCACCCTGTTCGACATTGAATAATGAAGATCCGTCACTAACACTTTCGAATACATAAGAGGTAGTTTGATAAACCGGAACCGCTCGGGAACCATGATCACTTTCAGGTACATAACCTGTATGCAGGGCTATGGTATCCGGCTTCAAATAACTTGATCGACTCATAGGTATACTCGGTTACGATTTTAAAGTTTCGATATCAAATGGAATAGAGTGAACTTTAGCGATTGAACCATTGAAGGTGAATTCAGAATGATGGTCCAGGAAATCTGTTTGCATCATCGCAAAAGCAAGGAACTTTTTATACCTGGGTGACCAACAACATGAACGGATTTCACCAATAAATGTATTATCAAGATGAATGCTCTTATCATTAACGTCTATCTCTTTGTCAAAAACTAGTCCGACCAGGCTTCGCCTGGATTGCCCTTTTAGCTGCCTGAGTGCGTTGAGGCTTAACGATTCAATATCAGTTTTGCTATCAGGCTCAATTTCAAGGAATCTGTCCAGTCCGCATTCGAAAGGGTTACTGTTAAAATGAATGTCGTTACCGAATGACATCAAGCCACTTTCAACTCGTTCAATTAAATTGGGACAACCCGCTCGAACGTTGAGGTCCTTGCCTTTGTCGAAGCAATCATCCCACAATGCTTCACCCAGACTCGAATCATTTAGATATATTTCGAATCCACCTTGTTTACTCCATCCTGAACGGGCGACAAAAAACTCAGTATCTCGCCATTTCATCATTTTGCCGCGAAAAAATCGAATGTCTCTAACTGATTCCCCAAATACCCGGGCTGCGAGATCTTCAGCTTTAGGGCCCTGTAGCGCAAGGGGACTGACATCGGGTTCGGTCACCTTAACATCGAGCCCAAATCCTGTGGCCAGTCCTTTGGCCCATAATAAAATATCGCTGTCTGAAATAGATACCCACCAGTGATCGGCTGAATGTCGGGTCGCTATGGGATCGTTCAAAATCATCCCGTTTTCATCGCAGAGTGGAACATAGAAACATTGGTTATCGACCGCCTTTCTGACATCCCTTGGCGTCATTAGCTGAACCAGTTTTTGGGCATCAGGGCCTATTAATTCAACCTGTCGTTCTGCGGCCACGTCCCAAACTTGAACATGTTCACATAGATGCCAATAGTCGGCTTCCAGCGATTCGAAGACTGTGGGTAAAAGCATATGGTTATAAACGGTATATGCTTTTACGTCTGAACTTTCTACACGATTAGTGAACGGAGTGGCGCGAGTTCGACGGCTGATGCTGAGAATTTTATCTGACAATTTATTAAACCTGGTCGGGTACAGATGAGACTGCGAAAAAATGCGATAGTAGTTAATTTCTATTTGTCTTACAAATAGTTATTGTGTCTCTGATCACTTTTATACTTGTAAGCCTGAGGAAGAGAATTAGAATACATTAATCAATGGTTTTCTGGTTGCCGTAAACCTGAAAACTGTCCAGATCGCTGTTTTTATTATTGAGTTGTATAGATGTTCCAGGAATTTCCAGCTAGCTATATAAATCCAGTATTTCGTCCACCCAGCGAAGACCGGTCTTTAATATTGCAGGTAACCAATGGTTGTAGTTGGAATCGATGTACCTATTGTGATATGTATACAGATTCCCAGAAGAAATTCCGACCCAGATCTGAACATGACATATTGGAAGAAATTCGGCGCTGCGCCGTAACCGGTCAAAATCCGCGCCGAATATTCCTGGCTGATGGTGATGCACTGGTATTATCGATGCGACGACTACGCAATATTCTTAACTCTATTGCCGATAACTTCCCAGACCTGAATCGAGTTTCATCCTATTGCCTGCCGTCGGATCTTAAGAATAAATCGGATGGAGACCTGAGCGAGCTGCGTGAACTTGGCCTGAACCTTATTTACGTTGGGGCTGAATCGGGATACGACCCATTGTTGAAGCTGATCGACAAAGGAGAAACCCAGGCATCAACCATCGAATCGCTGATTCGAGCTAAAGCCGTGGGAATAAAGACATCTGTGATGATTTTAAACGGCCTGGGTGGCCGCCAATTCAGTGAGGACCATGCTTTGGCGTCAGCGGATTTAGTAAATGCTGCTCAGCCTGATTATCTCGCCATGTTAGTTTTGACTTTTTATCGGGGTGCTGACAGATTTATTCAACCTTTTAATGGCAGTTATCAATCCATGAATCTGCCCGAACTTTGTGCGGAGATGAAATTATTTTTTACAGCGACTGATATTAAACAAACGATATTCCGTAGCGATCATGTTTCAAATCATCTAGTTTTGAAGGGTGTTCTGAGCCGCGATAAATCTCGAATACTCAATAAAGTCGGTCAAGCTATCGCATATTTCAAAGAACACCCTGAAGTTCAACGGCTGGTCACGGGACGTTAAAATGCAAAGTCTTGCTGTTGAATCGCCGTGTATTGGCATATGTGAGCTTGGTGAGGACAATATCTGTAGCGGGTGCTTTAGATCTCTCGAAGAAATTGGCATCTGGGGATATGCCAGCATCGCCGAAAAAAATCAAATTGTGTTGAACTGTCAACTACGTAAACCGATTGATTGCAAATGATCAATTTCGATAAACTGGATAAAAGTCAGATACAGAATCGATTGCATGATCAAGGATTTCCGACCTATGACGTTCCTCCCGAGATGCTTAAAGCAGATTGTCGGGAAGCCGCAGTTCTGGTGCCATTTGTAAGAATTGACGATGCCTGGCATCTGTTATTTATCAGGCGCACGACTTTTGAAGGCGATAGACATAGTGGACAGGTTGCTTTTGCGGGTGGGAAAAGAGAGATCGAAGATATTGACCTGGAAGCAACTGCTTTACGTGAAGCCGAGGAAGAAATTGGACTTCAACTAAAGGATGTTGAGGTTTTAGGCAGAATTAACCATCACCATACGATTAGTCAGTTTCAGGTAACACCGTATGTAGCGACGTTTAGCTGGCCATATCCTTTGAAACTTGATCAAACAGAGGTCGCCCGGG
Source organism: Gammaproteobacteria bacterium (assembly GCA_047639625.1). GTDB lineage: Bacteria > Pseudomonadota > Gammaproteobacteria. Next base: position 14,580 of record JBLIOG010000082.1, read on the forward strand.
CCTTTACCATTCCACTTAATTGGTTAGCCGATGATCGAAATTACAAAATTGATGAGCGTTTTCATCCTGAATCGAATAAACGATGGCCAATCATCTATTATGATTATTTTGACGGAGAATTACTTTGGGGCGCCACGGCCCGAATGACGCTTTCACTGCTTGATGTTCTCACGTAATGAGTGACCAATATTAATGGTACTTTTCTGTTGTGAAATGACCTGGATCTCGTCGGCGATGTTTTTTCATACCGCGGGATTTTAGAAAGTCAGAAACATCGCGGATCATGTCGGTGCTTCCACACATCATCACCTGTGAATGATTGGGATTAATTTCAACACCCGCCAATGTTTCCATCGTACCATCCTG
>JBLIOG010000083.1:0-14902 GCA_047639625.1 Gammaproteobacteria bacterium
TCTATTGCTTTACGACTCGCAACGGATACTAGCCAGGCAACAGGATTATCAGGAATTAAATCGTCGCTCCAGGTTTCAATCGCAGCGATTATCGCTTCCTGGAGCGCATCTTCGGCCAGTTCGAAATGATTTAACCGGCTGATTAATAAGGACAGAACTTTGCCGTAATTTTCCCGGACGATTTCATCGATCAGCGTCCGCGAGTCGAGTTCCCGAGGTTTCAACCGGCGCCTGGAATTTCCATTATGGGTCTGACTTCAATACTGCCAAATTCCGAGGTTGGAATTTTTGCTGCAAATTCCAGCACCTGATCAAGATGGTCACAGTTAAGCAGATAGTAACCCCCGAGTACTTCTTTGGTTTCTGCAAACGGCCCGTCACTGATTAACGTTTTACCGTCTCGAACCCGAACTGTCGTCGCCGTGCTGATATCTTCAAGTGGTTGCCCTGCTTCGAATGCACCCTGTTCCTTTACTTCCTGGGTAAAGGCCATGTAGCGATTCATAAATTGCGGAAAACCGTCTTCACCGGGTTGTGGGCCACTGCCCTCCGCGCTATATATTAAGAGTAAATATTGCATTAAGTTTTTCTCCGGTACCTACATTTCCATTAATTCGGCAACTTCGACCGAACCGTCCATTTCAAGCACTGGGCAGCCCTTTGCCAATGTGGTTGCAGCATCAAGATCAGCTGCATTGATAATGCTATAACCACTAGTAGGATTAGCGCCACCATCTGCCGACACAGATCCGTCACTGTGAACAGTAGACGGCATTCCGACCGGACTACCGGGGTCGACTACAACTTCGCCCATGCCGCCATGCCAGGCTTGCCATTGAGCCATGACTTTCATGCCTTCTTCCTGAGTTTCGGGCATGGTGCCACCGTGATATACGAATATAAATTTAGCCATTTTGAGATTCCTCGTATGATTTTGGGGTGAATATTCTGCTTATGAGCAGAAATACAATTCGGGTTTTCTCCCAGATAGTTTACTGGAATTATTGTTATGACGAATAGAGGAGGGAGGATACGACAGTTTTATTGAATTTTTTTTTAAAAGATAAACTTTTATAGCAATCGAATGAAAAGGCTAAAGTTGGAGGGTGATTTTGTTTCACACCCAATCTCGAAAGTCATTCCATAACTAATTTTTTCGACAGGGTGCAAGGCACTTTTGAAGCCCCAAAAGTGTCTTGCACCCTGTCGAGCGAGTAGCTACGAAGGAAAAATCTATCTCGTGTGTGAAATACCTCGAGATATTTAACTAAATAAACAACCAACCTCTATGCCAATTTAAATTTAACAATCAAAATCGGTAACAACATCAAATTCGCAATTAACGCAGCAGACATCGCCAACCCTGACAACAATCCAAAATAAATAGTTGGAATAAAATTCGACAACGCCAAAATTGAGAAACCGAGCACAACGGTTACGGTCGTATAATAAAGCGCCCGCGCAATACTATTATGACACCGGCGAACCGCACCCCAATAATCCTGGTCAATCGCAAATTCTTCGCGAAATCGATGAACGTAGTGGATGGAATCATCAACCCCTATACCAATACTGATGGCAGCGATGGTGATCGTCATAATGTCGAGCGGGATTCCTATCCAGCCCATGAGTCCGAGGATAAACGTTGCGGCAATCATGTTCGGCAGGATAGTGGCCATTGCCAGCTTCAAATTTCGAAACAACAACAGGAACATGCCGAGGATGGCGATAAAGACTGCACCGATGGTTAATATTTGTGACTTAAACAGGCTTTGTAGCAGGTTGTTGTATAAAACAGCCATACCGGAGAGGGTGACCTGTTCAGGATCGAGTCCAAATTTCCCGGTTAAATCAGTATAGATTTTATCAAGCAAGGCCTGACGTTTTAGATTTTTATCCGATTCATACATTCGAATACTGAATCGCAATTGGTTACCGTCTTTTGATAGATACGGGTCGAATAGTGCCTTTTTAACGTCAACTGGTAGCCGTTTGTAGACGACAGCTAGTTTAAAATCGTTAAACGGTTTGCCTTCGTTCAGGGTCTCTAACATTTTTATGCCGGTATGCAGGGACAGTACCTTTCCGGTTTCCGGCAGGCTTTCCAGATATTCATGATACTTGGCTACTTCCAGTAATCCATCACGGTTAAACCAGTAGCTGTAAGAAGTCAGATCCTCATTTCCAGCGTATTCATCGGGTTCCAGAATTTCATCGGCTGGCGCATCGATAATGACATCCATTGGTGTCGTACCGCCGAGCTTTTCATCTATCAGGCTCATACCCTGATAGATCTCTGTATCTTCCTGATAATAATCAATAAAACGATTTTCAACTGATAGCTGCGGGAGCCCTGTTGCCGCGATTCCGATTAACATCAGAAAAAAGAGAACACTGGTTGCGGTTTTATGTTCGATAAAACGAGCTATGCTTGCAGTGATATTTCCGGTTACATCTGAATTAGTTTCCGTGTTCAATCTGGGTAGCATCACCAGGACAGCAGGAAACAGTGTAAAAGCTAATACCATTGATATGATAATTCCAAGCACCATCATCCAGCCAAAGTCGATAACGGGGCGGATACCACTCGCGAGCAATGAGCCAAACGCAACGATCGTCGTTAATGCCGTATAAAAACAAGGTACGAATTTACTTTTGATGGTTTCATCGACTAACTCGAACTGACTCCAGTCAGGCTGAAGCTGTGATACTTCGCGGTATCTCACGATTAAATGGATTATGAGCGATAAGGTGATGATCAGTAATAATGAAATAAAGTTGGATGAAACCACCGTGACGGGCCAGTGGCTCAGACCGAGATAACCCACCATGACCACGGCACTGCTGACACAGGCTACCAACGGTAAAACTACCCAACGAACCGAACGGAATGAAATCGCCAGAATCAGGACGATAAACAGAACAACTCCAACCCCGAATACTTTCAGGTCGCTGCGTATAAATTCGATAGAGTCAGCGACAATCATCGGTACACCGCCCAGGTAGAGTACGGATTCGCTTCGATATTTGTCCATAATCCGTCGGACATCCGCGATTACCTGATCTCGATCCTGCTTGTGCTTTAGATTGAGAACCTTGATTTTGCTGGTCAACATATCGAGACGCTGTTGCACATCCGGTAGCGTTTCGCGTTTGTCGTAGAGTGCATCACGTTTATTGATTAAATCGATCAAAGTGTGGTTTTCAGTCAGGTTAACCTGCATAGCCGTAGTGCCGCCATCGCTGCTGACCAGCAGATTTTCGTAGAGCGGGCTGGTGCGCATTTCTGTTTCAGCGAGGGCGATATCGACATCATCACTGTCCAGAGTTCGTATTTGACGCGAGACTTCAGCTAGTGTCATAGGCGGGCTACTGAGCAGTGGCACATCGAGAAGACTGACCACTGATCCTACTGAATCGAGTGCGATGAGTTCGTCTCTGAGACTGCCGATTTGGGCCAGTGTTTCTTTGCTAAATAATGGATTGGTCGGGCTATAGGTGACAATTAGATAATCGTCAGAACCGTATTTATCCCGAATACTGCGGTAATATTTGAGGGTTGCGTCGTTTTCAAGTATTAAAGAATCGGCCGAGGCATCGAGTTCGAAATCACCGGTAAACGCCGAGAAAAATGCGACAAACAGGATGACAAAAGCGAGGCAGAGTTTCGGTCGGCGCAGGACAAACCCCCGGTAGATTGAAGTCAGTGATTCGATCATGATATTTACTTCCCTGGCTTTCTGCCTGGTCGAGACGATTAGGTCGGTTCAATAGCTCGATAAACCGATTTTCGAAAACGGGGGTATCCCCACTGGTACTGCTCCGGACAGGTTCGTACCAAACTCTCAATGCTCTGATTAAGGTATTCTGCACTTGATTCCGGGGAAGCTGACAATCTATCACAATTCATAGTGTCAACGACTATCCGAAATTTATCACCGGATTTGCTGCGTATTGCCGTAGCAATATATACATTACATTTGGTTCGATGGCACAGATTATAAATCAGGCTGGTTGTCGGTGCGGTGTGCCCAAAGAAAGGACTGTCAATTTTTGACGATCGTTTTCCCGGTTTTTGATCGGGCAAGATCATCAGGCATTTCCCCTGTCGTAAACCTTTCATCAGTTGCCGTAAACCAGAGGTCGAAGTAGATACAAGTGTAGCGCCATTTCGACTTCGACTTTGTAACATAAAGTAATCGGTATCTGAGTTGTCCTGTGGTTTGTACAGGCTGATTAGTTCGCATCGGTCAGCAAGCCAGATGTTTAATAATTCCCAGCTTCCCAGATGCGGTGCAATAATAATAGAACCGTTGGTTGTTTGATGAAACGAGTCAGGTGCAGTGACCTTCGAGACAGATGCCAAACTTTGCGCGACAGGCTTACACCAGATGTCAGATAGTTCCAGCAGTGAAAGGCAACTGTGTAGAATCGATTCTTTAGTCAGTGACACTTGCTCCGCTTTGGGTAGAGCTGGAAAGCAGAGTTGTATATTTTGTCGGGTTTGTTGCGAAATGCGATTGCGCGAGTGCACCATCAGAAAGGCGATCAACCGTGCCAGCCGAAAGCGACTGGCAGGAGAATAACCTGCCAGATGTTCCAGAAAGTATTGGATAGCCGGTTTTTTCACGCGACTAACAGCTCATTTTTTGTCTATTTTGGCCCAACTATCACGGAGCGTCATGGTCCGGTTAAAAACAGGCTTTTGCTCGGTCGAACTGGAATCCGCAATAAAATATCCCAGTCGTTCGAACTGATAAGCCAGAGGATTGTTGGTCAAATCTATGGACGGTTCGAGTTTTGCATGCGGCATGCTAATGCTCGATTCGGGATTAAGTGCTCTGAGAAAGTCATCTAATGAACCTGGAGTCGGGTTATTGAATAACCGGTCATACAAAAATACTTCAGCATCAATTGCATGGCTTGCACTGACCCAATGAATGGTTCCTTTGACTTTACGGCCATCGGGCGTATTACCACCACGACTTTCTGGATCGTACTGACAAATCAATGACTCAACTTCGCCGTCCGTATTTTTGATGATCTCGGTGCAAGTAATATAGCAGGCAAAACGTAGGCGGACTTCGCGGCCGACACTAAGACGAAAAAACTTTTTAGGCGCATCTTCCATAAAGTCTTCGCGTTCAATGTAAATCTCACGGCTAAAGGGTACTTTACGGGTGCCGTAGTCAGGGTTTTGCGGGTGGTTTGGGCCTTCAAACCATTCTTCTTCGCCTTCCGGGTAATTTTCGATGATTACCTTTATTGGATTAAGGACCGCCATTCGGCGAACGGCCCGCCTGTTAAGATCGTCACGAAGTGCATTTTCGAGTACACCCATTTCTATAATGGCGTCTTTTTTAGTGACACCGATCATTTTACAAAACTGCTTCAATGACTCGGGCGTGAAACCACGGCGACGCATGCCTGCAATGGTCAGCATTCTTGGATCATCCCAACTACTCACATGACCTTCGGTGACCAACTGATTGAGTTTTCGTTTACTGGTTAAAGAATATTCGAGATTAAGTCGTGAAAATTCAGTTTGTTCGGGCCGGGAAGGCGTGTTGAGATTGTCCAGGACCCAGTCGTAGAGAGGTCGATGATCTTCAAATTCGAGCGTGCAAAGCGAATGCGTAACGCCTTCGATGGCATCTGATAAACCGTGGGTGTAATCATACAGCGGATAAATGCACCAGGTGTCGCCAGTATTATGATGGTTGACATGTCGAATCCGATAAATCACCGGATCGCGCAGATTAATGTTGCCCGACTGCATATCTATCTTTACGCGTAGAACTTGTTCTCCATCGGCAAATTCACCATTTTTCATCGCTGTGAATAAGGATTTATTTTCTTCAACGGTTCGATTTCGATATGGGCTATTGCTTCCAGTGGTTTTCAGGGAGCCACGGTTTTGCCTGATCTCGTCCGCCGTTTGACTGTCGACATAGGCAAGGCCTTTATCGATTAGATCATGGGCATATTGATAGAGTTGATCAAAATAATCTGAAGCGCTCGGGTTACTGTGCCATTTGAATCCCAACCATTCCACATCCTTTCTGATGGCGTTGATGTATTCAATGTTCTCTTTTTCGGGATTAGTGTCGTCGAACCGGAGGTTACAAAGCCCGCCAAACTCCTCAGCGACACCGAAATTGAGGCAAATAGATTTGGCGTGGCCGATATGCAGATAGCCATTGGGTTCGGGCGGAAACCGAGTAATAACCTGCAACGTTTTCCCGGATTCGATATCCTTTGAAATCATGTCACGAATAAAATTTGGACTGTCGTTATCGACGGCGCTGGAGTCGGCCATTAGGTTGGGTATGTGGTCAAATAGATGACCTGTCACTTTAACTGATCCCTTTAAAAAACTGCAGATAAAACGGATAATTAGGCAAATAAATTAATACCTTTTTCAATTATCGACTATAAAAACAAAATAGTTCTTCGATGTTAAAGCAATCTGGTTATGTGCCGATAACTTTCGAAACCGTTTAATTATCAAAAGAGATGATATGAAAATGTTATTGCTAACTGTCGTCGCAATTATATTGCAGCTTACCACACTCATTACGCTCGGACTCGATGGGCCCAATTTCATGCCAATGATTCTGGTATCACTTTCATTGATTTGTGTTGCCATAATTCTACTGCGGCAAAAATCAATTTTAAAATCCGAGCCCAATGATACTCAGGCCACTGCGAAAATCATCGAGGTATATGGTAAGCAATCGAGGGCACTCGACTCGGCGTTTTCGCAAGTTGCCGGTCAATTTAAAATCCTGCATAAAGACATGAAGCAAATGCGGGATACCGTAAATAGTGCTACGACCAGGTTATCGAGCGGTATTAGTGGTACAGAATCGCGATCTGACGGTCAGAATCGATTGCTTGGTGAATTAGTCGAGTCCCTGGCTGCAGTCAGTAAAGGCGGTGAAACAACGGCTCAAACCCATGGAATTGATCGATTTGCCCTTGAAGCGGATGAGATTGTTGATAGTTTTGTCCGGATCATCAGCAAAATGGTTGGCAGAAGCAGTAATGTCGGCCAATCGTTCGATGCTATGAACCGGCAGGTCGAAGATGTGGTGAGTTTGCTTAATGATGTTAATCAAATCACCTCACAAACCAATTTGCTGGCGTTGAATGCTGCTATTGAAGCTGCCAGGGCAGGTGAGGCTGGGCGAGGTTTTGCGGTGGTAGCGGACGAAGTAAGAACCCTGTCTCAACGCACGGCACAGTTTAGTGACGAAATAAGGGGTCTGGTAACCAGTACCCAGGCATCGATTTCAAACCTGGCTGAAATGGTTGCCGACATTTCGGGCACCGATATGACGGTTGCAAACGAATCACAGGCACGGGTTGCGAATATGTGGGGAGAAATGAAGTCACTGAATACCGGCGTAGTCAATCAGTCTGAAACCATATCATCGATTTCTAGACAGATTAAAGACCATATTGTGACCGTTGTTAATGCGCCACGGTTTGAAGATAATACCCTTCAGTTGATGGACAATGTTGGTAATCGAATGACTGCACTTGAAGTGTTTGTTGAGCAACTGGTTCGGCTTAATCAACAAGCCTCAGCCAGTGAAGACCCTACTGTTGTTGCTGAAAGAATTGTTCAGCTCCAGCAGGCCATTGCGGCAAATGGAGAAGTGCTTAACACGATGCAAACTAATTAAAGCCGTCCACAATGTAGAGTCGGTACTAGCGAAATAGACGTTTTTTAAACACGCGACGTCGACCGGTTTCTATTGATTGTTGATAGTATCTTTTATGGCCATCGTCTGACTCGACCTTCCAGGCTGGTTTTTTTCAGTCGATTCACCGACTGACTATCTGTGCCTAGATAAACAAATCCTACGATGGCCTCATTCGATTTCACTTCGAGTGAATCACGCACATATTGGTCATAGGCATTATCGCCGGTTAACCATACTGATCCAAACCCCAATGCGTTACTCGCGAGCAGGATGTTATGGGTAGCCGCTCCAGCACTGAGTAATTGCTCTACCTGAGGGATTTTCGGGCTCTCAATATACTGCGCAACAACAACAACGATTAGTGGCGAACGAAGTGGTTTGTCGCGTTGTTTTCTGATGCTTTGTTCGGTGGCTTCGGGATCACGGCGTTTTGTAGCATTAGCAAAAACAGCCGACAATTCTTTCCGGTCTTCGCCTCGAATAGTGATAAATCGATACGGCCGTAGACGCCCATGATCGGGGGCGGTCATCGCGATCTCAAATATTTTTTCCAGTTCAGCGTCTGTTGGTGCGGGCTCGACCAAAGCTTTAGCCGGTGTCGAAGATCTTCTTAGAAGTTGTAAGGTGTCGGTCATAAGTTGGTTCGAATACGAAATAAAGCTGGCATTATAGTCGACAATTACCCTGCCGAGGAACGTATCCGAGGTGGGATTTTATTAGAATATATTTTCGTCTTAGTGAACCCGGCTAACGCATTCCGACTTAATCGAATAGTGCTACAATTCGCATTTTTCAAACCGCGAAATATCTCCATCAATGAATCACTATCAGATCAGTAGTCGTGATCCTGCCAGCCATTATTTTAATGTCAGCCTGACCATCCCAAAACCCGATTCCTCAGGTCAACGAATACGGCTTCCCAACTGGATTCCCGGCAGTTACATGATCCGGGATTTTAGTCGGCATATTGTTTCTCTAGATGCAAACGCTGGAGGTAAGACAATTACGATTACGCAGCTCGATAAATCGAACTGGCAGATTGAAGCGACCGATCAGGCGATTACTGTTGAATATCTGGTGTATGCGAATGATCTGTCTGTGCGCGGTGCGCATCTGGATAATTTGCATGGTTATTTTAATGGTTGTAGTGTTTTTCTCGAAGTTGTAGATCAAGCTGAATCGTCTTGCATGGTGCAAATAGATCAGCCATCGGCCAATTATTGTAAAGAGTGGAAACTGGCGACGGCAATGACTCGTAGGTCGGGTGTTGAATTCGGTTTTGGTCAGTTTGAAGCTGAAAATTATGATGAACTGATTGATCACCCTGTTGAGATGGGGCGATTTAAACAGATCCGATTCGAAGCTTGTGGTGTTCCGCATGACATGATCTTAACCGGTCGATTTGAACTCGACGAAGAGCGTCTGGCTCATGATCTCAAAATAATTTGCGAACACCATATACGTTTCTTCGGTGAACCGGCCCCTATGCCTTATTACCAGTTTCAGACGCTTGTGGTTGGCAATGGCTATGGCGGACTTGAGCATAGAGCCAGTACCAGTTTGATCTGTGCCCGCGATAGCTTACCCCAAAAGGGGCAGGCTAAAATATCAGATGGCTATCGTGATTTTCTTGGTTTGTGCAGTCATGAATATTTTCATACCTGGAACGTCAAACGGATAAAACCTGCGGTCTATCAAACCGCTGGTTTACAAAATGAAGTTTACACCGGTTTGCTCTGGGCCTTCGAAGGCATTACTTCTTATTATGATGATCTGGCTCTGTTGCGATGTGGCTTAATCGACGAGACCACCTATCTGGAATTGTTGGCGCAAACGCTAACGCGTGTATCGAGAGGAAAGGGTAGTCGCCGTCAGTCAGCCTATGAATCGAGTTTTAATGCCTGGACAAAATTTTATAAACAGGATGAAAATTCACCCAATGCGATTGTTAGTTACTACGCCAAAGGTGCGTTAATTGCGCTGTGTATCGATTTAAAAATGCGAGCGGTCAGTGATTCTGCGGTATCTCTTGATGATGTTATGCGTGAACTCTGGAAGCGATGGAAGAGCACACAAAAGGGCGTTGACGATGACGACATCCAATCGATTATTCTGGAGCTGACTAATGACACATGGCGTACAGAACTTGACGACTGGATACAGGCTGCAAACGAATTACCGGTATCAAAGTTATTAGACTTTATTGGCGTCGATTGTCATTTCAGATCATCTTTTAATCAGAAAGATCTCGGAGGCAAGTTGATCGAAGACGAAAGTCCACTCGTCAGTTTTGGTGCGCATGTCGAGGAAGCCGATGGCATGTTAAACATAATCAAGGTCGAAGAGGACGGTGCCGCTCAGCTATCAGGGTTGTCTGCCGGCGATAGCATCATTGCGATTAATGGTCTGAAAGTAAGTCTAATAAGATTTGAAGAAGCTCTCGGTTTGGCGCAGCCCGATGATTGCTGGAAAGTCCACGCGTTTCGACGCGATGAGCTATATGACTTTGAAGTCAGTTTGCAGGTTGCAAAACAGACGACTGTATTTTTCCAGAGTCGTGAAGGAGACTTTCCAGCTCGTAATAGTTGGGCGGGTCAGTGACCGAATTATCCACTCTAGATTTAGGCCTGATTTGTCAGGGATGTGACTTCGATCACCAGGAGCGATTTGACTGGCTCTATAAAACAGAAACAGGCTCGACCAACCGTGATGTGCTCGAACATTATGAAAACTGTCATCATAATGTGATTTGCCTCGCGGAGTCGCAAACTTCGGGTCGGGGAAGAAGAGGCAGAGCGTGGATATCTCCCTACGCAAAAAATATTTATTGTACGGTTGGCATGTTGGTTGATATACCTGCAAAGTCAATTGGCCTGGTTGGAATATTAACCGGACTGGCACTATGTGAAAGCTTGCAGCAATCGGGTTATCCATCTACCCGATTGAAATGGCCAAATGACCTCTTACTGGAAGGAAGAAAAGTCGGTGGCATATTGATCGAATCGCGAATCATCGGATCACAGTTTTTTCTGGCGATTGGTTTTGGTATTAATGTACATGTCAGTGAAGCCGAACTGGTGAGTGCTGATTTATCGGCAACATCGCTAGAAATCTCAAATAATACCCCGGTTGAACGTGGGAAGTTGCTGACAGTCTGTATCTCAGAAGTAATCGGGCGGATTGATCAGTTTGATGAAAATGAAATCGACGATTTGAGGGCAGAATTCAATCGCAATGATGCCTATTATCAACAACCTTTAACGGCTCTATTGGTTAATGAGAAAGTTGATGGATTAAATTGCGGTATAAACTCGGCGGGCCAAATTGGTTTGAAAACCGAAAACGGGCTTCAATATTTTTCGGCCGCCGATATCTCCTTACGCCCTCAGGACTGACCATGTTATTGGTTGATATTGGCAATACATCGATCAAAGCTCAATGTTGGGAGCATGGCACATTACGGTCGAGTTTTTCCCGGCGAACCAACGGTAACTGGCAAAACTGTCTCGATCAATATCTCGAGTCTGTCGAAAGTAAATCCTGTTATCAAACATCGGTGAGGGCTGACGATATCCATCAAACTATCGTGGATCGACTTAAAGATCGGTTCGGGGGTCAATATCAACAAGTCAGTTCTGCCGCTATAACGGGTCGAGTCATTAATGCTTATCAACAACCGGCCCGGATGGGTAGTGATCGATGGTTTGCCTTATTAGGAACCGCTGACTCTATAGAAGGCGATGCAATTATTGTTGATGCTGGAACGGCTATCACGGTGGATTTGTTAAAATCTGACGGACGTCATCTCGGTGGCGCGATCATCGCCGGATTTCACACATCGGCCGAACAATTTAAAACAGTCATGCGAACTGCCGATTTTGAGCATCCCGATATTCTGCAAACTGATAAACCGGGGTGTACAACCGAAAGTTGTATTCAGATAGACTATGAATCTGGGGATACCGAAACACGACTGGGTAATATCGTACGGCGTTGGCTACCATTGTTGGATGGGTCGACAAATCTAGTTCTGTCGGGTGGCGACTGGCGACTCGTTCCTGAATTTAACGGTATTGAGCGGATAGTGTTTACTGACCTTGTATTCAAGGGCTTGCTGGCACATATTAAAAATAATTTATGAAAATCTTTTTTGCCCTTTTATTGATTGCAAATATTGCGTTTGGTTTTGTCCAATGGTTACTACCTCAGGATCAACTTTCGACCAGGACGCCAAATCTACCGGTTGCTGAGACACTCGTATTACTGCCTGAAAACCGTCCCACGGTCCAGGCCGAAAATGTTTCTACCTCATCTGACAGCGAACCTAAAGATGCAGAGCTAATAGTTGAAGACCAGGGTGATCTCGAGCTTTGTTACACGATCGGACCTTTCCGGGATAAGAAACGAGCGCTAGAAATAAGCGGCCGATATCAATCTAAAACTATTAAGACCGACCTTAAGTCAGTGAAAGACAGAGAATATCTGGGTGTAATGGTCTATCTGGATGGCCATAAAAACCGTGAAGCGGCAGTTGCGACAGCCGAAAAGCTGGGGTCTCAAGGAATTCGCGATTACATAATAGTAAATGAAGAAGGTAAATCGAATGTCCTTTCGTTAGGTGTTTTCGGGTTAAAGAAAAATGCTGAAGCTAGAATTAAACGCTTACGTGAACTCAATTATAATGCCAGGTCGGAAGCCCGTTATCGGCAACGCACAATATACTGGTTATACAACCAACAACCGAGTACGTCTGAAGCGCTCGTGCTCATCGATGAAAAAGATAGTGAAAAGGGGATTAGCCAAATACCGGCTCAGTGCGGATAAACACAGTGGGATCGTAGTGTGGGTCGCGAAGGTGATGCAGCTTGAAAACCTATCTTAGATTCAGCGCAATAGACACTCACAGTAGAATTAACGGTGTTTTTTAGGTTTGAGGGAAAACTCTTGCCATAAATGATCAAAAACCCTAGAATCCGCGACTGTCGGAAATAGTCAGCAAGACTATGGCAATCTTCATGATTGTGAGATGAACGTAATACGCCGGCGTAGCTCAGTTGGTAGAGCAACTGACTTGTAATCAGTAGGTCCCGAGTTCGACTCTTGGTGCCGGCACCAATTAAAAAGCTCCTGTTTCAGGGGCTTTTTTTTTAAAATCAATAAGTTAAAAAGACCTTTCAATTTCCTCGCTATTGGTTGGAAATTTTGGGGGTCACCTCGGGAATGCATTTACCTTATTGCAGCAGGTTTTAATATCGGCCTGAATTACTGCCCTTCGGCAGAACAGACCATATTCCTATCGCCTAGCCTATGGTAGCAAGCCTGAAACTTATCTGGGTCGGATAGCGAGAAAGGCTCGAAAAGATTGTCACAAGCTCGATGCTGAAAACCCTTTATTTGATCCTGGCAAACTGACCGACTGGGTTCACTTCAAACCTAAAGGCATGAACTGGAAAACTTTTGAACGGCTTAAACAGGCTGAAACGGCACAAGATGAGCGGATGAATAATGGATTTATGGCTAGATTTGGTTACTGGATGTAGATCAACAAACCAGTATCGACCAACTAACTGACCTGAACGGCCGCTTTGGGCAAAAAAGCGGCCGTTCCCGACAACATGGGGAAATAGGTCTTGACGGCGCATACGGGTCGTTGCTAGAGATTTCATATAATTCCGGAAAAATGATTTAGTGAGTTATATATAATCCTTACAACTGTGTCAGGAGCTAACTCTCGAGCCAAAGTCATCCAGTGAAAATTGGCAGCCTTTAGCTTTTAGCGTTCCTATCATGCGCTGGGCCGATTTCAAACTGGAGATGGCGGCTGTCTCTGTTATTTCAAAACATAGCTGTGCTGCACTGATGTTGGTGTTTTAATGATTGTTTGAGGGAGGTTTCGGAGTGAATTTAGTAGGCTTTTTTTGACGCAGAATAACAAACGTCAATATGGTTTTTGCCCCCTTCGTTCTATAGTCCCTTAATTCCCTCCAAATCGAAGCGGGGGCTAGTAAAATGTTTTTAATTGGCAGATCACCCTCAGGGGAACTGAGTCCGAGAGTAGGCGGCATTTGTCATCGAGGACGTTCCCTCACTTTCGAAAGAAAACATCCTCATGCCAACATACAATTCATCAAATATCAAAAAAACCATAAAGCATAACCTTTTCAAATTATATCAAAACATTAATGTAATATGTTGGCGCCTATGATTTCACGTGATTTAAATAAATAACGTTCAGTCTTTAGATTATTCAACAGGACGCCAAAATGATCATTACTTTGTTTATTACCGTCTGTTGTGCAGTCACTTATATCTGGCAGATTCAACCTCGAAGTGCATAACCTATTAAGCAGCTAATGCTGCCATGTGTTCGCCCATCTTGCTGGCCGGTGTTTGATAATTAAGCTTTTTCTCGGTCTATTATTGAGAGCAACAATGACAGATGTGACATTCCTATGAGTGACCTTTTTAAAATCTGTTTTCTTTGGCCAATACTGCCTTAACAATCCATTCGTATTTTCATTCTAACCACGTTGCCAGGAACAATAGGGATCGGCAAAATACAGCGTCGCATCCAGCGCTGCGATCATTTTTTCATGGTAAGCAAACTCTTTTCTATTGTCTGCGGTTATCGTCAATACTGCCGCCTTGTAAGGCTCTAGAAATGAGATGGTCGCTGCTGTAACAATATCAACCGATTTACCATTTACCCACTTTGACACCGCAAAGCTCGTTGCACGCTCCACAATCGTGACTAGCGCGCCACTATGCCCCTTGCCAATAACCAGGTCAATTTCCCAATCACCTACCCGGGTTTTCTCATCGACGATAGCCGGGCGCTCATCGATACTCACTCTATTTCTGATATGGCATCGACCTGCCTGACTCTTACTGCGCGGCTGATAACATTTACCCTGTCGAAGTAAATGATGGTATAGCTGACCACCTGATTTCTTGTCTTTCCAAATATACTGATAAATACTTTCGTAGCTGATTGACTCCGCTTCGCTTTCTCGTAGCCAGCCTGATATTTGTTCTGGGCTCCATTTTCGGTGTAACTTTGAATCAATCAAGCGAGTCAACCTGGGCGTCATTTTATACGCCTGCACTGTAGCTAAACGTCTGTTTTTCACTTAGATTTTGAGCTTGTTTATACCGATAACCTTTTATTCAATATTGCGCTGCAGTTCCCT
>JBLIOG010000084.1:0-14893 GCA_047639625.1 Gammaproteobacteria bacterium
AAAAGAAGGAAAAGTTCGGTTTTACTGGCGAACGTCTCTCTCTTAACTTTCAGGATATCGAAGTTCGATCAGTACTCCAGTTATTGGCAGATTTCACGGGTCTTAATCTCGTAGTCAGTGATTCAGTGCAGGGCAACCTGACTTTGCGGCTGAAGAATGTTCCCTGGGATCAGGCCATGGACATCATCCTGAAAACAAAAGGGCTGGCACAACGCAGATCTGGAAACGTTATTTTAATTGCACCGACTGATGAAATAACAGCACGGGAAAAACTTGAACTCGAGTCTCGTAAGCAGGTAGAGGAGCTCGAACGACTCAGAACTGAGTTCGTCAAAGTCAACTACGCCAAAGCTGAAGACATGGCAGAGCTGCTTAATCAGAAAGACAATGCAATTCTTTCTCCCCGTGGCTCCGTCAGTGTCGATATTAGAACTAATACACTTCTGGTTAAAGATACCAATTCCAGTCTGGTCAATGTCAGGCAACTCCTGGCTGAACTAGATATCCCAGTTCGTCAGGTATTAATTGAAACTCGAGTTGTCATAGCAAATGATGATTTTAGTAAAGAGCTGGGCGTTCGATTCGGAGTTGCTAATAACAGTTATGGCGGAAACCAGGCTGGGGATGGGGCCGTAGTTTCAGGGGATATATTTGGGATTAACAATTCTTTGGGAACTAGCGGCGGTGGTGAAGCCTTTGATGCTCTAAATGTTAATCTTCCCGTTCAAAATCCAGCGGGTACTTTCGCGCTGGCCTTAGCCAAACTACCCTTCGGAACTTTGCTTGAAATGGAACTTTCAGCAGCTCAGGTTGAAGGGCGCGGCGAAGTTGTTTCAAGTCCTCGGGTTATCACTGCTGATTCGCATACCGCTAGAATCGAGCAAGGTGTTGAAATCCCCTACCTCGAACTAGACGAAGGTAAAGCAACCCTAAAATTTAGAAAAGCGGTACTTTCACTTGAGGTAACTCCTCAGATAACGCCCGACGACCGAGTTATAATGGATCTTGACGTTCACAAAGATTCACGGGGCGAAGACGTCTCATTCGGGGAGGGAATATCAGCACCTAGTATTGATACCCGTGAGGTTCAATCTCAACTACTGGTCGATAATGGACAGACGGTTGTTCTCGGTGGCATTTACGAAACAGAACAGATAACTCAAGTTACTCGGGTTCCTTTTTTTAGTGATCTACCAATCATCGGTAACCTATTCAAATCGACCAGCAATATTGACGATCGATCAGAATTACTAATTTTTGTAACTCCGAAAATACTCCAGGGCTCTGATCTCGATATTCGATAGAATAAGACGCTTAAATAACTAAAGGGCAACTTCGGTTGCCCTTTTTTGTGGGTGAAAACTAATTGGGTTTACGAGTATTATAGCGTCATGAACAATCGCAACATTATTCTCATTGGTCCAATGGGTTCAGGCAAATCGACCATAGGTAGCATTATGGCCAAAAAACTGTACCGTGATTTCCTGGACAGTGATCACTATATTGAAGAACGTACTGGTGTCGATATCGCTCGAATTTTCGACGTGGAAGGGGAAGATGGATTCCGCGATCGGGAAACCAATGCTTTAGCAGAAATTTTAGAGCTGCAAAATCAGGTAGTCGCTACCGGAGGCGGTTCCGTTATGCGCGAAGAAAATCAAAAGTTGCTCAAATCAAAAGGCTTTATCGTTTTTCTCGACACCTCGCTGAATCAGCAAATGCACAGGCTACGCCGAGATAAAAAACGTCCGTTACTGCAAACACCTAATCCTAGAGAAAAACTCGAAGCATTACTCGAAGTTCGACGCCCTATTTACCTTGAACTTGCCGATCTCTGTATTAAAACTGACCGACGGCAGGCTCGAAAACTGGCCACCGAAATAATCACTCAATTACCCGAAAATTTATCCTGACATGCCTGTAAAACATACCTTAACAGTTGATCTTGGCGATCGTAGCTATCCCATTTATATTGGCCAGGATTTGCTGGCAGATCCTGAAATTTTAGCTCGACACATTCACGGTCATACGGCGGTTGTCGTGACCAATGAAAAAATCGCTCCCCTGTATCTCGATGCGCTCAGTAAAATACTTTTAGATAAAAAAATTCGCTTTGATACCGTCGTTCTTCCAGACGGTGAACAATTCAAAACCATCCAGTCTGTTGAAACCGTTATTGAGTCGCTGTTAACCAATAGGCACGACAGACAAACCACCATCATCGCGCTCGGTGGAGGCGTGATTGGAGATATCGCTGGATTTGCAGCGAGCATTTACCAGCGTGGGGTTAATTTTATCCAGATACCAACAACATTACTTTCCCAGGTCGATTCGTCCGTTGGTGGGAAAACAGGCGTCAATCATCCCCTCGGTAAAAATATGATCGGCACCTTTTATCAACCTAAAGCGGTTATAGCCGATACACTGACTCTTAACACTCTCGATGGCAGAGAGCTCAGCGCTGGAATGGCAGAAGTCATTAAGTACGGCTTGATTCATAACCCTGATTTCTTCGACTGGCTTGAAAACAATATAGAAGCGCTGATGAATCGGGACACCCATCTTCTGGCGGAAGCAATTCGTATTTCCTGTGAAACCAAAGCTGAAGTTGTCGCCATCGATGAAAGAGAATCTGGAATTCGAGCCATTTTAAATCTCGGTCACACATTCGGTCATGCGATAGAAGCGAATATGGGATATGGTAACTGGTTGCATGGCGAAGCCGTCGCAGCAGGCACTATAATGGCAATCGAGTTGTCGGAAAAAGAAGGTTGGATTGATGGAAAAGTAAAACAAAGGACCATAAATCTTTTTAAAAAATCGGGTTTACCTGTTTCACCGCCCTCCGAGCTGACCCGCGAACAATATTTGACAACCATGTCCATGGATAAAAAATCTATAGACGGGCAGATTAAACTAGTCCTGTTGAAGAAACTCGGCGAAGCCGTAGTGACAGGCAACTACAGCAAATCATTGCTAGACCAGGTACTCCCTGCTGCATAAATCACCCGAACCGAGCGAGAAGCCAGGGTGCTAGACCATTAAAAGTGTAGAACAACTAACTTAATTAGTGATACTGAACAATGAACGACAATTTGAAGAAGTTGAAAGGACTTTACGACCCGAAGTTTGAAAAGGATAGTTGTGGTTTTGGACTGATTGCCAATATTGACGACAAACCCAGCCATTGGTTGGTCGAAACGTCTATTTCAGCGTTGGCTCGTTTGACCCATCGAGGAGCCGTAGCAGCTGATGGGAAATCAGGTGACGGTTGCGGGTTATTGCTGAAAAAGCCAGATGCTTTCCTGCGCGCAAAAGCGCTCGAAGCAAACATTGATTGCGCTCAACAGTATGCAGTGGGACTGGCATTTATCTCCCCTTTCGACGAAGAAACTCAGTTGTCGAAACTAATCATTGCAGAACAAATCGCCAAACAGGGACTCGAGTTTGCCGGCTGGCGTGAAGTGCCAACCGACCCGGAAGCTTGTGGTGAAGAAGCATTGAAATCCTTGCCTGCGATTTTTCACGTCTATGTTAACGCTCGCGAGGACATGACCACCGCAGAATTTGATCGATCACTTTACCTGGCACGACGCGCAATGGGAAAAGCTTTCGAAGCCGGAGATAACCGGCGAATGGAGACTTACTATTATATTTCTAGCATGTCTTCGAATGTACTTTCGTACAAAGGATTGATCATGCCTAAGAACCTAACCGTGTTCTTTCCAGACCTCAGTGATCCTCTTATGGAAACTGCAATCTGCGTTTTCCACCAACGTTTCTCGACCAATACCTGGCCACAATGGAAACTGGCTCAACCTTTTCGGTATCTCGCCCACAACGGTGAAATCAATACGATTCAGGGCAATCGGAACTGGGCCAATGCCAGGGCCTATAAATTGAAAACAGAATTGTTACCCGATATTGAATCGATTAAACCTTTGGTCAATATGTCCGGTTCTGATTCCAGCTCACTTGATAATATGCTCGATTTTTTACTGTCTGGTGGTATGGATATATTTAGAGCCATACGATTACTCATTCCACCCGCATGGCAGAATGTTGAAAACATGGACTCAGCGCTTCGAGCTTTCTATGAGTACAGCTCAATGCACATGGAACCCTGGGATGGACCCGCTGGAATTGTACTCACCGATGGTCGCCATGCCTGCTGTGTCATGGATCGCAACGGCTTACGTCCTGCTCGTTGGGTTATGACACGAGACCGACACATCACCCTCGGATCTGAAATCGGTATCTGGGATTACGAGCCCGAAGACGTTATTGCCAAAGGTCGATTAAAACCAGGCGAAATGATCGCGATCGACACTGAAACGAGCAAATTGCTGTTATCTGAAGACATTGACAAACTATTACAGGATCGCCATCCCTATGAAATGTGGCTGCGAGATCGCCTCAAGCATTTAAATGCCAAGGCAGTAGAGTCACCTTTTTCTGCGATGGGAATGGACAAAGAAACGCTCAACCGGCTCGAGAAGCAATTTCAGATTAGCTATGAAGAGCGAGATCAAATCTTAAAAGTACTGGCCCAGGATTCTCAGGAAGCAACGGGTTCGATGGGTGATGATACGCCTCTGCCCGTTTTGTCCCGCCATATCCGGTCGTTGTACGACAGCTTTCGACAACAATTTGCACAAGTCACGAATCCACCTATTGATCCCTTACGTGAAAAAATAGTGATGTCGCTTGAAACCTGCTTTGGTCGAGAACACAACCTGTTCAAGGAAAGCTCTGATCATGCTGATCGACTTATCGTCAATTCACCCATTCTATCCGAACAGAAATTCGTTGATCTTAAGTCATGGCACGATGACGGGTTTCCCAATGAAACTCTGTCACTGGGATACGACCCCGAGCAAATTAATCTCAGGCAGGCCATCGAAGATTTACAGGATCAGGCTGAACGAGCATCCAGACGCGGCATCGTTATTCTTATTCTCAGCGACAAGGATATCCCTCAAAACCAACTGACTATGCACGCTGCTCTGGCGACCGGTGCCGTACACCATCGTCTCTGCAACACGGGTGGCCGCTGTGATACCAATATCGTTATTGAAACAGGCACTGCCCGGGATTCACACCACATGGCAGTACTACTCGGATTTGGGGCGACCACAATTTATCCCTATATGGCCTACGCGAGTATCATAGGTATGACCCGAACCGGCGAATTACCTGAACTGTCCTGCCCAAATACCGGCGGTAATTATCGTAAAGGAATCAACAAAGGTTTATATAAAATTATTTCAAAAATGGGGATCTCGACCATATCAAGTTATCGTGGCGCCCAGCTTTTCGAGATTGTTGGTCTGCATCACGAAGTCGTTGATTTGTGTTTTAACGGAACCATCAGTCGAATTGATGGCATAAAGTTCGAAGATATTGAAGCTGATCAAAAAACAATCAATCGATTTGCCTGGAATCCCCGCAAAGATATCAACCAGGGCGGATTACTGAAATATGTCCACGGTGGTGAATATCACGCTTACAACCCCGATGTTGTTCACACTCTGCAACAAGCGGTCAATACGGGCGATTATGCTGACTGGAAGAAATATTCATCTACCGTCAATAACCGACCACCCACTGCATTGCGTGACTTGCTTAAACTAAATGACCAAACACCCATACCGGTCGATGATGTTGAATCAGCCGATGACATTCTAATGCGTTTTGACTCCGCAGGCATGTCGCTCGGGGCGCTCTCCCCTGAAGCACACGAGACTTTAGCCCAGGCGATGAATCAACTCGGTGGTCGCTCAAACTCAGGTGAAGGCGGTGAAGACCCGTCACGTTTCGGCACTGACCGAGTTTCAAAAATCAAACAAATTGCCTCCGGCAGATTTGGTGTTACGCCCCACTATCTGGTTAATGCCGAAGTATTACAGATTAAAGTTGCACAAGGTGCGAAACCTGGAGAAGGCGGTCAGCTGCCCGGCAATAAGGTCAACGGGTTGATCGCCCGCCTCAGAAATTCTGAACCCGGTGTCACCCTTATTTCGCCACCGCCGCATCATGACATTTACTCAATTGAAGACCTTGCCCAGTTAATATTCGATTTAAAACAGGTAAATCCACTGGCGCTGATTTCAGTCAAACTGGTTGCCGAAGCAGGAGTAGGAACCATCGCGGCCGGTGTCGCAAAAGCCTATGCCGATCTAATCACCATAGCCGGCTACGATGGTGGTACCGGTGCAAGCCCATTAACCTCAGTCAAATATGCAGGCTCTCCATGGGAACTAGGTTTAACCGAAACTCACCAGGTGCTGCGCGCGAATGGTCTTAGAGGAAAGGTCAGGGTTCAGGCTGATGGCGGTCTAAAAACTGGGCTTGATGTCATAAAAGCCGCAATACTGGGAGCCGAAAGTTTCGGCTTTGGAACCGGACCTATGGTCGCAATGGGCTGCAAATATTTACGAATCTGCCACTTAAATAATTGTGCTACTGGGGTCGCAACGCAAAACCAGGTTCTACGGCAACTGCACTACTCTGGCAACACAGAAAAGGTTAAAAACTATTTTCGATTTGTCGCTCGTGAAGTGCGAGAGATACTCGCCAGTCTCGGTGTTCCAAAGCTCGAAGACTTAATCGGGCGTACCGATTTACTGAGCATTATTGAAGGCGATACACCATCGCAGCGGAACCTTAATTTGAAGCCACTTCTCGACGATGGTGGTTTAGACAAATCTTTGCCGCAGTATTGCATCGAATCCAGCAATAAACCGTTCGATTTGGGCGAACTCGCCGAACAAATGGTGGCCGATTGTATGCCAGCTATTCAATCGGCCAGTGGCGCTGAATTTAGCTATTCGATTAATAATACACACCGATCCATCGGCGCACGTTTATCGGGTGAAATTGCCCGCCTTCATGGTAACCATGGTATGAATGACGCGCCTGTCAGCCTAAGACTGAAGGGCTCTGCAGGACAAAGCTTTGGTGTCTGGAACGCCGGTGGTCTTAACCTGTATCTTGAGGGTGATGCAAATGACTACGTTGGCAAAGGCATGGCGGGGGGAACCATCGTTATTCACCCACCGAAAAATAGCCATTTTAAAACCCAGGACTCAACCATCATCGGTAATACCTGCCTTTATGGTGCAACCGGCGGAAAGCTTTTTGCAGCCGGTCTCGCCGGTGAACGATTTGCAGTCCGAAACTCTGGCGCACATTCAGTGGTTGAAGGCATAGGCGATCATGGTTGTGAATATATGACCGGTGGCATGATTACTATTCTGGGTAATACTGGCGTCAATTTTGGAGCCGGCATGACCGGTGGTATCGCCTACGTGCTGGATCTTGATCGTAGTTTTATCGACTGCATCAATAACGAACTGATCGATATACATCGAATCGTCGACGAAAGCATGGAGTTGCATCGGAGTCTGCTAGAGAACACAATTCGCGAATATGTCGATGAAACCAATAGCGAGTGGGGACAGTATATTCTTGAAAACTTCAGCCATTTCGTCAGAAAGTTCTGGATGGTCAAGCCAAAATCAGCCGCCTTCGATACTTTACTTGATACTCTGCAACGTGATGCCGCTTAGGTATCTCGCATCTAGCGCCTGATTGCGACTTATGTCAGGTCGTATCCCTCGCACATTTATTGATGATTTACTGATTCGAGCAGACATCGTAGAAGTTATCGACGCCCGCGTCCCACTTAAAAAAAAGGGCCGCGAATATTGGGCTTGCTGTCCGTTTCACAACGAGAAGTCCGGATCATTTTCAGTCAGTCAGAACAAGCAGTTTTATCACTGTTTTGGCTGCCAGGCATCAGGTAATGCGATTGGATTTTTAATGGACTACGACCATCTCGAATTTGTCGAAGCGGTCGAAACCCTGGCTCAATCGATGGGCATAGAAGTTCCATACGAAGCTGGGCAGGCACCCAAAAACACTAGCTCTCAAACCGACCCTCTATACGACGCACTCGAAGCCTCCAGTCAATTCTATCAAACTCAGCTTAAATCCAATGAAACAGCAATTGGGTATTTGAAAGACAGAGGAATCAGTGGCGAGACGGCTCGAGACTTTGGCATAGGTTATGCCCCGCCCGGTTGGAACAATTTAACCGGAGATCCCAGATCACTACTTGAGTCGGGTATGCAAATCGCTAAAGAAAACGGCCAGCACTATGACCGGTTTCGACATCGACTCATGTTCCCGATCAGAGATCGCCGCGGTCGCACAATCGCCTTCGGTGGTCGAGTCATTGACAAAGATGACAATCCCAAATACCTCAATTCTCCCGAATCTCCGTTATTCCACAAAGGGGAAGAGATTTACGGATTATTTGAGCTGCGTAAAGCCGTGGTAAACATCGACCGAATTTATGTCACAGAAGGTTATATGGATGTTATTGCCCTGGCAGAACAAGGTGTGAAAACGGCAGTTGCGACACTTGGTACCGCAATCAATCGCGATCAAATTGAAAAACTGTTTCGCCAATGTAAAAACCTGATATTTTGTTTCGATGGTGACAACGCAGGCCGCAAAGCCGCCTGGCGATCCCTCGAACAGTGTCTGACCTCGCTTAAAGAAGGTCGCCTTGCAAAGTTTCTCTTTCTTCCGGATGGGCATGATCCAGACAGTTTCATCAAACAGTTCGGCCAGGCAGAATTTGAACAGCAAGCAGAACAGGCCAGTACGCTAACCGCATTCCTGTTCGATACTTTATTGAGTGAATGTAATATTAAATCCCTTGAAGGCCGCGCGCAATTTCTTGATCAGTTACGACCTTACTACTCTCAGATTCCACTTCAAAGTTTAAAAAATCAAATTCTGGCTGAGCTCGAAGACAAATATTCACTGAAAGTTGACGCCAGACTTAAAGCGACCTTAGGAGACACCGGCGAACCCGAACCACAGTCAATTAAAATTCCAGAATCACGTTGGACTCCTGTCAAAATGGCAATAAACCTGCTGCTACTCCAACCTTCACTCGCAAAGCTAACGGGTACTCACCATGATTTGATCGAAGCTGATATTCCTGGCGTAGACATCCTGCTCGCCTTGCTCGATCAAATTCATGATGAACCCGATATAATCACGCAAAACTTACTCGATCGATTTAAGGACCATCCACATAAAGCTCACCTTTATAAGCTCGCCGCCACCGAACCCGCTATGGAACAGGAAACCAGTCGAGAAGCCATGTTCGAAAGCTGTTTACAGCAGCTTCAAAATCAGTATATTCGCGATCGACGCAATCAGCTCATCAAAAAACTGCAGTCCGGCGTTGAACTAACCGAGGCCGAAAAACAGGAACACAAACAATTGTTCACCAAACGATAGATTTGAGCGTTAATGACCTTGGAAAAATCCATTAAAACCTTATATAATGGGCGATTAGCCTGCACCATTCCTATCACTGCCGAGGCACCATGGATCAAGATCAACAATCACGTCTAAAAGAACTCATTGCCAAAGGTAAAGAACAGGGATTTTTGACCTACACAGAAGTTAACGACCACCTTCCTGAAGGTATTGTCGAGCCCGAACAAATTGAAGATATCATCCGCATGATTAATGACATGGGCATCAAAGTTCATGAATCTGCGCCTGCTGAATCCAATGAAATTCTTAGTGATACTGAGACAGAACCCGACGAAGACGCTGCTGAAGAAGCCGCCGCCGCCCTCGCCTCACTCGATAGTGAGTTTGGACGAACCACTGATCCTGTTCGTATGTATATGCGTGAAATGGGAACCGTCGAACTGCTGACACGTGAAGGCGAAATTAAAATCGCCCGACGCATTGAATATGGACTCAATCAAGCCATGCAATCCCTGGCTCGATTCCCAGATACCATGCGAATGATTCTCAAGCGCTTTTCTGAGATTGAACGAGAAGAAGCCAAGTTAAGCGATCTCCTCGTTGGTTTTGTTGATCCCGACGAAGATCTAGAAGCGATTCCATTACCTGCAGCAGCCCAGGCCGCCGAGGCAGAAGGTGATGACGAAGAAGAAATCGAAGACACGGGACCGGATCCAGAAGAAGCCGCAAGACGCTTTATTAAAATCGGTAAGTATTTCGACAAAGCAATGGTTGCCATTGAAGAGTCTGACGACAAAGCCTACCACCGCAATATGACTAAAGCCGTCGAAGAAGTCATGCTGGTAAAATTGTTACCGCTATTCATCGACAAGCTATCGACTAATCTGAAAGACGTCATTAATAAAATCCGCACTAACGAACGCTCGGTTCTCGATCTGTGTGTCAAAGAATCGCGAATGCATAGAAAGACATTCATCGACACTTTCAAATCCAATGAAACCAATCTGGAATGGATTAGTGAACACATAGCCATAGGTGAAGAGTACGCACCGGCCCTGGCTGAAAATCAGGATGAAATCCTGCGTTACCAAAAACGCCTGCGTAATGTCGAAAAAGCCTCTAACCTGTCGATTGATGAAATCAAAGAAATTAATCGCAAAATGTCCATTGGCGAAGCCAAAGCGCGTCGTGCCAAAAAAGAAATGATCGAAGCCAATCTTCGACTGGTTATATCCATTGCCAAAAAATATACCAATCGTGGCCTACAATTCCTCGACCTTATCCAGGAAGGTAATATCGGCTTGATGAAGGCCGTTGATAAATTCGAATATCGTCGTGGTTACAAATTTTCAACCTACGCCACCTGGTGGATTCGACAGGCCATCACCCGATCTATCGCTGATCAGGCCAGAACTATTCGAATTCCAGTTCATATGATTGAAACAATCAACAAACTGAATCGAATCTCTCGTCAGATGCTTCAGGAGCTCGGACGTGAGCCGCAGCCGGACGAATTAGCTGAACGCATGGAATTACCCGAAGATAAAGTTCGCAAGGTTCTCAAAATATCTAAAGAACCTATCTCGATGGCAACACCTATTGGCGATGACGAAGATTCAAACCTGGGTGACTTCATAGAAGATACCAACGTTATGTTACCGGCTGACACAGCAACCAACGCAGGTCTTTCTGAGTCCACTCGGTCGATCCTATCGAGCCTGACTCCACGTGAAGCCAAAGTACTAAGAATGCGCTTCGGTATCGACATGAACACCGACCACACTCTCGAAGAAGTCGGCAAGCAGTTTGATGTAACTCGTGAACGTATTCGTCAGATTGAAGCCAAGGCACTTCGAAAGCTTCGCCACCCCAGTCGTTCAGAACAATTGCGAAGTTTTATTGACGCCGACTAGACACACTGTCCTATTGGAAAACGCTGCTCGCAGCGCTTTCCAGATCTTTCTTTAAATTTATACATTTATTGTTAACAATAATCTACCAGGGTCGAGGCAGCGTTTATAGCTGACATTCAGGGTTGTGTAACTCGAAGTGGTAATTCGAGCATATTAAAATACATTTCTTTGCTTCTTCGACAGCCATAGACCATCGCCGATTAGCAAGCGATCTAAGATCCAGTTGAAAAGACTCTAATTCCGGGTTGGTATGATGAAATTCCAATGCTGCGTAATTCCGGTTATATCCGCATTCGGTGCAGTACCCGCCATACATTTTTATTAACTCCAACTTCCTGAGCCGCCCTCGCTTCTGCTGAGCCTGATAACTTTGATGAGCAATATTACCAATATCCGTTTTTGCACTTACGGAAACAAAATTTAGATTGCCTGTCTTCAAGCTTTTTGCCACATTCAATACAAGTCTTATCTGATCATGAAATATATGATAATCAAATGATATCAAATTTCACTAATCTCGTTAAATTCGCGAGACGCCTCAAATAGTTGATGATAGAATGCGCCGCTTATGTGGGCCTGTAGCTCAGTTGGTTAGAGCAGTGGACTCATCAAAATGGTGCGTCTATATCGAAAGATATGGAATGAAC
Source organism: Gammaproteobacteria bacterium (assembly GCA_047639625.1). GTDB lineage: Bacteria > Pseudomonadota > Gammaproteobacteria. The sequence continues at coordinate 11,864 of JBLIOG010000084.1, forward strand.
GGGATGAATTCAGGGAAACCTTACCAGTCAAGCTGATGGCAACCCTGAGCCAAGCCAAAGGTACACCTTTGGAAGGTGCAGAGACTACCTGAGAACTATAGTGTTCTTAATGACAGGCTAGAGCGTCCCGCACCCCAGGCAATCAAATTGATTGTGGGTGATGAGATAGTCCGCTCCGTTCAGAAATGATCGGATCAAGTGAATCCATTGGTCGGAGGTTCAAGTCCTCCCGGGCCCACCACATAATTTATCAATAATATTATCGTTTCGGTCAACCGGAACTCAAAGCTCAATGGTCTTAGGCCTGTGCGACTTGAAGTAGCACTCCCGTGCAAACTATCCCCTTTAACCAATTTTAGAATTGGCCTGGAAGAAACTGGCAAATTTAGTATTTTGTCACCAGAACTTAATCAAATTTTTCATACATCGAATCCAAAACCATAAATCAAAGACTTGATCTCGCGATCTCGCGGCTGGTGACTTCTTTTGAGTTCAATGTGCATCCGATGGGACCTGTAGTCCAGGGAGGTTTAGCTATATATACGGAAAATGAAATCCATTCCCTGCTGAAGTATTACCGTCAGAAAATGACCTCCATTCCAGACGAATTGTCCCTGCTGACGGTAATTCGACACCTGCCCGAAAAGATGGGAACCCTTTATGCCGTATTATCTGTCTGTCATTGTAGCGACCAAAAATCTTCGTCTGAAGAAATTGAAGAGCTGCACCAATTTGGCAATCCAGTCACGAATACTCTGGGACCTATATCGTATAGTAAGTTGAATACTCTGGTTGACGACAGCTTTCCAAAACTTACACTCAGCTATTGGAAATCAAGCTATGCTAAGGAACCAACCTACGACGTCATTGAATGCCTCGTGATTCAGTTCAAGTCATGTCCATCGGGTATGAGTCGTATCATCATCGATCCTTTCCACGGGGAGGCAATCCGCCCTGCTAAAGATTCCACTGCTTATCCTAATCGTAGTGAGGGATTTTATATATTGATCATTTCCCTGTGGATTGATGGGTCAGATTCGGAAAAGAATATCGAATGGACTCGACGAACTTATGAAATCCTTTCACCATCTATGGCAGCAGGCGTATACAGTAACTATATGTCAGACGACGCATCCAATGCGCGTGTCCACGGAGCGTTTGCAGGTAATTATCCTCGATTACAGAAACTGAAGGCGAAATTTGACCCAGAGAACCGACTGCGAGGCAATCAGAACATAACTCCGGCAGCTTGATAAAAAAGCCCCCTATCCTATCAAAAGTATCGACTGTAAATATACATTCGGATTCCGTAGTCACTCATATCGTTACCTTTGAATCACGGCCCGAATTCAAGTTATAAGGGTTGTGAAAATTCATTATTAAATAATTGATTAGGGGTCAGACAGCCACGGGTTTTCATCGGTCGACACTTTAAAAAATCGACCGCGCGTTTACGAATTGCCATGAGACTTTTCTGGAGCTAAAGGTCAAACACATGGGTTTCGCGGGTCGATTTGCATAGGTACGACACCTAAAATCATCGTGTCGGTCCCGGACGCGGATCGGTAGATTGTTTAGCGCTTCCCTGCGCAAAATCATTTGGACTCGCTATCGCTCGCGTTAGGTTGCTCCGGTCAATCAAATCCGTCCCCGGCATTAATAAAATCACTCGTTGTACGCTAATCAACTTTGCTGATACTGCAGAGTCCCAAAGTGCTGAGCCAGTATGTAAAGAGGGTTTTATTGATCAATAAGATGGGGTCGTCTAACTAATTTGCAGCTCGATCCGTCGAGTTTATTGCCTTCAGAACTCGTGCTTTCGGCACCGGTAATTGCGAGTCGGATGGACCTTTACGAGGTGCAACTGGCATTGTGGTTGCCGATTAAATAGTTAGCAGCCGGTCACAAATTCCTTTGATAGTCTAGAAAGTTCTGCATTATCAACTAAGCTCTTTACATGTAAGAAATTTCTGGTTTGAAGTTCGGAGGTGTCAATGCTTTTAGAAACTCAGCTACTACCCATCACAGAAACGTCCCTTTCCTGCTACTTTCGTAAACGCCTGGAGCGCTACGCCAAACGGCTGCGTCCAGCGCCACATGAAGACACCTGCTGGTACCTGGGTAGTCTGTTGGTACGCTTCAGTCGCAGTGAGCAGCTATTTTCCTATCAGGACGAGCACCTGACGATCAGGCCGTTGGCGCTGTTGTATAGCGATGCAATCGAAGCGCGTAACGATCGCGAGCGTTGTCTGCTGCTGCAGCAGCTGGGGGATATGGCGCTATTTCTTGGTGCATTGTTCCCGGAACGATTTACCCGCCGCGGGCTACAACCCGACTATTTTATTGGCATGGGCGGCAGCGCCTATGACTATCTTGCCGACAATGCTCATACCAACCGGCACATCTTCGCCGAACTGGCCAAAACCTTTACCAGCATGCTGGAAATGGTCGCAAACGCCTGTTCGCTCACCCAACGCATGACCACCAAAGGGGTGTTAGCGCTATACCAGAGCTGGTTGACGTCCCGCGACCCGCTTATCGCCAGTCAGTTGCTGGCATTGGGAATCAAGTTGGAAGAGAACGAGTATCCGCAGTGAGCCTTAGTGGATAAAAGCGGCAACATAGAACAGGCGCTATATCCCACTTATAAGAAGGGTATTTATGAAGTATAGGAGATGATTTTGAATATTGACATCTGTCGGTAGGGCTTTATGCTTCCTATACTCCCATATATGGCAAAGACGCTTACATCGATAAGAAGGCACCGGCTAGTTTGGCTATTCAACTCATCCTAAATCAACACCGCGAACGACTATTAACGATTCTTGGCCAGCAACAACTTTACCGACTCAAATCTTACATGCAGCAATTCAGACCGCAGGGTCATTTTATCAACCGATCATCTACACACTAAAAGGCTAGCTTTCCTATGTGCAGTAAATTATTTTGTATCTTATCTACTTTGTTAATATTAAGTGCCTGCGGTAACGATACAGACACTACAGCTACTGATACTGCTACTGCTACTGC
>JBLIOG010000085.1:0-14715 GCA_047639625.1 Gammaproteobacteria bacterium
CGAAGCTTGTCAACATAGCCGTCCGCTGAGCGGTTGCGAAAAAAGCGACTTCCTCCGACGTGCTCCAGGCGCCCAGAATCAACTGTGATGACCACTGTACGACCTGGGACAGGACAGCAACGGCCCAAAGTGGCATGCAAGTCATGCGCAGCAGATCCGAAGGGAAACTTTCTGTAGATGTTTTCAGTGGTGCGGATCGAAACCAGAAAACCAGACCGATACCCAGGGTCAACAGGCAGGCGATATTGAAATAACTGACAAGATTGGCAGCAGATTTTACCGGGGCCAGGAGCATCAATAGCATTAGCGTGACAGGCACGATGAGATTGAGTGTCAGCATTGATTTGGCGATCTGCTTTAGCCCTTGAAGAGCCTGGGCCTGCATGGTGTAAAGAGCGACTAGCGGTATTGCGATTAGAAACCCTCGTAACACGGGTTCAAAACCAGGTTGATTCAGCAGGCTTTTAACCAACCAGTCGATGTTGATCCAGCCTAACAGTGCAAGGCCACTACTTGCCAGAGCGACCCATAAAATTGATTTACGATAAACTCCGTGTAGCGCCCCAATGGCGTCAGCCGCTTGTTGTGCGGCGATGAATCGAACAATAGTTTGATCCAGGCCGAGACGACCAGCCGCTGCTGCAACGGTGATCAGGGTAAAACCCAGGAAGAATAACCCTGCTTCGGCTGCACCCAGTGTCCTGGCTACCGCGATATTCATTATGAATATGCTTATTGCCGATAGCAGCTTTATGCTTAGTCCGACAATACTGCCGATCAACATTTCACGCAGGTGTGGGTCTGTTGGATTAGTAGTTGATATCAGCATTCGGGTTTTCACGCTGTTCAAAGTTTCTAAACTTGACTGGATATGAATTGATCAATGGTTTTGAGCAGCTCATCATTAGCGAATGGCGAGATCGAGCCACCTTCCAGGGTGCTCAATTTGTCAAGGGTCTGAAATAGCTCATTGGGTTCATAGACAACGTAGCAGCCTTTCAGGTTTGCGAGCTTTTGGCAGGTGGCGAGTTGGTGCTCATTGCGATGCTCGCCGAGCGATGCTTTGCGCGGATAGACAACGACGGGCTTGGATGCAATCAACGAATTGATGACGGTACCCATGCCGGCGTGAGCGAGAACTACAGACGCTTGATTAAATGCCTTGTTGTATTTCCCCGCTTTCAGATAATCGACGTATTGCATATGTTTCGGTATATAGCCGCCATCCGCGATCTGAGCAAGTATCTCTACTCCGGGATTTTTATGCGCCCACTCATCAACCTGTTTTACGAATCGGTTAAAGGGCAGCTGGGTTCCGACTGTTAAAAAAATCACAGTACACGACCTCCATATTGAGGGCCATTTTTGGTTGCGACTTCTGGCCATTGGGTCAACCACAGGTCGGCAAATTTGCCAGCACGCTGGCCTGACAGGGACAGTTCCTCAGCATTCGCAATGCTGTCCAGCCAAATGGTTTTTGCACCGAACATTTTCCCGAGCATCAAAGCGAAGTAACCCGGTGCGGCGCCACTCGAAATGACGACGTCAGGGCGTTTACGAATCATGATCCATAACATCTGCATGAACAGCAGTAGCAGTTTGAACTTGGCATTTCGATTAGCATCGACAACGGCTGTGAAGTTTTCCTCCATACCGTCATGATGCTGATTGGAAATATAGCTCGAGTCGTATTGGTCAAAGACCGGTTTAAGGCGCATAAGTTGAATAAGGTGGCCGCCCTGTGAAGCGACCGCAAGTAGCTTCTTCTTTTTCATGGTGGTTTCTACTCCAACGAGTGGTTCAAGTTTTAGAAAAGATTGCTAGAGATGTATTTGCAACATGCGTGCCAAGGTTGTAAGTCTAATAAAAACAGCTAATTATGGTGTTTTGGTTGCTATTCATATAATGCTTAAATTGCAATCTGCAAAACAATGATCGACTAGTAATGCAGAATGCAAGGAGTGTTTAATTGCGTGCTATTTTTTAGTCATTTTGGTCATGAAAATCGGTAATTTTCGTAATGTGGTATCGCTTATTTCTTAGCAATTGATGGCGCACCGCATTGAGTAAACCAGCGAAGGAGGGTAGGCGTTTATTGGCTGGGTTTTTCAACCAGGATTCCCATCTGGCAGATGCTAGTGAATCCTTGACAACACTGGTCCTATATATTAGAGCGTCAGTAAATTCGGTGCTTTCATTGTCGATATTCATCGCCAGGTCTTGCAACTCGGTGAATACCCCAAGAAGATCAGAAAGGAGTTTTATCTTGTCTGATTTAGTCAGGGAGTCAGCTGTTTCACTTCGACAATAGAGCGGCCTGTTTAGCAGGCCAAAACGGGCATTATTGAGCAATAATGTAACAAAAAATAGTAAGTCTTCACCGCACCATACCGACGGCTCAAAGCGAATTCCGGATCGCGCAAGAAAGGCTTTTTTAATCAAGGGTTTCACGGACCCCAGACCATGCCTGACAAATGAGCTTGCGGTGAATTGCGTGACACTGCCGGGTTCTGACAACAAACTGAACCTGGTTGAGTGAGGTGACGCGTACTGGTCACGAATTAAATAATAGCTGTCAGCAATAAAGTCGAGTTCATGTTCTAAAGCACTGAAAAGTAACGTTGATAGCCGACATGGTTTCATCCAGTCGTCTGCATCAAGTAGAGCGACCCAACTACCGCAGGCGTTTCCGATCCCCATGTTTCTAGCAATACTGGGCCCCGAGTTAATCTGCGTCCCAAACAATTTTACTTGTTCGTGTTGCGAATACCGATGATTGATAAGGCTTTCTGTAGAATCCTGCGAACAGTCGTTAACCACGATAACTTCAATCTCTACGCCATTTTGATTCAAGGCTGAGTCGATGGCGCGGCAAATCGTACTTTCTGCATTGTGAGCCGGTATGATTACCGAGATTTTCACCGGTAAGCCAGATCATCGATGACGTTACGTATGAGTTTGACATTGCTCTTGGAGGAATACGCTATGTCGTATAGTCCTCGTGCATTTCGGGCAACTGTCTCGATCAAACCGTCAGTGTTCAGGTACCTGGATATTGCGTTTGCGAGTGCCACTGGTTGACCCGGTTCTACCAGGAGGCCATAGCGCTCATCGCGAATCGCATCGGGTATACCGCCCACTCGGGTGCTCAATACCGCCAGGCCTGATGACAGGGCTTCCAGGATAGCAATCGGTAAACCCTCGTTGTGCGAGGGCAGCAATAAAAGGTGAGATTTCTTCAGTAGCTCGTACTTCTGCTCACCGCTGACCCAACCTATAACGGTGAAGTAGTCTTCCAGACCTTTGTCGGCAATTAAGGTACGTAGGTTATCGACTTCTCCGTTACCACCTACTGAGATTCGAAACCCTTTGATACCCTGGGTTTTAAGTAAGGCGACCGCTTTAACCAGATCATATATGCCTTTGCGCTGTCCTATGTATCCCATGAAAAGCAATTCAGTGATTTCGTGCTTTGAGAAGTCGCGTTTTTCGTAGATATCCTCAAATTCAGGCGATGGAAAGTTGTTGATGACCCGAATGTCGGGGTTATCGGAGATTGATTCGACATAATTTTTCCAGTAGCGGGAAAGAACAAAAACGCTGTTGGAACGGTTCAGTACATAGCGAACCAGGCGCTGGTAGAGTTGCCCCGCGTTGTCATAAGTCTTAGCAAATTCAGATCCATGCAGATGAAAAATGACTTTGCATCCGAGCAATCGGCAAATAAATACGAATATGGCTTTACGGTAAATGCTTCCCCTGTAAGATCCATGAAGGTGACACACCGATACTTTTCCCGAGACAATCAGTCTCAGCAGTGATAGGAGGGAGCTGAGTGCCAGGGCGAATCGCTTTACTAACCCTGCTTCATCGTGCGAAGCGATAAAATAGTGTTTATATCCGTCGTATACGCCAGCTTGTATATGGTTCTCGATGACTGCACGTATCCCGCCCCGCTCGCGGGTACCAATGATAGCAACACCTTTGTGTTTCAGACCTTGTATCATGACTTAACTCCTTCATAGTTTAAATTTTGAGATATACTTTTCTGGGTAGGCTGATCTGTGACCGAGTGGTTATGGCCGTTTTCCAGAAGCATGATGAACCAGCCGAATATGGTCAGGTGGTATAGTGACTGAACATTTGATGACAGTGCGCTGGTTAGAATCAGAACAAATAGCAGGATGCTTGCCTCCGGTCGTTTTAACGCACGGATCATGAAGACCATCGACAGTAGCAGCAAGAAAAAGCCCGGCAGCCCGGTTTCGCCGATGACATGGGGCCAATAGGTGTCATAGAAATACAGTTCCTGTTTGACCCACCAAATGTCCTTCATTGAGTTGAATTCGTAGACATTGACGACGTCTGCTGCTGCGTGGCTACCAATGGTGCCCCAGCCAGCTCCCCAAAAGTGACTGTCGACTAACGTGAACAGGGCCTCGACCAGGAAAACAGTTCTAGGTGATTTAAAATTCTCTAACATTGTCCAGAAATGAGCCTCGTCTGAAATGACATAAAGAATACCGCCGGTGAACAGGACAAAGATCAGTAAAGCCAGGTAGGGGCGATAATCCAGATTAATGTACCGGCAGAACCAGAATGTCATCAACACGATAAACAGGAGAAACAGTTCGAAGCGCTGAATCGATACCACTACAAACAATAGGCAAAGGCAGACCATTGAAAAACCATAATTGATATTACCTTTCCGGTATTCAGCGATGCAAAAAACCGCAGCGATAACGAAAAACAGAGCAATCTGGCCTGGATGCCAGAACCAACCTACCAAACGGGGTAATAACAGACCGCCAATGTGGGCCTTCTCAAAATGCCCGCCATTTGAAAACAAGGCGTCGTAGGCGCCCGGTGCCCCTATCTGAAAAAGAATTAACACAATGGTAAAAACGATGATTAATTTTATGATCTTGAGCGTCCATCCTGCCCATCGTTCGTCGCAATGGGTTAATGAAAATAGAAATATCATTGGGAAGAATTTCATTTCGTGATAAAGCTGAACCAGAATGGTCTTAATGCCATGCTGCTGAGCCATTGATATCAAAACACCATAGAGCACATAAGTGCTGTAAAAACCCAGGGCCATCCACCAGTGAAAGTTGAGCCTGGGCTTCATGAACGCGATCAGCAGTATGATCGCGATTATTGGATACAGTTTTTCAATCGCATCGAAGGCACCATAGATGGTTCCGTCTATCTTCTTCACGAACAGGAAAAATAGCTCGAGGATAAACATTCCAAAGAGTATGTGCGGAACCAATGAAGTGTGTTTCGTTTCCATCATGCACTGTAAAGCGATGACAGCAATTTACTGTCGGCAGTATTTGCTTTTATCTTGCCGATCTCGTCAACAATCACTGATTTAAAGTAAGCCCTTTCTTCGCTAGTTATCATCGATTTTTCACCAGTATTGCGTTCTAACAAATTGCGCTTAAGCGAGGTAACGAACTTTTTCGGAAAGGTTTTCACAAGAAAGCTTTTTGCCAACGATTGTCGCATTAATACCTTTTGTAACAGTTTTGACCGGGGCACTCCGGAGCGATTGGCATAATCACGTTGCCAGTCAATCGGCTGTAAATCGATAAAGCGAGCAAGTTCATTCATAACCTGCTGGTTGTTATTGGCGTAGTCACGATAGGCAATAACCATCAGGCGATCGCCGAGAAGATCTCGCGCATGCTGCACGGCCTCGACGTAGCGACTTGATTTGACATTGTGCCAGATAGGCATGTAGGTGGAACGGCCGCCACTCAATTCGTGATCAATCGCCTCACGGAAACTACGCGTTTCTCGAGCGTCACGAATCAGGTGAGAATAGGCAGAGAACGCCCTTTCCAATGGATTGCGCAGCATGATGATATGCCTGGCTTTAGGGAACTGCACATCCATTGTCTCAAGGATACGTGGGTCCTCAATCGACATGGCTGAACCGTCGATAGCCAGCTTCCCTGGTTCATAAAGATTAAGGTATTGCTCGGGGTTGGCCATAAACATTTGGCTGACTGTGTCGTTATCCGCCGGGCCAGAAAAGCTGTCTCCCAGGACCTGCGCAAAATGGAAATGAGGTTCCTTACGTCTGGTTTTAGAAACACTTTCATGCTGCATTAGCTGGTTGTACAAACTGGTTGTGGCGCATTTAATAAAACCGAGGATGAATACGTCTGGCATCGAAGAACTCCGCACAGTTAATCACTATTTGGTCTAATGCAAGGCGGGTTTCCCGTCAGCATTAAACCAACTCAAATCAGACAGGAACGTTAGGTATACGACGATTTTTTTCTACTTGCTAGCGATCAAGCAAGAGCAAATCAAACGAGTCTGTCTGAACTCTAAGTGGGTACAGCAGATTTCATGCCAGAAACATTAATGACGTTGGAAACGGCACCTAATGACCATTCCATGCCATTTATATTCGATCCAGAATTTACCTATTTATAAGGTATGGACGATTTATCAGACCCCATATTGCAAATTGCAATGCAGATTGAAAATCTGCTGGATGGATTTGATACCTGAGAATGAATCATTTATATCCGGGCTACCAATGGGAGATTTTACTTAAACCTCATTAACCCCGATGTAATAGGGTTTCCTTTGCTTGTTTCCGTTTAGCTATTGTGCGGAAATTGATTTGGCTCGTTTCTTGCTGGGAAGGTTTTATAAATTTAACTGCCTGAGCCTTTTTGGGCATAACGCAAAAGAAGATTGGGAAGCCTCATGAAAATAGGACAAAGCAGCAGCGAGACTTTTGCTGATTTTACCTTGAGTAGATTGCCTCAAGAGATTCGGGATTCGTTCACAGATGAGCAGTATGGCGCAATACGGACAATACTGATTGGCAGGGATGAGAACGCACGCCATCGAATCGATATCAGGCTTCGTTTTCCTCTTTTCTTACTCAGTTACTATTTAGTCTTTTTTGCCGGTAGGGATCGCCGCGCGTCAGTGTACTGGGAGGAAAGTTCTCGTCTATCAAGTATCCCGAGGCCTTTGCGACTGGCGGTCCATTATCTTTTTTCAATCGCTATGTTAATGGCTATTTTAATCGTTATATTCGTGGTGTTCTACAAATTTAAAACCTTAATGGGTATAGATATTTTTTCTGGTTTTCATCTATCCGATCTATGGTCTTCGGTCTGTTTTTCAACCACTTTTGAGTATGCGTAGTCGGAGTTCAAGATGAAGATAAAACAATTTTTATTACGATCGTTAAACCTCCTGGGTCTTATGTTTACCTTAGTGAGTTCGGTTGGTTGTGTCTCTATGGAACGGTTGGTTAAGGTCCCCGCTCAATCTCAGTTAACGACTGTCGAAAACTACAATACAGAACTCCATCAACAGTCAACTCACATCTTCAACCCCATTTCACTGGAAAACAGAGTGGCCAAACTGCGTCTACAACCTCGGGTTGATAATTTGTTTTTTCTGGTCGATCAAAGCTCAGCTTTGTCAGGTGAAGTTCTTGGTGTGGAGACCTCGTTTTATGCTCGGGAAATGGTGCGCCGCTTCGCCGAAACAATGCCTGACAAAATCTATAGCGGTTCCCTGCTTTTGTATAAAACGAAAAATAATGCGCTGTTAAATGCAAAAAAAACGCCGCTTCAGTTGACCACATTTACTGCTGCTGGTCTTCAACAAGCATTGAATTTAAAAGGTTCAATGCAGCGAATTGAGACCGAGTCGTTGGCTTTGGCACTTGACCAATTGTCTGAACTAATTAGCCAGATCGAAGGCAGTTCTGCGGTGATTCTGGTGACGTCCTGGTCACAAATTGATCGTACTGTAGAAAGAGCTGTCATGCGTATGCGTCAACGTAGTACCTTTGTGGACGGTTTGCAAATAATGGATTCAGGACCAGAATCTAAAACCTGGCAGGGCCGTCAATCTGGCGTTTGTTTATACACCCTGGGTGTCAGTAACCAGCTTTCGAGGACTCGCCTTGAGACAGTCGACAGTTGTGGGTATTCGGTCGCAGCAAATAAGGTTGCACAGCCCCGAGATATGGCCCATTTCGTTCAGACCGTATTGTACAAGGGACCGGCTGATTCCGATGGTGACGGGATTTTTGACTATCTTGATCGTTGTCCCAATACATCTGCCAAGAGAATTGTTGATTATTCTGGCTGTCTTCGTTTTGCCGCCGGTGAAGGAGGGATCTACTAATGAACGAGTTATTGAAACAAGCAACAATCGTCCTGACACTGTGTGCCACCATAGCAGGCCAGTTGTTGGCTGCAGATGAACGCATGGGTATTGCAACGATTGAGGATAAACAACGTCGTCAGGCAATTTTCGCGGCGCAGATTGAAGGTGATGAAGCGCTCGAACCAAAACAAATTATTATCGTCAATGAACCGGCGTTTGAGCGCAATACTCAACCATCTGAGATCGAAAAAAACGTATCTAATGCGCTGGGCCCTATGAGTCTGGAAGAGGAAATCCAGCAGCAAGTCGTACAGACCAGTCTGGAGTTGTTTGGATATGAAATGTTCTCAGGTGTGGCCAAAGCGTTTGCGCCGATTACCGGTGCACCTGTCCCCCAGGATTACATGATTGGGCCTGGAGACACGTTTACGGTTCAGGCTTTCAGTGCTGCAGACGTGCAATACGCTTTGACAGTCACTCGCGAAGGCATGATTCTCGTGCCCGAGTCCGGAGCCATATCCGTTAGTGGCCTGACCTTTAGCGAAGCTAAAAATTTGATATCTGAGACTATCGAGAAGCAGAGGATTGGTGTCAAGACGGTAGTTACGCTCTCGGAACTGCGCTCGATTCAGGTGATGCTGGTTGGCGAAGTGGCACAACCGGGCTCCTACGCGGTGAGTGGTTTTTCAACTTTGATCAATGCCCTGGTATCCAGTGGTGGTATAAAACGCACTGGCTCATTGCGCAATATCCAGGTCAAGCGCAGTGGTAAGGTCATTGCGAGTATGGATCTCTATGAACTTTTGCTCAATGGTGATGATAGCGCCAATGTGTACCTGCGCCAGGGCGATCTGATCTTTGTGCCGCCGATTGGCCCAACCGTTAGCATTGCGGGTGAAGTATTACGCCCGGCGATCTACGAAATTGGAAAAGGATTGACCGTGGGCAATGTATTGAAACTAGCGGGTGGTTTGTTGCCGACCGCCAATAAGGCAAAGGCACAGATCGAACGAGTATCCAATGCAGGGCTTTATACCTTGTTGCAAGCTAATCTTGCCAGTCGAGGAAACGGGATTACAGTGAACAACGGCGACCTTATTCGAGTGTTACCGGTTCTGAATAAAATGGATAGCGTAGTGTTGCTTTCCGGTCATGTGTTAACACCGGGTGGTTATCAGTGGCGTCAAGGCATGCGAATTGGGGACTTGATCAATTCTTCCAGTATTCTAAGGCAGGGTGCTGAATTTGATGTAGCCATGGTTCAGCGTGAAAACCGCCGCAATAAACGCACCGAAGTGATTTACTTCAACCTTGGCGAAGCTTTAGCTGATAATGGCTCTGATAGTAATATCCGCCTGCAGTCCCGAGATCAGGTCATTATCTTCGATACGCATTCTGCACGAGCAGAACAACTGTCCCGAGTGGTCTTGAAATTGAAGCGTGAAGCAACGGCTGACTCGCCGATCAAGGCAGTCGAATTCAAAGGTTTCCTGCGTCACCCCGGGATTTATCCCTTACAACCCGGTACGCGCTTGCTGGATATGGTTAACAATGTTGGCGGCCTGAAAGGGGGTGCTGATCTCGATTATGCACTGCTTGCAAGAACAGATTTGACAACAGATCGATTGTATTTCGTGCAACTAAATATTCGTCAAGCGTTACGTACCCAACACGGTGACCACAATCCGCTATTGCAACCCAAAGATAAAATTTACCTTTTTGACAAAGTCATCAACCGGTCTGCGTTAATCGAAGCGCCTATGGAGCGTATCAAGCGCGAAACGCGCTTTGGTCAGTTGGCGCGAATCGTTCAAATCAGTGGTGCAGTTTTTCATCCAGGTACTTATCCGATGGTACCCGGCATGCGTGTTGAAGACTTGATTAAAGCGGCAGGCGGCATGAAGGAAGAAGCGTATGGCATTGCCGCGAGCTTGTCTCGTCAGGTCTTGCTCGACAATGAATTCAGTCGTACCGATTCGCTCTCTATCAGCCTGACCCGGAAGGACCGCTTGTTGGAGACAACCGACCTGATTCTGCAATCCAGAGATCACCTTGTTTTGCGGGAAAAGCCAGAGTGGGTTCAAGATTCGAAGCACGTCACCATAGAGGGTGAGGTCGTCTATCCGGGACGCTATCGTATAGACAAGCGTGAGACCCTTTGTTCACTGGCACAGAGAGTGGGTAGTTTTACCGAAGATGCTTATCTGTTTGGTTCGATCTTCCTGCGCGAAAGTGTGCGCGAAAAGGAGCAAAAAGCGCTGGATCGTATGTTCGATCAACTCGAGCGACTTGTGGCCGACTCGCATGTATCTCAGGGTTTTGAAAAGGATCAGAAAATGCCGCAGGATCAATCTGCCCGAGATGTTTTTAATGTCCTTAAAGAGCTCACTCCGGAGAAGGCGCTCGGTCGTATGGTGGTCGATATGGAAGATGCAGTAACTCGATGCGATGAGGTTTCTGACGTTGTGCTGGAAGATGGCGACCGCATTATTATTCCCAAGTTTCAGGATGACGTGAGCGTTGTGGGACAGGTCTATTTTCCTACCTCGCACAAGTACCGCTCCAGTCGGGCCGCCCTGGATTACATAGGCCTCAGTGGTGGTACCAAGGAATTGGCCCAACATGAGCATGCTTATATTGTTCAAGCCAATGGCGAAGTGATGTCAGTGCGCTCAAAGGCCAGCAGCTGGGGTTGGTTCATGTCTCCAGCCAACGTCAAGGTCACACCTGGGGCAACGATTTATGTGCCACTTAGCGTGGACCGAATCAATGGCAGGGAATCCTTCACGAGTTGGGTAGATGTCTTTTTCAAGAGCATCATATCGACTGCGACTGTGGCTAATCTAGTTAAATAATATGACGACTCAAACACTAAGTCAGCCACAGACCAGCGAGACGCAGTTTGCAGAGTACCAGCTGATGCTTAAGTACACCTATCAACTGCTGCGCTATAAATACCGCATAGTCATTATTGCAATCCTCGGGGCAGGCATAGTTTTTGGACTGTCATGGTTGATCGAGGACCGCTTCTCGGCCCAGGCTACAGTCGCGATCAATATCAACGAGGCACCCGGTGGTGTACAACCGAAGAATTACCGGGGTGCCAATACCATTGGTGCCATTGAATATGACTTCATTATTGATGGCAGCCAAAGCAATGAGCGAGAACGACACCTGGCGCGGATGGAATCATTTGGGTTTATCGACTGGTTTATTACAGAGCAAAATCTACTGCCCTGGTTGTATACGACGGATTGGGACGAGGCCAATAAAAAATGGAAAGAGGGTGTCGAACCTGATATGCGTGAGGCCGTAAAAGAGTTCAAGACCCAGGGTCTTTACATTAGTAACGATAAGAAGACGGATCTTTTAATTATTCGCGTGACCGCAGATATACCAGAACGTGCCGCTTATCTTGCTAACGAGTTTGTTCAGGCGTTTAACCGTTATGTTCGTAACCTGGATGCTGAAGAATTGAAAAATCGGCGGGCTTATCTGGAGCGTCGATTGAAGGAAGTGAATAACACCGAAATTCATCGTTCAATCTACCGACTGCTCGAGGCTCAACTCGCGGTTGAGTCATTGATAAATGCACGTGCTAACTATCCATTAGAAATGATTCAACCGGCAACCGAACCCTTGTTGGAATCCTATCCCAACCGAACGAAGTGGACTGCATTGACCCTGGTTGGACTGGTGCTTATGGGCTTTGCCCTGGTGATCATTATCGGTGTGGTATCTGGATTGCGCCGCGATTTGAAAGCTTATGCCGATAAGTTTGATCCAAAACCAATACCAATACCAATGCCTGAACCAACTGATGAATCAGGAAGCCTACAGCGTGAGGCGTGGGTAGAAAAATGAGCACACCAATCACTCAAATTGAAGACAAAGTACTAAGATTTGTCAGTCTGTTTCATGCTGTTTAATGTCTTTGGATATGTGCTACTGATTACAACGCCACGTGCAACTGACCTCAGCGTTTCTCAGTGCACACAAAGGGGATAGCTTGCCAGCCAGTCCCTCTTTGTGGTGATGCTAGTTGAGTTATTGATCCGTAGTGCATTACTATTGTTAGTGGTAGTAAGCAGTAGGCCTGGAGTCAATGGTTGGCGATACGGCCTATGAGGCCTGCAGGATTGACACTATGTTCATCATCATCATCGTTATTCTAGGTAGCTGTCATAGTTTGTTCTATTATTTCTTGCTCGGCTAACTGAAGGGAACTATTGTAATCAGACAAACATGAGGATCTATCGTTGGATGTGTAGCCTTTGCTATGCAACAATACCTGGCCTTTTAGGTATGACCCTATTATTGGCCTGGAAATGAAAGCAGAATCAAATACCATTTGACGATGGACTTGTGTTTCAGCTTTATTGTTTGATAACCCCGGTGATGGTCGCATGTGGTCTTATCGAGGCTTTGCTGATGAAGCGTAAACCCCTGAAACTTGATAGTCATCTCCATGAGGGGTAGTTAGTGGCTGGACTTTTGTGGTCATCGGTCATAATTGGTAGATTGAGGCTATCAACACGTAAACTCTAAATAGCTGCGGCATACCTACAACCTTCTTTAAGAAAACTGAAACGACCCTCCCAAGATGAGAAATCCCTTTCTTTAGAATGTCTCGGACGTACAAGGTACTACTATTGAACTTTTTGGTGCTAAGTCCGACCCACCTGAAGATTATCAATGTCTACCGGAAGGAGTTCCAGCATAGCAAATTCAGGGCAGTCCAGTGCCGTTTGGCATACAGGCTTCAAAACTATTGGGTAGCTCGTCATCAGCAAGATGCCAACAAACTCTGCTGCTTTCCTCTGCAGTGTATGACGAAGGCCTGTAAACGTATACATCATGCCTACCCTTAAACGAGGCGCACAGCAAAAACCAGATAAGAGATTGAGAGTAAATGGCAGGAACAACATTTGACCTCCATCTATATTCCACCTAATCACAATTTGCATTATGACAATGACTTTGCAAAGTGCAATTTAAACTATCAGCCTGCGGTTCACTCGTATATTGCGGGACGTAGCAAAATTTTTTCTGGACATTTTATGCCATTGTTAAATATAGCCAATTCGCCATTTCTGAATTTATTCTGACCTACATACTCAGAGCTGGCACTAAGATTGCTTTAGCTCTTTAAAGCTTTGTTTAACCCACGTATAGGAATTTGAAAATGAAATCTATCCGAACCGTTGTGATCCCCGTAGCCGGCCTCGGTACACGACTGCTGCCAGCCAGCAAGGCCATTCCTAAAGAAATGGTTACCGTCGTGGATAAACCTGTCATTCAGCATGTGGTCGAAGAGGCCGTCGCTGCTGGGATGACCAAAATTGTTCTCGTCACCCGGTCAGGTAAAGAAGCCATTGAGAATCATTTTGACAGTCACTTTGAGCTGGAAACACAGTTGCAACAAAAAGGTAAAGTGACGTTGCTCAGGGCTATCCATGAAATCATACCGCAAAATATTGAGTTGATTTCTATTCGTCAACCCCGTGCTGCGGGGCTGGGTGATGCTATCCGTTGCGCTGAACCGGCTGTCGGTGACGAACCGTTTGCAGTCATGTTGCCTGATGTGCTGTTCAGCACGCCAGATGATGCGTGCTGGAATATGAAAACCATGGTCGATGCCTACTCACGAAGCGGGCATGCTCAAATACTAGTCGAGAAAGTGCCTGAAACACTGGTTGATCAATATGGAATTGTTGACTGTGGCTTGAGGACCCTGGACATTGGTGCATCTGCACAAGTTTGTGACATGGTTGAAAAGCCTTCTATTGAGACAGCACCTTCCGATCTGTCTATTGTCGGTCGTTATGTTTTACCACCATCGATCTTTAAATTACTGAAAACGACAGGCAAAGGCGCCGGCGGTGAAATCCAGCTGACAGATGCATTGCTGAAGTTGTTGGCACAGTCAAGTATGCAGGTACTAATGATGCGTGGAAGGTCCTTTGATTGTGGTAATAAGCTCGGTTTCCTGCAAGCTAATATCATGCTGGGGTTACAAGATAAGTCGATCGGTACTGAATTGATGAGTATTTTACAACAAACATTAACTGACTATTCGAATGAGTCAAAGGGAGTTACTCGGCAAGAAGTAGCTTGATACCAAACTTGTTTTTTGCTCTAGTCGTTAGAGGTATATTCTGAATTTTGGTTAATTATCGGCATAGTCGTCACAGCAAATTACAAGGCCTTATAATCTTAAGTTTCGTAACACTGAAACCTTAAATGGCTGCTATGGATAAAATAACAGTCATTCGATATAACATGGAGAATTAAATTGAGAATTAAATTTTCACGGTCCTACGCGTTGCGTTCGAATAGATCGAAACTGGTACCTAATGCATTGTTATTCGCAGGCAAAGTCTGCCCAGCTGCACTCGTATAACTGGCACTATGCAAAGTCCCAAGCGTAGTGACTATCTTCAATGCCTAGCAAATGAAGTCACCCACTTCATCATTGAACCTAAATATCAACACGGCGTAGTTGATATTTAGGTTTAAATGGATTTCTCTGCTATGAATACTAGTAAGTTAAAA
>JBLIOG010000086.1:0-14594 GCA_047639625.1 Gammaproteobacteria bacterium
CAGAAATTCAATTCCCTCCGGACCTGGTCTCCAAATACCGAAACTGGTCAGACGACAATCGCACCGGGTTATCTGCCCGTGAGGCAGAGATTGCAGCACTTATTGTACAGGGCCATTCAAGCCGCGCTGCCGGGCTACGATTGGGCATCTCGGACAAGACAGTGAAAGTTCACCGACGAAACATTTATAAAAAACTGCATATTTCGTCCAGAAATGAGTTGTTTTTACTGCTTGCTCCAGAACTCAACATACCAGGCGGCTGAGATGCGATTTCTTGCGACTGACGTCGGGGGCACATTCTCAGATATTGTGTTGGTGGATGATGAAACTGGCAGGCACTACATCGATAAGGTGCCCTCAGGTGCTCGCGGAACAGCTGCACCAATTGCAGCAGGAATTCGGCAGATTTTAGAACAGGCCGGGCTTCGAGCAAAAGATGTTGACCTGTTCGTGCATGGTTTTACCGTCTCGACCAATGCACTTTTGATGGGTAATGGCGCAAGGGCCCTACTGGTCACGACCAAAGGATTTCGTGATGTGCTGGAGATTCGTAATCAACTGCGTCCTGCGTTATATTCAGTAACAACGGCTCGGTCGAGTCCTGTCATTCCACGCAATCGAGTTTTTGAAGTATCCGAGAGGGTTGATGCTTTCGGAAACATAGTTGAGGATATGAGTAAATCTGCCATAGCCGAAGTGGTAGAAGCAGCCGTGGACGCCCAACCAGAAGCCATCGCGATATGCCTGACTTTCGCGCATCTCAACCCCGATCACGAACTAAGGCTGGCTCAGGCATTTCATTTACGCTTACCACAAACGCCGGTCTATCTATCGCACAAGGTCAACCCACAGGTTGAGGAGTGGCCACGCGCGAATACGACATCGATCGCCGCATATGTTGGCCCCATAGTCGATGGTTATTTGACTGAGCTGGAGGCGACACTAAAGGACGAACAATTCGAGGCTCCATTGAGAATCATGCACAGTGATGGCGGAGTAGCGACTCCGACGTCTTCCCGCATTAATCCTGCGCATACCTTGCTTTCTGGTCCCGCTGGTGGCGTTGTTGCTGCCGTCGATCTAATAGGGAAACTGGATATCGCAGATGCGATCACCTTTGACATGGGTGGTACTTCAGCGGATTTCTCAGCTATTGTGGATGGTGAGGCTCGGATGGTAGGTGACCGGATGATCTCCGGGCATCGACTGCGGCTTCCAACCCTGGATGTTGAAACGATTTCTGCCGGTGGTGGATCGGTCGGATGGATCGATATGGGTGGTGCTTTACGAGTTGGGCCGCATTCGGCTGGATCTGTACCCGGGCCTGCCTGTTATCCCAATGGTGGAAATGAACCGACTATTACCGATGCCGCTGTGGTCATGGGACTGCTGGATCCAGACTTTTACCTGGGGGGTCGCATTACTCTTAATGCCGATAAAGCTCGATTTGCGATCAAGACTAAACTAGCCGCCCCACTGGGCGTGAGCGTAGAGAAAGCTGCCATCGGTGTCATTCGCATTGCCACAGCCGGAATGGCTCAGGCGATCCGTACTCTCTGCGTTGAACGCGGTGTGGCACCACGACGCCTGTGGCTAGTGGCATTTGGAGGCGCAGGGCCTCTTTTCTCCAGCTTTCTGGCCGAGGCACTCGAAATGCGAGGCGTAATTGTTCCTGCTCATCCCGGAGTGTTTGCTGCAGAAGGTCTATTGTTGAGCGATATTCGGCACACCGCTCAAGGTCCGTCAAATGGGCTGGTAACTAATATTTCAAGGGCTAGAGTTTTTGCGGAGAATGCCGAGCGACTGAAAAAAACTACCGACAGTCAATTGGTGCAGGATGGTATAGAGGAAGATCGACGTAGATTCCGTTGCTTTGCCGGATTGCGTTACGTCGGACAGTTTCACGAACTAAAAATCGAGATTTCGCCGACGATATTGGCAAAGTGGGATGCAGAAACCGTTTTGAGCCAATTCCACAAGCAACACGAAAAGGTATACGGTCATTCCGATTCAGCCAGTCCGGTAGAGTTTGTTTCACTCCAGGTCGATGCTCTGGGTCGAATTGACAGGCCTGATATCGGCGACAACGTCGGAGGAGGGGATCTGGAAGTTTCACATTCCACAACACCTGGCGAACGTCAGGCACTGTTTGATATTGCCCGCGGCTTCGAAAACACCCAGGTGATCGATCGCAGTAGTCTGGTACAGGGCATGCAGGTAAGTGGTCCGGCTATTATCAATCAGCTCGATTCCACTGTCATCATTTTGCCGGAAGAAACTGCCACCGTTGGAATGCGCGATACAATTTTAATTACAAAAAAGGAAACGCCATGACGGTCGAAATTGACAGCATCAGCCGCGATGTATTCCAATATGAAGTGGTCAGTGTTGCAGAAGAAATGTCGATGGCGTTAAAGGGTTCGGCATACTCTTCGATAATCTGGGACATGCTAGATTATGCCTGTGGTGTACTTGATTCTAACGGCAATACAATTGCCCAGGCAGAAACGATCCCAGCACAATTGGGGCTTATGCCAACAGCAGCAAAACGCATCTTCGAGGTAATCCCCCTGGGTGACTGGCACGAGGGGGATGTAATTATCTGTAACGATCCGTTCTTTGGCTGCACACACACGATGGATTTTCTGCTGTTCAGTCCGGTTTTCTACGACGGCGAGATAATCGCTATAGCAGCTACCGTAGCGCACCATATTGATATTGGAGGAAAAGTTCCCGGGACTGAAGCCGCGGATGCGGTTGAAATATTCGAGGAAGGATTGCGCTTCCCACCACTCAAGATCATGGATCGCGGTGAACCAAATCACACTATCTTCGCCATTATCGATAAGAATGTGCGTGACCCGAAAGCTTGTGCCGGCGACTTGCGCGCCCAGATAGCCAGCTGCCGCACGGGCGAACGACGAATGCAGGACTTATGTGATCGTTATGGCCTGGAGACGACCAGGGCATTGATGACGGCCAGTATGGATTACGGTGAAACCTATATGCGTGCGGCTCTTGGCAAGGCTAAAGTCCGCGAAGGTAAAGCCTCAACTCTGATCGAAGATGATGTGACAACGGACGAGCCGATGAAGCTAGTTGTTTCGGCCCGTATCGAAGATGATCAGAGTCTGACTATAGACTTTACTGGCACGTCGGCGCAGCGTGCGCATGGCATGAATTGTCCTTTCGCATCAACTATCGGCATGACCTATTATGCTGCCAAGGTTATTTTTTCGCCGGATCTGACTCAAAATGAAGGCTGCAACATTCCGCTTAACATCATAATTCCTAACGGCAGTATATTGAATCCAATTGAACCTGCCGCTGTATCCGTTCGCCATCTAACCCAACTAGCAGTGGCGGATACGGTATTGAAAGCACTAAGTCCGATGATGCCGGAAAACGCGTCAGCAGGTTGCCAAATTTCCTTCCCGACCTTTACTGCAGGTGGAGTCGATGATCGTCCCAATGCACGCGACCATAACGATCAGCAACCTTATTTTGTAATCTGTGACATCATCAGTGGTGGCATGGGTGGCTATTATGGAGGCGACGGCTTGAGCGCCATTGACAATCATGGTGGCCATTGTGCAATCCTTTCTGCCGAAGTGATGGAAACCATGAGTCCGATCCGAGTACTCGATACCCAGTTGGTACCTGATTCGGGCGGTAAAGGGAAATGGCGTGGGGGGCTTGCCATCACGCGTCGCTATGAAGTGCTGAGTGATGAACTCATCTTGTCGGGATATATGCAGCAGACCCGTGCGGAAACGGCCGCATGGGGGTATGACGGTGGAGAGTCTGGTCAACCTGCTTCCGTGTACCTTTACCCCAGGAACTCTAAATCGAAAAAACTTCTCAGCAAGTTCGTGGGTCTACGAATGAAGCTAGGTGATGTTATCCAGTTAAGCGGCAGTGGTGGCGGAGGCTGGGGCGACCCCAAAGACCGGGACACCTCTCTCATCCAGGCTGACCGAAGATTTAGCTATTTGACCGATCATGAGGCCAACTAGTAAGAAGTAAGGCTCCCATACATAAAATAACCACCATCACCGGAGGTAATACTTCACGGATTCATCTCAGGGAATGCCTGGAATTTATTGCAGAGTAATCAACGCCCAGGAGTGCCCTGCCCTTGATCACTAATTGAGTATTGCATTTTGCTTTCGCTAGCTAACTGCTGTCGGCGATTAAACTGGCGTTACCTCCTGCTGCTGTGGTATCAACGCAGACATGCCTTTCATTACTCAGACGGCTGGAACTTATTTCATTGATCATAGGTAAAATGGCACCACTACGATTAGCAAGTGCTATTCGTATTTTAGATAATGTCGGTGAATCGGCGTAGCTTAAAACACCATCAATTCCCCATAGTTCAGTTAAGCAATCAGGATCCAGGTTTCCTTCAACATATGCAAATGGGATTTTTAGAGGTTCAAGTTTCAGTCGAAGGTTTTCTGCACCAGTGCAAACAATAACAACTGAATTTCCAAACGCCAGAGCATTAATAGCCTGCTTTAATGCGCTTTCTAATGAGGGTCCAAGACACAACAAAACGCCACGTGGATGTTTACTCAATTGATTTCGCTCCCCTGTTGGTCCCGGCATTTCCAACCGATCTTCATTTTGAGATTCAGAATTAAAATCATTATTTTTGGCAAGGAATGCAGCTAGCTCATTTGACCGCTTTTCGAAACCTTTGCCCTGGTATGGTTTTAATGAATCAATTAGAGGTTGAACCTGTGACACGGTCAAATTGATTTCGCTTACCTGCGTGTCACAAATTACTGGTGAACGCAAAAAACGCTTAATGTATTCAGGTCCACCCGCTTTAGGACCCGTTCCAGATAAGCCTTCTCCACCAAACGGCTGAGTTCCAACAACTGCGCCGATCTGGTTACGATTGACATAAATATTGCCGACTCGAATCTTTTTAACAATACTTTCGACACGCTGATCGACTCTGCTATGCAGTCCAAAAGTCAACCCGTAACCTTTAGCATTAATATTATCGACGACCTTTTCTATGTCGCTAGCCTGGAATCGAGCAACGTGCAAAACCGGGCCAAATATTTCTGATTCGAGATCTTCAATACCGTCGACCTCAATCACGGTAGGCGGGACAAATAGACCCCGTTCAGGTCTTGCCCCTTGCTTACGCAGGCGGCCCTGGATTTGCATTGATTCACAATGCGCATTTATTTTATCGACCGAAGCTTTGTCTATAATAGGTCCAATGTCAGTTTGCAAATTCCAGGAATCACCGATCGAGAGATCATCCATCGCACCGTATAACATCTCAAGTAAATGGTCGGCTATATCATCTTGAATATAAAGCATCCGAAGTGCCGAACAACGTTGTCCTGTACTCTGAAAGGCTGAAGCGATAACGTCTCGAACAACCTGTTCTGGTAATGCAGTTGAATCGACCATCATCGCATTTAATCCACCTGTTTCTGCAATCAGAGGGGTATCAGGAGGTAAGTGTCGGGCCATACTTTTATTGATGTGACCCGCTGTCTGGGTTGAACCGGTAAAACAAACGCCAGCAATGCGTTCATCACCCGTCAGATAACTACCGACTTCAGCGCCCCTGCCCGGCAAGTATTGAATAACCTGTTCAGGTACCCCGGCTTTATGCATGAATTGAATCGCAACCGACGCGATGAGTGGTGTTTGTTCAGCGGGTTTTGCAATGACTGTATTGCCGGCAGCGAGTGCTGCAAATATTTGGCCGCTGAAAATCGCAAGTGGAAAATTCCAGGGTGATATGCAAACAAAAACTCCGAGCGCTTGTGAGCTCTCAGGCGATAATTCAATTTGGCTTGCATAATAACGCGCGAAATCAACAGCTTCACGAATTTCACCGATTGCATCTAGCCATGTTTTCCCAGCTTCTCGTGACAACAAAGCCATCAGTTCAAATAAATTTTGCTCATACAGATTAGCAATTTCTCTGAGAATATTAGCTCGATGTGCAGCGCTGGTCGAAGACCAATCTGATATTGCCTCGTTTGCCCGGACGATAGATTCTTGTGCTTCTGCAATCGTTGCGTTTCGATAATGACCCACTGTATCGTCGGGATTGGCCGGATTAATAACGCTATCAAGCTCGTTCAAATCTGAATTCAATTGATGAAAAGGTTCAGCCCGCCATTCAGTGGCTCTATACTGATCACGTGCTTCCTGCATTTTTTTAACTTCAGAATAATCCGTAATGTCCCAGCCTTTCGAATTAACCCGAGCCGATCCATAAAGATTTTTGGGTAGTGGTATTCTACTGTGTCTAATAAAATCAGGATTTGAGAGTACAGTTTCAAAAGGATCTGCTGCAATCATTTCAGGCGATATGCTTTCGTCAACAATCTGATTAACAAATGAGCTATTCGCTCCATTTTCAAGTAACCGACGAACCAGATAAGCAAGCAGGTCCTGATTTTCTCCAACTGGTGCGTAAATACGACATCGAGTTTCATAACGTTGCTTAACAGTCTCATGAAGCGCTTCCCCCATGCCGTGTAATCTTTGAAATTCAAATTGAGAATAATCATCAGCCATTTCAATGATGGCGGATACAGAGTGGGCATTGTGTGTGGCGAATTGTGGATAAATACGATCTGTCATTGATAAGAGTTGCTTAGCGCAGGTCAGAAAGCTGACATCCGTGTTAACTTTACGGGTAAATACCGGGTAGTCCTCCAGGCCTAGTACCTGAGCTCGTTTTATTTCAGTATCCCAGTAGGCACCTTTTACCAGTCGGACCATGATTTTTCGATCCAGCCTTTCTGCAAGTTCATATAGCCACTCAATAACGGCAGAGGCCCTTTTGCTAAAAGCCTGGACGACTACACCGAATCCATCCCATGACTTGAGGGCGGGATTGCTCAAAAGCCGCTCAATGATTTCCAGAGATAAATCGAGCCTATCCGCTTCTTCTGCATCAATGTTAAATCCCATATTCGCTGAACAGGCGAGCATAACCAACGACTCTGCCCTGGGAACTAGCTCTTCCATAACCCGATCCTTTTGAGCGAATTCATAGCGAGCATGTAAAGCCGAAAATTTCACCGATATACCCGGATTCATCTGAATGTTTTGGTGTTTGCAATGTTTGGCTAATCTTGAAATAGCATCGGAATATGCCAGATGATATCGACGGGCATCTGCATCAGTTCGGGCAGCTTCGCCGAGCATATCGTAAGAATAGGTATAGCCATTTTTTTCCAGCGTTTTAGCACGTTCGCTGGCATTGCTAATTGTATTTCCGAGCACAAAATGGCCGCCTAACTCTTTCATAGCACGTGAAACGGCATTTCTGACGACCGGTTCGCCCAGTTTACGAACCAGGCTCTTTAAATTTTTTCCGAAGTTACGAGTGTCGTCGTGTGCAATCACTTTGCCCGTGATCATCAGCGCCCAGGTTGAAGCATTGACCAATGGAGAAACCGAATGACCAATGTGCTTGACCCAATTCCCATGTGAAATTTTATCTTCGATCAACTCGTCAATGGTTTCGGCATCCGGAACCCTTAACAAAGCTTCGGCAAGGCACATTAACGAAACGCCTTCCTGTGTTGTTAGTCCATATTCAGCCAGAAAATTCTCCATCATTCCGGGGGTTGTTGTTTTGCGAACCTGTGAAACAAGTTCGGCTGCCGAACGACTAATGTTTTCCCGTATTTCTTCGGTTAGGTTAGAGCATGCAATCAAAGATTTAATGACCTCAGATTCATCCGCGAGATATAAATCTCTAATGATCCGTCGTTGGTTTGATTCGTCTAAATCTGGTATGCAATTAGAAACAGAAGTCATGTCAGAAGATGATTAGTTAGATGTTCGAATATCCTACACCGATGTGAAATACATAATTCCTAAATATTTGAATTTTGAATCGTCTATAGATTGTAAATACGCAGTTTGATAGGATATATTTCCGTTAAACACCATTTTTTAGAATATATAAAATGATTAACTCAGACCTTGATCGATTCGACCAATCCATTATCGAAGCCTTGCAAGATAATGCAAGGATGACACTTGCTGAACTCTCAGATCGCGTGGGGTTGTCCAAAACACCCTGTCAGATTCGAATGCGGCGGCTTGAGAAAGATGGATATATATTGGGATATAAAGCAATAGTCGATCATCGTCGCCTGGGTAATAGGCACATCGCCTTTGTTCAAGTGACGTTAAGCGATACCAAGACTCGGGCTCTTCAGTCTTTTAATAAAGCAGTCTCTCTTGTTTCAGCCGTCACCCAATGTCATATGATCGCGGGCGGATTTGATTATTTATTGAAAATCAGGACAACCGATATGGATGAATATCGCAAAGTATTGGGAGAGCAGATTTCATCTTTGCCCTATGTGGTTCAAACTTCAACTTTCGTGGTCATGGAAGCAGTCAAGGATTAACAGCCAGGACAGGCTCCGAAGATTTCAGGCATCGTGATTTTGACGTAACATCTGCCGTTCTTCGTCGTCTTCACGTTGAGCTGGATCGATCAAACCCGGTAACACAAGTTTAATCTGCTTAAACATTGATGGGCCTAACTTATCAATGACATATCCGGTAATCCATTTCGAATCGCGATCACCCATGACATTGGTTACATGATCGCCCAGTAATCTTAGAAAAACAAAGCTGGCTCCGTCTTCAACTTCGAACTGACAAGACGAATAATCCCGAATCCGGTCGTTCAGTAAAGATAGATAAGTATTTCGATACTCCCCGACCCCATCAGTTTCGATCCGATTATCCTGCATGATTTCAGCCAGATGCAATCCTGTTGCGGTAATGAGGGCGTGGCGATCATTTTGCTCAAACTGATCAAACGAAAGTCGATCGACAATCTGTAACAAATAAGCTGAAAACTCAGACAGAACATCCAGGCGTTCCGAATAGGTGTCGATCTGAAAAGCCTCGTTCTCAAGATCAAGCACACTTTGGCCGCTGGTCTGCCAGATATTGAAACTAATCGCACTACCTATGTCTTCGAGACTGCGCGAACGCGATTTTTGACTCCAGCCCTTTTTTAATCTAGCCACAATTGTTCCTGTAAAAAAGTTATTATCGACGTTCTTAGATACCTTTTGCAATCATCCGCATTGGGTAGCAGACCATCAGTTTCCGAATTTAAAGCCCTGTTGCGTGGTGTTTATTTGTTTCTGGTGCTATTAGACTTAAGGCATGAGAAACTACACTACCGGTCTCGTTTAGGGTCCCTACTAAGGTAATCACTGATGTCGACTAAATGGTATGACCAACTATTAGATTCAAGCACCGACAAGGAATCCCTGTCAAAAGTAAAACCACTTCCAGAAACATTCTCATCTAATTACCAGGAAGACTTCAACGTAGAAGACGCACTTTATGATCTCGAAGTCCTGGCCACTATGGACATTCGTCAGCGGGTAAAGGGTCGGCTGGTTAAAATAAGTCGAGATCCTAATGCCTATTCGATCAAACTTTATACGCTCAAAGACGCGATTCCCCTCTCGCAGTCGATGCCAATTTTCGAATCGATGGGGCTGGAAGTTTTAATTGGTCGACCTTATCGAATAAGGTTTAAGAACCGCAGTTTCTGGATTCATCATTACACCCTTGATCGTGGAGAAAATATCTGCGATATCGACAAAAACAAAATCCCTGAATACTTTCAGGAACTGTTTGCCAGCATCTGGAATCAGCGCAGTGAAACTGATGCTTTTAATCGTCTGTTATTCAGCGCCTGTATAAAAGCCAGAAATATTCAGATTCTTCGAGCTTATGCTGCGTATCTTCAGCAAATTCGATTTCAACATAGCCGCGAATACATTATAGAAGCATTAACAACCTACCCGGACATTACCCTGCTCCTGGTAAAGTCTTTTCTTCATAAATTTGATCCTCAAAAAGTTGAACGCGATAGCTGGCAGCAAGTCGTCGAAAAAATTCACGAGCGCTTACATTCGATTTCATCAATCGATCACGATCTTGTATTCAAACGCATGATTAATTTGATTGAATCAACCGTGCGTACTAACTATTTCCAGCAAATGGAAAGTGATTTAAGTCATATCAGCTTTAAACTTGATTCTGGTCTCATTCTTAACCTACCTAAACCTAGTCCTCGTTTCGAGATATTTGTTTATTCACCTCGATTCGAAGGCATACATTTGCGAGGTGGGCTGGTAGCACGCGGCGGTATTCGATGGTCTGATCGCAAAGAAGATTATCGAACCGAAGTTTTAGGGTTGATGAAGGCGCAAATGGTTAAAAATGCGGTCATCGTCCCCTCCGGATCGAAAGGTGGATTCATCACTAAAAAAGTGAACGAACTTGCCGCCTCAGATATCTATGGCGAAGTCCAAACCTGCTATTCGCTTTACATCAATTCACTGCTCGAATTAACCGATAATATGGTTCAACAGGAGATACATCATCCTTCCAACACGTTAATTCACGATTCTTCAGATCCTTATCTGGTTGTTGCGGCAGATAAAGGCACGGCAGCTTTCTCCGACGTCGCTAATGGTATCGCTGAAAAACATAGCTTCTGGCTGGAGGATGCATTTGCATCAGGTGGCTCGCAGGGCTATGACCACAAAAAAATGGGCATTACCGCCAGAGGTGGCTGGGAATCCGTTAAACGTCATTTCAGAGGTCTCGGGCGAGACATTCAAACTCAGGAATTTACAGTTGTCGGTATCGGAGATATGTCAGGAGACGTTTTTGGTAATGGCATGCTGTTATCAAAAAAAATCAACCTCGTTGCTGCCTTCAACCATATGCATATTTTTATCGATCCTGACCCTAATTCGGCTAAAAGCCAACGTGAACGCGAACGTTTATTTGCTTTGCCCCGGTCGGCCTGGAGTGACTACGACACCAAATTGATCAGTAAAGGTGGTGGGGTTTTCTCCCGCAAAGCCAAACAAATCGAGCTTTCACCTCAAATACAATCCCTGCTCGATTGTAAACACAGCCACCTCACTCCCAACGAATTGATTGTTTATGTTTTAAAAGCTCAAGTCGATTTGATCTGGAATGGCGGTATAGGAACCTACATCAAATCCGTAACTGAAACCGATGCCATAGTTTCCGATAAAGCAAACGATGCAATTCGAATCAATGGAAAGCAGGTACGCGCGAAATCCGTCGGTGAAGGTGGCAATCTGGGCGTTACGCAGAAAGGACGAATCGAATACGCGATGTCGGGTGGTTTAATTTATACCGATTCAATCGATAATTCGGCCGGTGTTGATTGCTCCGATAATGAAGTCAATATCAAAATTTTATTATCACAATTGGTCAAGTCAGGGCGGATGACACAGGAGGCTCGAAATGAATTACTGGTATCAATGACCGATGAAGTTGCCCAGCATTGTTTGTCTAACAATTACCTGCAAACTGAAATTATTGACAGTATCGAACAACATGCCGCTACTAACATGCATCAGCATGCTCGTTTCATGCGTCATCTTGAGCGCGAAGGTATATTGAATCGAAGGCTCGAAAATTTGCCCAATGATGAACAAATTACCGAACGCATTTCGCAAAATATCGGATTAACACGACCCGAGCTTTCAATTCTGCTCTCCTATAGCAAGCTAACTTATAAAAATGCCTTGCTCGCGTCATCGTCGTTGCTGTCTGAATGTTATAACGATCTACTCATCGAGTATTTCCCGGAGCCAATCCGCAATCAATACCGTAGTGAGATTCTTCATCATCCTCTCCGTAAAGAAATTATTGCTACATTATTAAGTAATCAGATTACCAATCGGGTGGGTATAGGTTTTGGTTTTCGAATTCGTGAAGAAACCGGTGCGTCGATTGAAAATATAGCCAAAGCTTTTGTTGTCTGTATTGAAATTTTTGACTTGAAAAGTACCTGGGAACAACTCGAACAACTTGACAACAAAGTACCAGAAAAACATCGATATGAATGTCTCCAGTCTGTAAGTGGATTACTGGAACGATCAATAAGCTGGATTCTACGGAATCAAAGTATTCATTTTGATGTGGATTATTTAATCGAACGCTACAAAACTGAAATTAAGGGATTACAAAAATCAGTATCCAATGCAACGAGTGGTCGGTCCCGCAAGAGTTACCAATCTCGTAAGCGACAGCTTCTGAAGTACAAAGTACCAGTACAACTTGCTGAGGAAATTATCGCTAAAACCACCCTTGCTTCAGCCTTCGACATCATTGAAATAAAAAGTGATATTTACAGTACCACAGAAAGTACAGCAAAAGTTTTTTACACCCTTTCCGAACGCTTGCAACTGCCCTGGATTCGCGATGTTATTTCGAAGACCATTGTTAGAAACCACTGGAATCACCTTGCAATTGTAAATTTGAGAAACGATCTACATGCTTGCCAACGAAACTTAACTGAGTTAATTATGCTGTCGATCGCCAACAAACGGCATAGTACGCGAGCTATTACTAATTGGGAGTCCAATCATACCGATGCACTTGGACGCTACGATAATATGATCAATGAGTTAAATGCCCTGCGATTACTGGATTTCTCAACCATCAGTGTGGCTGTTTCCGAAGTACGACGGTTGGTTCAACTGACTAAAAGAGCTGTTAATTTTGAGGACGCTGGCGCTTAGGATTATTTTGTTGAGTTAGCTTTATCATGCATAAATAGTTGCCATAAGTGAGCGCTAATGGCAAATCTACCAACGAGTCGAAAACAAATATCGGAAAACTGCGGCTCTTAGGGCTGGAAATAAATTCTGACTTTTTTGCAGGCCAATAGCGTCAGCTGGGTGCTTTTCCCCGGACTGTTCGTAGTAATCAAAAGTCAAACTATGTTGTTTATTATCAATCTCTTGTATCGAGTACTTAAAGCCAATTGTTATGGCATCATAAGCAGCAATTCGAGTATCAGCGCTGATCGAATCCGGTAACCCTTCACTCTCAGGCAAACTGTGACGATAAAAATCTGCGGCGGTTTGTCGATAAAAACGAACGCGAGGTTGAAAACTCGATCCATCGCTTTGTTTAATGCTATAACGCAGATCCAGAACAGTGGCTTTAATTCCCCAGTCGTCCTGACTCGACCTAAGTGAAACATCGAGTTGATTACCATTTATATTCTGCTTACAGCCAATAAAATAACTCGACAGATCGCGTTTCCCTGGACGTTTTTCGTAACGATAGGCCAACGTTCCCCCTAAATTACCGGGGTCAGAATCATCGATAATACTGACGATTTTATAAGGATCATTTAAATAGCCTGAAAAGTGCGATTGAGTCGTATTGATCTGACAAATTGATCGACGATTAATAACCTGGGTCCATCCGAGACTGAATTCAGCGATATTTTTAGACTTTGCCGCAGTGGTCCGGTTTTGGATTGCATTGGAAGGTGTCATCAATGCCAGTTCAATTGGGATATTACCCACTGGATGGACTCGATTGTATTCGCCTTGAAGGGCAAAATTCAAACTACTGTTTTTTTGATTAAAATCGAATTGCCAACCATGCCCAGCAGAAAATGACAGGTAATCAAATTCCATCGAAATACGCCCGTTGTAATCGATCGCTATATCATCACGATACTGGTCCTGGTAATTCAAACCCAGCGCTAGTCGAGTATCCATATGCGTATCATCAACCGGGATCTCTCCTGGCCCTGCTTGATACTGCCCTGCTCCGGAAGCCTGGGTAAATGTCTGTGCCTGGTCGCTGGCTGTGGCACCATTTGGAGTGGCACCCGTCAGTGTATCGACCTCAACCTGAAAACCGACCTGGTCGTCGTCAGCCAGTTCTCGACTAGCATTCAACAGAAACTCGATGCCGACATTTCGAGCATCCTCCTGATAGGTCATTAAGCCTAGATCCAGGTCCCATTCGTCAGCCCTGATCGATTCGGGTATAGATGTCAGGCCCAGTAAGGCGCAACTGGCCAGGGACAGGGATGGCACAATTCGAGGAGAAGGTCCTGACATTAAATAATTAGTGATCGAACAGGCTAATTACAGCCACAACCGCCGCCTGCAAAACTTCGTCCACCAGAAATCCCTTCTTTGCTAAAGTAGAAATGATCGTCCAGCGCCAGGTCCATATCAGTCGTACTGAATTGCATTTCGGATCGGGACAAAATATCTCGCTCCCAGGGTTTCACGTCGACAATCTGGCAACCATTTAAGAACAGCATCAAGAGGATAATTATAAGTTTTTTCAAATTGCTTTAGAGCGGTTGAATTTTACGGTCTTCACTATCTCTTACATGGTCCAGAAATAGATCGATGAATTTTTGTTCGTATTGTCGCAAAAATTTGTCTTTAAGATAAGCGATCCGTGTAACTTCCCAGGGAAACAGATGGCTGATATCGCGGCATTCAATATCGGCTTCCCGAACCTCTTCTATCGCCATACTGGCAATAACACCTATGCCCATTTCTTCCTGAACATAGGTTTTAATAATATTAGTATCCGCTGCACTTAATACTATATGCGGGGTTAAGCCGGCTTTTGAAAAAGTGTCGTTAAACGATTTACGTCCGGTGAATCCGAGCACATAGGTGACCATAGGATATTCACACAGATTCGCAAGCGTGATGTTCGAATGATCCAGTATGGGATGG
>JBLIOG010000087.1:0-14516 GCA_047639625.1 Gammaproteobacteria bacterium
GTCGCAATATCCATAAAGGTCGGCAATAAATCAACCAGGGACACCAGTTCAGAAACACGTTCTTTTGATTCGATCCCTGGCACTTTAATAACCATGGGCACAGTAACAGACCATTCGTGAAATGACTGTTTAAACCACATGCCACGTTCGCCAAGCATCTCTCCATGATCCGAGGTGAACACAATGACGGTATCGTCTTCGAGACCAAGCAATTCGACTGTATCCAACAACTTTCCAACCTTATCATCGATATAACTGCACATCCCATAATAAGCATGACGGGCATTGCGAATATGTTGATCGGTCACTTCACTCAAATCTCCACCATGGGCGTAATACAGCCAACGACTCATGGTATCCATCTCATCAATATCGAATTCAGGGACAGCAGGCATATCGATATCATCGTGATCATAAAGATCCCAATAATGCTGGGTAGTTATGAAAGGCGAATGCGGATGGGTAAACGAAACCCATAACAGAAACGGGTTCTCTTTGTTAAACCGAGCCAGGTCATAAAGCTTTTGCACACCAGCATGCTCGACCTCCTCATCGTAGTCAATTTGAAGTCCACGGGCACAAACGCCAGAATCAACGACAGCACGCATATTTATACCGGTAGGACGATAACGTTCGCCAACGACCCAGTCGGGTGTCCAGGCAAAATTCGAAGGGTAAATATCGGTAACGATGCGTTCATCAAATCCATGAATTTGATCCGGCCCAACAAAGTGCATTTTGCCCGCCAATACAGTGTGATAATTAGCCGAACGCAGATAATGTGCCAGGGTTGGAATAGAGGCTGGCATTTCGATCGCGTTATCCCACATGCCGATATCATTCGGCAGACGTCCTGCCATCATCGAAGTGCGTGAAGGCACGCACAGCGGAAAATTACAGTAGGCATTTTCAAACACCGTTCCGCCTTTGGCAAGGCGATCAATATTGGGCGTCTTAACCAGTTTATGACCGTAAAGCGATAACGCTTTAGCGGTCATTTGATCCGCCTGAATAACGAGTATGTTGGGAGATTTATTTGTCATCTATACCCTTCCCGGTAAAAAACTCCGAACCAGAGTCGTTCCAGTTCGGAAAATTGGAGTAGATTATTGTATGGTCATACCGAGGCGTTCGGTCAGTTCCTTAAACGCTTCATACTGTGCTTTTACGAATGCCTTTGTATCGACTGGATTCCGAATTGATGGTATTGACCCAAGCCCTTTGGTTAATTTATTCCAGGCCTTGTCGGTTTTCAATTTATCAAGCACACCGACCCAGGTGTTAACCACTTCATCTGACAATCCGGGCGGCCCCCAGATACCACTCCAGCCTACAACGGTTTCAAGACCGGGATAACCTGCTTCACGAACGGTTGGTACATCTTTTATAGCGAGGATTCTTTCCGGCGTGGAAACTGCCAATGCACGCATTTTACCGGCCTGTATATTACCGATGACGCCAGAGAGATTCTGAAACATCATATCAACATGACCACCGACCACCGCCGCTGCGGCTTTACCACCACCTTTGTAAGGAACGTGTTTCATCGAGTTCTGAGGCAGTCCGAACTGATCCAATGTCATCACCATAGCCACGTGTAGCAAGGTGCCAACACCGGCCGACGAGTAACTTAATTTATTACCCGACTTGGCCGCATTTTTAACATCGTCCAGGGTTTTATAAGGCGACTCAGCATTAACCACCAGTACAAATGGATTCAATTCGAGCAATCCAAGAAAAGTATATTCATCCCATTTGTAGGGGATTTTTCGATTGATTGCAGGCACAGCGGCCTGTGATCCTACTCGTGATAGCAACAGGGTATAACCATCTTTCTTACCTTTAACCACGGAGGTTGAACCGGTTACACCAGCAGCACCGGTTCGATTAACAACCAGTATGCTATTCCCGAGATAACTCGAAGCCGTTGCAGAAACGGTGCGTGCAGCCAGGTCTGCAGCGCCACCGGGGCCATAAGGTGATACCAGAGTAACGGGTTTAGTCGGGTATGCAGCTAAGGCCGCACCCGAACCAAGAACAGCAATTGCCAGGGATTTCAATCCCAGCCGAAGCCATCTGTTTGTTTTTTTCATTGTCTCGTCCTCTTTGGAATTATTAGTGTTCGTGCAATAGACATTGACACGTGGGGGTATTTTTATCATTATTACGTACAGTAAGCAACTAATTATCAAATCGTTAATTCTACCAAAATTTCTAAGCCGGAATTCATGACACCACAAAGCAAAAATAGAATGGAACTGGGAGAGCAGAATCGAAGGCTTGTGTTAGCCGAAATTTTGTACCATAGGCTGATTGCCCGTGCTCAAATTGCTGCGAATGTGCAGCTCACCGCAGCTTCCGTTTCTCGCATTACGAAAGATTTAATTGCTATTGGGCTGGTTGAAGAAGGTGAACCTTTTGTCGAAAATAATCGTGCGGGGCGCAAGTTCGTCGGGCTCAGAATAAAACCGGACAGCTGCTTCGTTACCGCCATTTCAATCAATGCTTTTCGTCAGGATATTGTAGTGGCTGACCTTGCTAATAATGTTATCGCCAGTAAAAAACTGACATTCGATCGTTTATCTAACGCGGAACAGGTGCTGGATCGTTGTGCTCAATCTCTAAATAAGCTGGTAACCAAAGTTGGCATTGACCGTAGTCGCCTGGTTGGCTGTGGAATCGCAATAACCGGATCGACTGATCCCGACCAACTTGTGTTACGGACGGCACCGGCCCTCAACTGGGGACCCACTCAAGTTGCCGACATCGTCAGGAAACATATCGATTGCCCCATTTATCTCGACAATATCGCCAATGCAAAGAACATCACCGCTCACTGTTTTGGACCGACCGGACAGATTAATAACGTTCTCTTGTTTAATGTGTCGCTAGCGATTGGTTGCAGCCTGATGATCAATGGACATATATATCGCGGTGCAGATTTTCAGGGAGGGATAATCGAATCGATGATGATCCCGGATTTCAAATTAGGCAAGCTTGTTCCGATCGATCAGATTGCCGGAGGCCATAGTGTATTAAACCCCAATTCCAATGACCCCCAGGGCAAACAGCTCGACCAGGTCATATCTGCTGCTGCCCGTGGAGATAAAATGGCCCAGTCAGCGCTGGAATCAGCGGGATCTGCACTCGCTATTGCAGTACATAACACACATAGCTTGTTGCATCCCCAGGCCGTTATTGTCTCCGGGCCATTACTCGAATCCGATTATTACCAACGATCCTTTACACAGTCTTTAAAGTCTCTGATGGGAGAAGCGGCCGTAGATGCCCACATACTGATATCGCCAATGTCGAGCCTTCAGGCAGCACAGTCCCTGGTGATTTATCAATCCATCATGCAGACTGACTTCACTCAGTTAGCAGCTTTTCAGTCCCTTGCGAGTTAAATTATGTTGAAAGAGAGAATTGTAGGCAGTGGTGTTCTGGTTATTGGGCTGGTTCTATTTTTCGGACTTATACCCATCGGCATTGACAGTCCGAGTAATCTGGACCACATTACTCTGTTCCCTGATTTCTGGCCTCGCATCATCTCGGCCATCTTTGCCCTAACGGGGTTCATTATTCTGGTTAAACCTGGAGCGCCACCCACTAATACTGAAGACGATATTGACCCTTCCAGTTGGTCGTCACGAATACCAAGACTTGTCATCGTGCTTTCGACACTGTTTGCATTTTATTTTCTAATCGAATATCTGGGTATGGTTGTACCCGGAATTTTGGTCATTTTTGGGATGATGTGGTTTGCAGGTGAACGTCGCTATATTTTAATGGGCTCCATCGCAGTTGCTGTTCCCGTCATGCTCTATGTTTTTTTTGTTCATGTGGCAAACATACCGATTCCGTTGGGTCTGTTTGAATTCCTGCGGGGTTAAGTCATGTTAGAGAACCTTTCCGACGCGTTTTCCTTATTCCTGACCTTCGATAATATCGCGATTGTTTTTGTCGGGGTAATTATAGGCACCGTAGTCGGGGCAATACCCGGCATGACCACACCCATGGGGGTCGCGCTTGCACTGCCGTTCACTTTCACAATGCAACCGGTAACTGGAATATTACTGCTGCTCGGAATTTACAAGGGCGGTCTGTACGGAGGGTCGATTACGGCAATATTGATAAAAGCACCGGGTACTCCCGCAGCGTCCTGTACAGTGCTTGACGGCTATCCGCTCACTCAGAAAGGCGAAGCGCGAAAGGCACTCGACATGGCTTTATACGCTTCCTGCTTTGCCGATTTCGTTTCTAATCTGTCGCTGATTTTGCTGGTGGGATTGCTAGCTACTTTTGCACTAAAATTCGGGCCACCTGAATTTTTCACCTTAATCGTATTTTCACTCACCATTATTGCAGGGGTCTCGGGTGACAACCTGATAAAGGGGATTGCCGCCGCTGCAATGGGTTTGATTTTTGCGACCATAGGCCTCGATATGGTTTATGGCACTAATCGTTTTGTTTTTGATAACTGGCAATTAATGGGAGGGTTAAACTTTATTCCGGTTTTAATTGGACTATTCGCTCTTCCCGAAATCATCCACTATTTCACCGGCAAAGTTTCGGATCAGGTGAAAACTGCTGTAATGACTGGCGTTGGAGCCAGCTTCGCTGATTTTAAGGCCTGCTTCAAATCAATTCTTCGCGGCAGTCTGATCGGTGTCGTACTCGGGTCAATCCCAGGAATTGGTGGTGCTCCCTCTGCTTTTCTTTCATATAGCGAAGCCCGTCGAAATTCTAAAAACCCGGAGAATTTTGGCAAAGGCGAACTTGAAGGGGTTGCTGCAGCTGAAGCTGGAAACAATGGAGTTGCAGGTGCCACTATGATTCCACTGCTCGCGCTAGGCGTACCGGGTGATGTTATAACAGCCGTTATTCTCGGCGCATTCATGATTCATGGCCTTCGTCCGGGTCCGGTCATGTTCGCTGAAAACATCACCATGATTTATGCACTTTTTATCGGCATCATGTTGAGCTCCGTCTATCTGTTCATTGTCGGAAAGTTTTCTATTCGTGCAATTAGCCGGATCGCTGAAGTACCCAATCGAATTCTTTATCCCATTGTCCTGGTCTTTTGCCTGTTCGGATCATTTGCAATCAACAACAGCAGTTTTGATGTTCTAGTGATGTTATTAATGGGCGTGGTCGGCTACATCATGATGGTGTTCCGATTTCCCGCACCGCCCTTTTTAATCGCGTTTATCCTGGGTCCATTGCTCGAAGATAACTTCAGGCAATCAATGATTCTATCGGAAGGAAGCCCCGATATATTATTCCGCAGCCCGATATGCTGGGTATTCTGGGCTATGACTTCGGCCTCAGTTTATTTCCTGATCAAAAGCAGGCAAAAAAACATCCCGTTGGCAGGATGAGATAAGCACTATGATAGATAATAGCAAAGGTGAATATCTCTACAGCATTGCGGTCGTGACTGATACCCATTTGAATCAAAATGACTCCGAATGTAATTCTCCTTTCGATGTCAATCGACTCGCCAATAATCGCCTCAGATATGTCATTGATGACTTAAACCGTCGAGATATCAAAATGGTTATCCACCTCGGTGACGTCGTTCATCCGGTCCCCTCGATGGGTGAACTTTATACTGAATCGTCCAATCGGTTTTTCGAACAGTTTAAAAACTTGAAACACCCATTTTTCATGATTCCGGGCAATCATGACGTCGGCGATAAACCCATTGACTGGGGACCAGCCGGTACAGTGCGGGATGATTTTTTGCAGGCATGGACAGACAATTTCGGCGCACATTATTTTCACCATAATGAGAATGGAATTCATTTCATCGGAATAAACGCACAACTCCCAGGTTCGGGGTTAGCCCTCGAAGAAGAACAGAAGCAATGGCTCGAGAACACCCTGAAATCACTGACTGGCCAACGTATATTTATAGGCTCACATTACCCGCCTTATTTATTACACGAACATGAACCCGAACATTATGACAACCTCGGTATCGCGGGACGAGAGTGGCTGTTGTCACTTTTGGGCAAGTATAAAGTTGAAGGGCTTTTCTGCGGCCACGTGCACCAATACTGGTTCCATCGCTACCAGCACACGCAATGTCATTTACTCCCATCAACCGCTTTCACCCGCCAGGATTATAGCGAGATGTTCAGGGTCGATAGTGGTGATGAATTTGGCAGAAATGACGAGCCGAAACTTGGTTATCTACTTCTACATTTGTTCGAACACGGGCATGGTATCGAAGTGGTTAGATCCGGTGGGCAGGAACTTGAGAGCAATCAGCTTTTAAAAACCCAAGCTGTTATCGAAAAATCACCAGCATTTTCAAACTTTAGCAGTTCATTCGGATTTGAAATGCGTCAGGACTGGTTCGAAACGATTCATATACCTCCCAGTGGAGGACTCGACGAATTCGATCGAAAGTCCGTTCGAAACGACTACGGCCTTCTAGCCCTGCTCGACATGGGCATCCGTAAAATACGTTTACCTTTAATTGACCTGTCAGATCCTCTACGACGTTCACGATTAATCGATTTGAAAAGCTTTGGCTTTAGTTACAACTTTTATTCGTTTGGTGCTCCCGACAAAAACCTCTGCAGGTTAATGGTTGAACAGGCCGAGTTAATAGACAGCTGGATCATATGCTATCCCTTAAAAGCACTAGATCAACTCTCTGTCGAATTTTTCAAACTCGCAAAACGATCCAACATAAAACTCATTTTCTCGCCGTTACGCTCAAAAGAAGATTTAATCCCTTCGGGTAAAAAATATTACCACGTCATCAATCACGGATTTACCGTCAATGACAAAGTTTTACTCGATAACTGGATAGCAACCGAGCAGGCTAACTATTTTGATAGTTATGTATTGCGTCTTGCCCACGACGATTCCGTCCCGGCGGCGGTCGATTTCGCAAACAAGCAGATTGCACTTACTGGAAAATCAGCATCAGTTAACCTGCGACTCAGTGAAAATAACCCGGCCATTGCTCTGAATGATGAGGCCTGGCTATGTCGACGACTGGCCCAGGCTATATTGTCAACTCATGGATCTGAAGCCTGCGATATTTTTAGTGATACTTTCTCAGACAATGATCGGGGCTATTTTCCACGCACGGGGGTGGTTGATCGTCGCTACAATCCGCGCGCTGGATTTCAATTGGTTCAACAATTAAACATCTTGCTGGAAGGACTATTGGAACCGGTTAGAATTGAAGCAGGCCTGTATTGCACTCAATATTTATTGATTGGGAACAGGTTTTCGACATTAATAATAAATCCCGGTGATGAATTTAATCGTACAGATTTAGAAAATACGATTGAAAGTTTTGAGTATCCCTATGACTTATTAAACTTGATTTCAAACCAAAGATTCTCGATTACAGACACTTACCAGGTCACTCAAATGATTGATCAGAAATTTCCTTTTGCTCTACTGGCCAACTAAGCGCTATCGAACCATTTTCACCGATTTTCCTTAGCCTTATCGATAGTGCAATTTTACCGCCTCTATAGATTTAGATTGGCTATTCGATAGACTCATATCTGTCGGATCAGAGTCACTAAAAACTCCCGCAAATCTCAATAACTAGCCTCAATCGTAGAGAATCGAAATGACTCAATCAAATAACATCAAAATCCCTCAGGAAGCCTTCGACTGGTATGACGAATATGCTATTGGCGTTGAAGACGACGCATGCAGCGTTCGATCGGTGATCTAAAAGGATTTCATAGCAGCAGCCAAGCTTTTAAAAGTCATTGATTTCAGGAACGGGAAACTTGGCGTTGTCGGATTATGTTTTGGGGGTTACATTTGCAATATTCTCGCGCCACTTTGCCTGATCTGATAGATGCCGCCGTACCATTTTATGAAACGCCCGCTAAAAATGATCTCGTCAATCGGGTTCGAGGACCAATAATGATTCATTTCGACGAACTGGATAACCGCGTTAACAAGAGTTGGCCAGCCTATGAAACAGCGCTCAAGCAAAATAAGGCCAATTACCAATCTTTTATTTATCCGGGCGTCAATCACGGTTTTCACAATGATGCCACAGCAGTATTTATACGCCAGCTATCTGGCTCCGTCCTAATGTGTCAAACTTCAGTGCAATTTCGATATCCCGAGTTTTAATTTCCGTATCATTCATTGCGGCCCTCGTCGCAATCTATTTTATTCCGAAGGAATCGAACCTTCTTAATTTGTTTATAGATATCGAAACACTCATTATTCAGGTTCACAGTCCTGGTAAATAAGGGCCGTTGTTGATTATCGCTTATGGCCCTGGCAATCATCTTTAACCCCTTACCCAGCGCTCCGATCGTACTCTCCGCAGGTGCAATTTACGGACATAGTTACGGTACTTTATACATCGTTATGGGTACAGAAATCGGAGCAATTTCAGCTTTTTCGATCGCTCGTTTCGTAGGCTATGGGCTAATGCTGAAAACCTGGCGCCCAGTTTATCACTCGGACGATTCAGAACAAAAAACGCATTAACAATGGTTGTTTTTGTTTCTCGACTAATCCCCTTCATGTCTTTTGTGCTTATGAGCTACGCGGCTGGCCTCACGCCTCTTAAGTTCAGGCGATTCTCGCTGGCAACTCTACTCGGCCTCATTCCGATCAGCTTCGCCCTTGCCCACATGGGCTCAGAAATCATACAGACCGAAGATAGTGACTATCTGATAATCATCGCTCTACTAACAGGCTTACTAACCCTGGCACCTTTTGCGCTGAAATACTTTAGAGAGTCAGCCAATTCGGGTAAATCCAGCAATCCCGATTGATTACGTCTATTAAACTTCATTTTTCTCCAGCCCCAACAAGACCGAGTCAGATTCCAGCGATAGGGTTTTGGCCGCCTGCAGGGAGTTTAATGATCGATAAGTCGGTCTGTACGAACTTTCAATCGTCCAAAATCTACTAACCGATTCGACTTGAATTCAAAATTCTACACTTCGTCTATAATACCGATAGCGTTCGACTCTGCTCAATCAGTTTTACCAATCCATCTATAATGAGACACTAAGACTTCATGGCAGCCCTAAGCTCGATTCTGTTTAAAAGAACTGTCAATCAATTTCTCAAATGCGATGACATTGATAATGCCAAAAGCGAGGCGCTCCTCGAAAAAATAAAAAAATCGGCTCATAACAACCTGGGGAAATTTCTCGAGATCATAGCCACCGCAAAAAATCCACACCGTGAAATACTAGAGAGCCTGTGCTCTGAAAGCATTCAAGGGATATCAGAAAAATTCTTTCTCGAAAGCCTGGCTCATGACAATACAGAGATTCGATATTCGGCTCGCGACATCCTCGCACAATCTAAAGTTTTGAATCCTGCAAAGCTGTTCAGGTTGTTACACGAGCCTGCAACATCGTGCTCTGAAGTTATTGATCTTCTCGACTCTCAGAAATCTTCTCTTAAACCCGAAGAACTGATCATCAATGCATTAAAAATGGACTCTTCCGAATCTGTCCGATTAATCAAAATCGCCCATGAGTCAGAAATTCCGGTCGATTTTTCTCGATTAGAAATTCATCCGGAAAAGATTAATAATGCAGCTATAAAGATCGAATTGCTTGGATATTTATGCAACGTACAACAGACCGAAGTGGCGGCATTAATCTTACTGTTTTTGTCAGACCCGAATAAAAGAGTGGTCGTTGAAGCGTTAAAGTCGCTCAGTAAATTAACGGTTAGATTTGACGTTTCTCCAGTTTTATTACTCATCGATAAAATGTCAGACGTTGAACAGGACATTGCGCTTGAGGTTATAATCAGCCAGATCAATCCAGTAATTTTATCAAAGTTATCGTCCTGTTTTAATGGTAAATCCACAAAGCTACATATGGCACTGGCAAGTATAGTGGCGGAATATGCCAACAAGAATAGTTTCGAAACCTTTTTATTAAGACTCGAAGGCGAAGAAGACTGGACCCGAAATCTGACAATAAACTTACTGTTAAATCTTAAGAATAAAAATCTATCCCAGGTTTCCAAAGAACTCTCGTCCAATGGGAGCGAATTCGTTCGCAATAGCGCACAAAATATAGGTGGGTTCCAGATCGATTCTATAGATCTGGTAAAGATTGGTGAATTCGCCCTTAGTGAAGACTGGCAGGTACGGTTAAGGGCCATTCAGACTTTAGGTAAATCATCCAGTCGCTCTTCGGTAATTATTTTGCAAAAAGTCATTTCCGTTTGGCCTGAAGCAACTGTGGCTGTTTTGGCCGCAGTCCGTGAGTTGGGTTACAGCAAAGGACTTGAAATAGCTTTCGACTGCCTTGACCGAGCTGAAACAGTCTTTCAACGCGCAGCCATTGAAACGATCGCAAGCATTACATCCGAAAAAAATCTGAAAAGTGTTTGTGAAAACCTCCGCTGGAAAATTCCAAAGTTTAGTCCTGAAATAACTGCACTGGCAGAGATAACTATTGAGAATTTAGAACTACAGTACGCAACCGAAAAGAAAAACGCCGTATCAGACAACCTGAAGGAACTAACCCCAGGATCCGTCTGGATGGAGCGCTATCGAATTCAAAAGGAAATTGGTAGAGGCGCCATGGGAGTTGTCATGCTGGTAGAAGATATTATGCTTGAGGAATTGCTTGTTCTAAAAATCTTGCATCCCGAACTTACAATAGCCCCCGAAACGCGCGAACGCTTCAAACGTGAATTCAAATACACCCGCAAGGTCAGTCATCCTGGAGTAATACGAGTTCACGACCTATTTTTTCTCGATAATATCTGCGCATTGTCGATGGAATATTTCGAAAGCTCTGGACTCGATATATGGCTCAGAAAGGAGAAGGTATTTTCGGATCGTGATGGCCTCGAAGTTTTACTTCAGGTTAGTAGCGCGATGGCTGCGGCACATAAACAGGGTGTCATACATCGAGATCTGAAACCGAGTAATATTTTATCAAATGAAACTGGGCTGGTTAAGGTCATCGATTTTGGAATTGCAGCTTTTACCTCGGGTCAGGATTTTTCATTAACTAAAACCGGTGCAATAATTGGAAGTCCAGCTTATCTGGCCCCAGAAAGAGTTGATGGAAAAAAGGCAGATAGTAGAAGTGACATTTACTCTCTGGGAATCATTGCCTACTGCATGTTCGGTGGTGACCTCCCGTACCACGGTAAACCAATGGATATATTAGTACAGCATCGCCAGGGAAACGCGCCTCTTATTCACCAAATCAATAAAAATGTAAACCCTGGTGTGTCAAATTTGGTAGCAGAAATGATGGCCGTGAATCCCAACGATCGGCCCCAGTCCATGCTCGCGGTTCTGGATGAAATTGAGGGATTGTTGAAAATTCTTTAAACTAACCTGAGGAAATCGTGAGCCAGTAATAAGCAATTACAACGCTGAATGGTTAAAAGGTTTC
The DNA here is from genome assembly GCA_047639625.1 of Gammaproteobacteria bacterium. GTDB lineage: Bacteria > Pseudomonadota > Gammaproteobacteria. Next base: position 11,394 of record JBLIOG010000087.1, read on the forward strand.
CATGCCAATGACTTAAAGGATTTATCGAGTTGGGATTCTTGAAAGGAGTTTTTTAGTTGCGTACAGCTGGATCATTCATATTTCCCAAATGCAGTTGACGACAATCCCACCCAGCCCGGGCTATTAAAGAGTTGGCGCCAGGAGTCTATCGGACTTAGGATTAATCTACTGCGGAAAAGTCATTTTGGCCAGATTTCTCGATCCAGGTCGATTTATTTACCAACCCCATTTACCTTGTAGACCTGTCACCGTCTGTTTGATATATTTTTTGTCAGGAGTCCTGGGTTAGCACAACCTCGCCCATCCATTCATTCATTAACTGGATTATCAATGAAATTAACTGATCACGAAGAATCAATGCTTGCAGGCGAACATGGCCCTGCCCGGAAATGGGCTATCGAACACCAGATCCAAATCGGACGAATGTTTGATGCTGAAGATACGGTCGCGGTAAGCCAGGCCCACATGATGGCTGACCCGGAATCGATCGGTGGAGCAGGCGTCGAGTTTTTCGAGAATTTTGCAAAGTTACCAGAAATAGAACGCCAGGTTTTGATTCCGATGATTACCGATCCGCGTGGCGTTGACCTGAACTACTACGACCCGCTCGGACAAACCGAAGAAATGGCCAACCTTGAACGCCGGTTTATCAAAGCCTGTGAAAATCTTAACATCATGATGACCAATACCTGCATCAATTATCAAACTGTCATGCCGCCGGTTCTGGGTGATCATGTTGCCTACGGTGATACTGGCGTTGTGATCTATTCCAACAGTGTTTGCGGAGCCAGATCCAATTTTGAAGGCGGCCCTTCGGCGCTCGCAGCCGGATTAACCGGTCGCACGCCACGTTACGGCTTGCATCTCGATCAACATCGTCGGGCAACAAAACGATTTATCGTAAGCCATCAACCCAAAGGATTAACCGACTGGGGTGTTCTCGGGGCCGTCATTGGACGAAAATCCGGTTCCTACTGGGAAGTGCCTGTCATAGAAGGCATTGAATCCGTACCAACCTCGGATGACTTAAAGCACATGGGTGCGGCCATGGCCAGTTATGGTTCAACCCCCCTTTTTCACATCGTTGGTATTACCCCTGAATGCCAGACATTGGCCGACGTAGATGGTGAGAAGTTGAAGCCAGAACAAATCAATCAAGGCGATCTGGATACACTGATGGAACCCTTTTCGGCAAAAGGTGAACAGGTCGATGTTGTTGTTTTTGCAGCTCCTCAGTTATCACTGGTTGAAATGCAAACAGTAGCAAGGCTTTGTCGTGACAGAAAACGTCACCCGGATACCGCATTTCTGGTTTGTACACCCGCCAGCGTCTATGCCGATTCCAATACCATGGGATACAACAAAGCCATTGAAGATTTCGGAGGGCGTGTTCTCCAGGGCACCTGTTTCTACCAGCAATATGCCCGTGAAATCGGCGAAGCAAACGGTTGGAAAAGGTTGTTATCGAATTCAACAAAAATCGTCAATATCCTGGGTGGCTATGGTTATTTACCGGCGCTTGCTTCAATGGAAGACTGTATCGACTCAGCCGTGGCAGGAGAAATTGTATGAACGAACGAGAATTTAAATGCCATGTTGGTATCGGCCAACCCGTCGAAGGTATCGCCCTCGTAGCCGATGATAATTTTTCAGCACGCTATGATCTTGATCGAATCAAAGGCGTATTTTCCAGACCACAACACAAACTCGCCGGAGAGTCTTACGACCAGAAAATTCTGGTTCTCAATACCGCAAAAGGAGGCGTTGCCACCGCCTGGATGTTATACGAAATGGAATCACGGGGCATTGCGCCCAAAGCAATATTATTCAATCAAGCCAACACCATTTTGGCCCAGGGTGCGGCGCTAGCTAATCTGGCGATGTGTGATCGATTTGAAGAGGGTGATGTAACTCAGCTTTTTAAAACTGGAGACCACCTCAGAGTCGATCCGGTTAATGGCGTTGTGACTCGAATAGATTAAACAGGGAACTACCACAACAGTGCTCGGGTCAGTAATGGATGATTTTTTATCAATTGATAAAATACTGGCCTAGATAGATAAATAACCATGTTACATAAATTAAAACCCTTGCTGATGGCAGGTGTATTCGCCCTACCTGTCCATCAAATGACGGACTGGCAGGTACTTGAATATAGTAACTTGAAGCCCAACCAGGTGACATTTTCAGATTCTGGCATGACTGTTTCTGTGAATCATTCAGCCAGTCCGATCATTTACCCGTTCCCCGAAACCAGAACTATTCGTCAAATCGAATTAGAGGGATCAATAAGCAATCTGATCGAATTATCTGGTGGCATACAGGGAAACAAGGGGAATGATGACTTCAGTTTAAAAGTTGGCCTCGTCGTCAAAGGCGACAAAACGCTGGGCAGCTTGCAACGAATGTTTAGCCCTAAATGGGTTAAAACCCTGTTTGACCTGGCGCCGGCAGGCACCGGGTTAGATCACATACACTTTCTGAGCGCCGTACAATTCCCCGAACTAGTCGGAAAACATTCCTCGACGCAGGATTCTGATCTTTTCTATGACGAATATATCTGGCTAATTGATAAACCCGGTGAATTTAAATTGAAGCATCAATTAGAAGAGTCACTTTCCGTGATCGCCATCTGGATTTCAATCGATGGGGATGATAGTCAGTCGAAATACACAACCGTTATTAATAAAATCACGGTTAGTGATTAAGTATTCGATGCGAGAGTAACCCCATTATCAGAGGATAATTTACGCACGCCTCTTATCAGTAAAGATTCTCGATGTTTAAAATTTAAAAAGCTCCGACTTGTAGAAGCCAACTACCGACTAATGTCTGTACCCGACCTAGTCTAATGTCGGCTACCGGAGCTATTCCCTAATTCACATAATATCTCGTGATCTACTCAGATAAATAAAACGGGTTAATGTATGAATATTCGCAGCGTCAAAACAAATCAGGTAGCAAGCTCTATCAAATTAAACTCGGTAGTTCGATTACTACTCACCGGTTTCTTAAGCATAGGAATTGTGGCCTGCGGTGGAAGCGATGAGGATCCTGAGCCAGTAAGTGGGACATTGGCAAGTGATGTGTCAACACTAATTAGGACACAAGGCTACGCAGCTA
>JBLIOG010000088.1:0-14200 GCA_047639625.1 Gammaproteobacteria bacterium
AATTGATAATTTTTATACGCCACGTAGCGCTACAAAACTAGTGGGTGCATCGGTATCTGGCGAAGGTCTTGTCGCTGAATTCGTAAATGGCGTGTCAGATAACCTGGAGGCGAAGTTATATTCGTGGCGCTGGGTTCGCGATCATTGTATAGATCCGCAAAGTTTAGATCAGGGGACAATCCAACGAAAGGTTAATACCTTCGCCTTACCAACCGATTTAATGTGCACGGGCCTCGATTTTGCGGCGTCCGAGCAACTAGTGCACCTCTCGTGGGGTGATGGTACCAGGTCTAGTATTTCTGCCTATGTACTCGCTACCGTCGTCGGTTTTACTGCTGGACTGCACGAGTTAACACCGGATATTCCACAAGTTATATGGGACAAAGACTCGCCCTTGATGGCGCTACCTCGCATTGAGTTTGACGATGTTGTTCAAAGCGATAAGGGCTTATTACAATGGTTGCAGAATATACATGTCTATGGTTTTTCACTGGTAGATGGTGTGCCAGCAACTAAGGAAGGAACGACCCAATTGGCACGGCGCTTAGGCAAAGTACAGGAGACAATATTTGGCGGAATGTGGCCTCTATCATCCGAACTGACGGACCACGGGGATACGGCTTATAGTAATAGCTATCTAGAACCACATACGGATGGTACTTACTACCATGACGCGGCGGGGCTGCAGATGTTCAATTGTTTAGACATTGATTGCGAAGGAGGACAGAGCATTCAACTTGATGGCTTTGCGATTGCCGAGAGGATTAAACGCGAAGACCCAGAAGCATACCAAACACTAACGGAAATCATTGTCCCAGGGCACTATGTTGAAGATGACGTGCACCTGCATGCCGAGAGACCTGCTGTTCGACTGGATGCCAGTGGCAAGTTGGTCCAGGTGTCATTTAACAATTACGATCGTGCTCCAATGCTATTGAGTGGAAATATGCAGGAGCGCTTCTACCATGCTTACGGTTTGTTCCACAGCCATGTTATCGATCAGGACAATTGGCTGAAGATCGAAATGAAACCTGGTACCACGCTAATTTTCGACAATTGGCGGAATATGCATGGGCGGATGGCTTACAGGGGGCGTAGATACTTCTATGGTTGCTACCATAGCAAAGCAGTTTTTGAGAGTAAGCTCAGAGTTCTTCAAGCGTCAGTCAAATAAAAGCCTCTGGTAAGCTATTTAAGACAGTTTTACTGTAAATATCTCTGACCCTGTCAAAATCGGGTTAGATGATCCTGTGGCACGGTCGTAGGAGGCAGAAGAGGATGTATTTTTAAACCATATCTTTTGAATTGGTCATTATTTAATCCTTTCGGAACCTTTTTTATTCAACTAAATAATCCGTCACTTTTTAGCACAACTCGAGTGAACCGATAACCCCCCCGTTGTTTTGAAATGATCTTTTTATCTTTCAGCCTTTGTTACTTGTATCTCACTTTTGAGCCAGTCGCGTAGCCTTTCAAACCGGTTCGTTTCGGCGAAGCTGGCGGAACAGACTAACCAGTAACCTGATCGCATACGGACCGAAGAACCTACAACCTTTAGGTATCCGGCCTCGACATCTCCTTCGACCAGGAGAGTTCGACCGAGGCCTAAGCCCATGCCGCCAATGACAGCCTGAAGCATCAAGTCGGCGCGATCAAATTGGTAGTCAGGATTAAAATTGTTCCTTACCGATCCAGTACTTGAAAAATAGCTGTTCCAGCTAAAATCAGTTTCATCGACTTCGCCACGACGATCAGCCAGGAATGTAGTTCCGGGGTCTGTTAAAAGGGCTGCTGCATCGGTTCGATCACCTAGATAGTTTGGACTTGCAACGGGTTGCATCGAGCAATGAGAGAGATGTGTGGAATGAAGGCCCGGATATGGCCCAGGGCCAAACCGAATCGCAGCGTCGGCTTCATTTGCCTGAAAATCGATTGTTTCCTCCTTAACGTCAACGGATATATTCAAGTTTTTCGCTTGTGCGTTCGACAAAGCAGGGATCAACCATTTCATCGCCAGTGACGATGGTAGCGAAAGCCGGATGAGGTTTGTCGAACGGCTGCGTTCAAGCTTGTCCAATGCAGTATCCCACCGCGCCAGGGAATCAACTGCCGTATGACACAGAATCTCCCCTATTTCTGTCAGTCGAAGTTGTCGTGTGGTGCGATCAAACAGGGTGTGACCCAGCGCGTCTTCGAGTGATCTGGTTCTGTGACTGACCGCCGACTGATCCACGTTCAAGCGTTCGGCTGCTTTAGTAAAACTCAGCTCCTCACCGATTGCGGCAAGCATTGGTGAGGCCTGAACGAGTTTGGCTATTGTTTCTTTCCGATTCATATTAATGAATTAATCTCATGTATATATGAGTTTCAATGTCATGGTTAACAATCTATATTTCACGAATAAACGCTATAACCGTCATCCACATTGGAGAATAACATGAATAAAACTCAAGTAGCTCAAGTAACTCAAGTAACTGGGAAAACCATCTCGGCCCAGATCGTCAACGGTTTCGTAACAGGTGGTATTGGCGGCAATCCCGCAGGCGTCGTGCTCGATGCTGACGAACTTAGCGAAACTGAAATGCTGAGTATTGCGGGGAAAATCGGTCTGTCTGAAACGGCGTTTGTTTCGTCGTCAGAGACAGAAAGTTTTAAACTTGACTTTTTCACACCCAATCGCCGCATCGCTCATTGCGGCCATGCGACTATCGCAACGTTTTCCTATCTAGCGGAACTTGGACGTGTTTCCGCAGGGGCAACATCGAAAGAAACTGTCGATGGCCCGCGCAAGATTTCGATCAAGAATGGTGCTGCCTATATGGAACAATTAGCACCCAAGTATCGGATGCCGGGCGATTGGAGAAAAGACGATGTAACTGTTTCTGAGGTCCTCCAATCTCTTGGAATAACTGAGAGTGATTTGAGCTTTAGTATCAGCCCCATACTGGTGAACACTGGTAATAGTTTTATCGTGGTTGGTGTGAAGGACGGAGCAACGCTACGCAACTTAAAACCTGATTTCGAACTCATCTCAGTCGTCAGTGAAAAACTGGACCTAATCGGTTACTACGTATTCACAACCGATAACAATGCGACGGATAAAGATGCTACGACTCGTATGTTCGCACCGCGCTATGCCATAGAAGAAGAGTCCGCTACGGGCATGGCAGCAGGGCCGCTTGCCTGCGTTCTGCACGATCACTTGCACATCGGCAAAGATACTTTTCTAATTGAACAGGGTCGGTTCATGGAGCCTGCATCGCCAAGCCTGATCACGGTGGAGCTTTCCATTGGAAACGGTGAAATTCAAAATCTGATGGCTGGTGGGCATGGAAAGGTTTCAAGAAGCCTCAGTATCGATTACTAAAGCCCGGTCCGATACCGAATTGGCCAAATTTTATCAGTGGCTGGAAACGGCCCTGCTTTTATGAGCATCGTTTATCGGCGCCAGCATAAGCTCGACTCATTAATTCGGGTAGCTGATTTTTGGGAGTGAGTGTTGGCGCTGAGCTCGAACCGCTTGATTGCGTGACTCGTTCCCGAACTACGCCTTGTGGGCTCGTTTGCCAATGCGAGTGATAGTCATTTGCAGTATTCCTTAATTACTGCTTCTATCATTCAGGAATGACAGCAACTTTAGTTTTTGGCGGCTATTAAAGTCAAAGTGGGGAGGGAGGTTCTCAAATCCCTCCAACATTTAAATACCCGGTTTTAAAAGTGATAATCTTCAGGGATAACCACTATTCCATTGTCTGTTACGGTAAATCGCTCTTTGTCCCTGGACGCATCAAAACCGATGACTTCTCCATCCGGGATGACGACATGTTTGTCGATAATGCAATTATTCAACCTTACTTTTTTACCAACTTTTACGTTACTGAATATGACACAATTTGAAACAATTGTCTGATCGTCAATAAAGACGTTTTGAAACAAAATTGAGTGATCAACGTTTCCCCCGGAAACGACCGTGCCACCCGCCAGCATTGAGTTAATAAAAACGCCTTCAGTACCCGAGCATCCTGATACTGCGCGGGCGGGTGGCGTTTGTGATTGATAAGATCGAATGGGCCAGTCAGACTGATATAAATCAATCGGCGGAACCTGTTTTAACAAATCCATGTTGGCTTCGTAGAAAGAATCAAGCGTTCCAACATCGCGCCAATATTTATCGGGCGATACTCGGCCCTTTTCATCGCCAAAATTATGTCCATAAACATGATGACTATGAATGAGTTTGGGCAATATATCTTTACCAAAATCATGGCTTGAACTTTCGTCCTGACTGTCTTCGTCGAGGACATTGATGAGTAGTTTGCTAGAGAATATGTAAATCCCCATGGACGCAAGTGCATACTTCGAGTCGTCCTTGCAAGTGTTGACTATGTCTGGCTTTTCTTCGAACTGGGTTATCTTTTGAGTTTCATCTGTGGTCATGATGCCGAACTGCCCCGCCTCATTTAACGGTACTTTCATGTAGGCGACTGTTACGTCCGCAGATAATAATTGATGCGTTTTAAGCATCGACGCGTAGTCCATTCTATAGATATGATCACCGGATAAAATGATCGTCCAGTCGGCACGACTGCGTTCTATTAAATAGGCGTTCTGATGTAAGGCATCGGCCGTACCCTGATACCATTTATCACCGTTACGCTTCTGCGCTGGAACCGGAGTCACGTATTCGTGAAATTCCGGGTTGAACACTGACCAACCATCGCGAAGATGTTTTTGCAATGAGTGTGATTTGTATTGTGTCAGCACCAGAATCCGGCGAAGTCCCGAATGTAAGCAATTGCTTAAGGTGAAATCAATAATTCTGTATTTACCGCCAAAGGGTACTGAGGGCTTGGCCCGAAACTGGGTAAGCGGTTTTAAACGCTCACCGGCTCCGCCCGCGAGGATGATTGCCAGTACGCTCGTATTCATGTTGATTCGTCTTTAGTATTTACAGACAATCTATCACTCAACCGTGATCGCGAAAAACTTCAGAACTTTAGGGGAGATAACAGACGAGAATTGCACAAAGATAGTGCGTGATGGATGTAAAAGAAACGATTTGCACCATTCTGATCGGATTGATTAAAATCGGATTGTCAGAAACAATCCATCTCTAATCCTGGGATTATTCAAGTCAGGTTTATAATTTTTAAAAACTAAATTTTGACAAGCTGTTTGCCAAAATTTTCGCCCTTTAACATTCGTACAAAAGCATGCGGTGCCTGATCAAGGCCTTGCACAGTATCTTCTCTGGGTTTTAGTAAACCGGAGTGATACCAGTCAGTTAATTCAGTGATGGCCTGGTCGTAGTGATCTTTAAAGTCATCCAACAGAAAGCCCTGGATACGAGCGCGTGTGATTAAGGTCTGACGCAGGTGGCGGAGTCCAATGTCATCTTCACCAAATCGATCAGCAAGTGCGATCGTGCCGACAACGACAACTCGGCCAAATGTATTCAGGTTCAGCATCGCGGCGTCATGGATCGGGCCTGCGGTATTATCGATATAAACATCAACACCGTTCGGGCAGGCCTGCCTGACATCTTCTACCAGGTTTTGTGAGTGACGGTGATTGATACCGGCGCTATAACCCATATCCTGACACCAGGCCAGTTTTTCATCGGTTCCACATACCGCAACTGGGTTGTATCCTTTGATCTTACAGATTTGCCCTGCAATTTGACCTACCGCACCGGAAGCAGCGGAGATTAGAATGGTTTCACCTTCTTTTGGTGCAGCTGTATGCAGCAGGGCGAAATACGCGGTCAGACCTGGCATTCCCAGGTAACTCAGCGATGATTGCACGGGTGCCGAATCAGGATTTAGTTTGCGAACGTTACCTGCAGTCATCGTGGTGTAATTCTGCCATCCGAAGGTGTCGCCAGACACAATATCCCCTTCCTTTATTGAGGGATCTTGCGATTCTATCACCTTACCAATACCACCGCCGACCATGATATCCCCGGGTGTGATTCCTCTAGCATAATTTTTCGCAGAGCTTATTCTCCCGCGCATATAAGGGTCAACAGAGAGCCATTGCGTTTCTACCAAAATTTCGCCTGGTCGAGGTTTGGGAACATCCGATTCTTTTAACTCCCAGTCTTCCTGAGTTGGCAATCCTTGAGGAAATTTTTTGAGATGCCAGCTTTGGTTTTTCATCATAACGTTTAAATCCTGTTTCGAAAGTTAAAAATACCTGTCCAAAATTAGTTACCAGAGCAGTAAAGATTTCTTTTGATAGATCGGTGATTACTTCTATATCGTGGCATGCGAAGGTCACTTCGCGATGAATCGTGCTGTTTGTCATGTTACGTTTTCGAAACTAGCATTTTGGCCGAGGGTAGCCTGGCCTTCCAGCACTATAGATGAAGTTTTTTCTAAAATGGCTCGGGCGCCGATTTGTGTTTCCACCCGCGCCAATGGAGCACCGAGAAAAAGGTGAACTCCTAGGCCGAAGGCAAGGTGTCGATGGGGCCCCGTTCTATCCGGCATGAATTGATTGGTATTCTCAAATGCAGCTGGATCACGATTTGCTGACGATAGCCAGACAACTACGAGTCCTCCCTTTGGTATAAGTGGTTCCATCAATATTGACATCTCGACGTGCGTAGCGGTCGATGTTGCGAATCGAATTAAGCATGCGCAGGGTTAGTTCGGTAGCGCCCTTTATCATGTCCGGGTTGCTGCGCAAACTTTCGTCCTGCTCGGGAAAGTTGTCGAGCAATCGAACGAAATTAGCAATCAAATTGGTCGTGGTTTCGTTTCCAGCCAGTAACAACAACATTACCGTTGATAATATTTCTTCATTGTTTACACGTTCGCCATCCGCGTCAGCCTGAATGAAGGCTGATATCAGGTTATCGGCGCGTAAAGATTTACGGCGCTGAGCCAGTAAGCGCTGGAAATAGTCGGTCAATTCCAGTCAGGTCTGGCGGCCTTGTTCGACAAGGTCCTGATCGAGTTCGGGAAGCCAGGTTGAGGCTCCAGAATTATCTCCTGGCACCGCTGTCCAGCGTCGTATCTGCTCCATTTCATCCCGTGGAATTCCAGGTATGGCGCAGATCATGGCCACGGTAATTTGCGCTGAAAAGTCTTCTACTAAATCAAAAGGTGCCATTTCTATGTGCTCGTCGACAACCTTCTCAACAATGGGTCTGTATTTTTCGACAAATTTGGGCATAAAAACCCGATTGCCAATTAATTTTAATCGCTGATGTCGATCCCCCGAGCTTGAAATCATATTATTAAACAGAAAACCCAGGTTAGCATCGGCTATTTCACCCTTGGCGCCAGGACTGCGGTCGGAACAGAATGTTTGGCCGTCCATTAGTACTTTTTGAATATTGTGATAACCGAGGATAGACCAACTTCCGATTAAACCGGGTTACAAATGGGCAACTGGGTGTTGTGCCCGTACCCGCGCAGGAATTGGATAGGGATCGGCACGAAAAGCCGACGAGGTCATGGGATTAAATTCGGGGTTGATCATTCAATATTACTTCCAGTTTATAATTTTTATCACGGCGTTATTAAAATTTAAGGAAAACTCATCACGACCTTAACTCGACCCGACTGAACAGGTAAACTTTATTATTTTCAAATCAAACGTCTGGATGAAAGCAAAATGACCAAAAACAGCAATGAACAACGTCCCCCTGTATGGATTGGGCATGTTGCTATGTATAGCGCCCGGGTCAACGAAACCAGGGATTTCATGTTATCTATAGGAATGCGTAAAATTTTTGCGAATGATGACTTCGCCGTGCTCGAGTTGCGAGGCGGAACCCATCTTGTCATAACCGCCGACCCGAAATCCGAGCTGCCAATATCAAGTTTTGATTTAATGGTCGATGATCTTGATGTGACTCACCAGGCCTATAAAACGTTGGGGTTACAGCCTGGTGACATTGAGCGGGGCCAAATTCACGATAGCTTCGAGATAACAGAACCCGGTGGTACCGTTATAACTTTCAATTCTACCCATGTTGGAGATCTTCCGGTTTAGCGCTTTTAAGGGTTCCAGGGTTGTTCTGAAACAATAACTCTAATATCGGTAGGTTTGCCGCTATTACAGGGGTTGTTCAATTGAGGGCAGTTTGAAATGACCGCTAGCGCATTCATTCTAGCTTGCAGACTGACGTAGTCACCGGGCTGTGACCCTCCTTCGACAAATACATTGGGTGCCATCTGGTTGCCATCGACCGGAACATCGCAGAAAAAGTTAATGTTAGGAACAATGTCTTTTCGTCCGAGTCCATGTTGAGCTAACTCAGATAAAAAATTCTCTCTACAGCCCGGTATATTGTCGACGCCATATAACATCTGGTTACTCGGCGCACTACAACAGCCAGCGATAGTATCGTGACCCCTACCGCTATCGTGAGTGATGGTGAATATAGGTCGAGCAATGTCTGAGTAAAGATTATGCCCTTCAGTCAGTTTTATGGTTTGAATCGCTTTTAAGGTATTGGGCGCGTGGTATCGCTCTTCGGGGTTGTTAGCGTTATAACACAGGAAATCAACGCCCTGTTGACCTTCAAGATCGATGATAGTGAGATAGTGCCCTTCAGAAATAATAGCCGACCAGGGTTTACCGGCAGGAACAATTTCATCGGATAGTTTTGATTGAGTCATAGGTAAATCTCGTGATGATTCTACGAATATAACATTTATGGTGCTGGATTAAACTATCAGATTATTGTAGAACGATTGTTCAAATTAATTGAGGATAAACTGTCATGCCCCGAAAAGTTCTAAAACCTGCCCAATTAGATTTCCAACCACGTCCCACCTTTCCATATTCACCCGGCACTCGCGGTGGCAATATGGTTTATACAGCGGGGCAGGTCGCCTGGGGAAGTGACGGTAATGTAGTCGGCATCGGTGATATCGAAACTCAGACGCGCCAAACATTGAGTAATGTTGGTGCCGTGCTAAAGGAAGGTGGGGCCAATTGGGACGATGTCCTTAAATGTAATGTTTATCTCAAAGACATGAAAGATTTTCAGAAGATGAATGATATCTTCAGCGAGATCTTTCCTGAAGATCCGCCAGCACGCACCACCGTTCAAACGCCTATGGCGGATGAAACAATGCTGGTTGAGATTGAGGCTATAGCTTATATAGGTGACTAAGTTTAGACCAGAAACCACAATGAACCGTCACGATAGTAACGGAGATAAATTGTTTTTTTCGATAATGTGAATGCGCACTATGAACAGAATTAAAATTCCTGCTGAAGCAGCAAATTCAGTAAAACTGTACACCGGTCAAACCTGTCGTATTGTTAATACCGAAGGAGGCCAGGTTGTTGATACCTGGGCTTTCAGTTTGAATGATTGTGATGAATATTTATCGATGGAACATAGTCGGTCTGCCAATTATAAACTTTTGTTTGAACCCGGTGACGAACTGGTCAGTAATCACTTTAGGCCAATGTTGCGGATCATAAATGATACTTCGCCAGGCATTCACGATACCCTGCATGCCGCCTGTAGCGCAGGCAGTAATCGATTCTATCAATCATCGCGAGAGTATCCGAATTGTCAGGATAACTTGATGAAACAGATGGCGACATTGGGTCATCCGATAACGCATATTCCTTGCCCCTGGAATTTATTCGAACATGCGCTGGTGGAAGACGGGACACGGTTGGTGGATGAAGCATCGGCTACTGCAGTAGGTGATTATCTAGAACTCAAAGTATTAATGGACGTTTACCTGGTGTGCTCAGCCTGTCCTTCACGGGTAGGACAAATTAGCGGCAATCAACCCCGGAGTGCAGCGATAGATATTTTGTAAATTCCAGGTAAACAGAGCACCAAAAATTTTACTTAATCGCCTCTAATATGTTTTTTCGACTGAAGTTAGTCTGGCCCCCGAGTTCACAACATTCGGAAGCCGATTATGAAAAAGCAAAACAAACGAAGAATCAGAGTTAAGCGCAATCGCCGAAATACTGTAATTGCAGGTTTACTGGCGGCACTGGCGACAGTGCTCGCATCGGCTGCGACAAGCGAACAAGGCGTTGTGGAGTCGCCGCGAACGCAAAGCAAACCGGAATTCAATCCTGGTTTATTCTCGGGTAAGCCGTTAAGAGACAAAATTCAGATCGCAATTATTCTTGATACCAGCAACAGTATGGACGGGTTAATCGATCAAACTCGAAATCAGTTGTGGCAAGTGGTGAATGACTTTTCGTCAGCCCGCAGAAATGGCAGGCCTCCTGTACTCGAAATTGCATTACTTGAATACGGCAATGATAACAACTTTGTGCAATCTGGCTTCATACGCCAGCTCAATGGCTTTACCCGAGAACTAGATCAGGTCTCAGCTGGATTATTTTCATTAACAACCAGTGGCGGTAGTGAATACAGTGGGTTTGCAATCGAGACAGCTGTTACGAATCTAAACTGGAGTCAAACCGATTCGGATTTGAAATCGATATTTATCGCAGGTAACGAATCTTTTCGACAGGGGCCTATTAACTTTCAGCAAGCAATTATCCGTGCTCGCAAACAGGGTATTATTATTAACACGATTCACGCCGGTGATTATCAAACAGGTATTACCGATGGCTGGCAATCCGCTGCCCTGCTATCAGGCGGAGACTTTATGAGTATTGATGCGAATCGTCGGGTCGCGCATATCAGTGCACCACAGGACGCAAAAATTGCCAAATTAAACAGTCAGCTAAATGAAACCTACCTGCCATTTGGAAGTGAAGGTAAGTCGAAGGCCTCCAGGCAATTGGAGCAAGACAAGCTCAGTAGCAAGATATCGTCAGGATTGCTGGCAAAACGCGCCATCTCGAAATCAACTTCATATTACAATAATGCGCGTTGGGATCTGGTCGATGCCATGCAGGCAGGGAGCGTGAATGAACAGGGCCTGGCTGACATGGATGAGACATTATTACCAGAACCGATGAGCGAGTTAAGTTCGAAAGAACGGGTTGAATACATCGCTAAAAAATCGCAGAAACGAAAAAACATACAGGAACAGATTAAGCAACTCAGTAAAGCCAGGGCCGCCTATGTTGTGAGTAAAAGTGAAGGCCAGGCTATTATCCCGGATATTAGTAAAGCAGTAACATCAGCGGTTAAAAACCTGGCGATGCAGAAAGATTATATTTTTGAATAAGGAACGATTGAGTTAATCTTTTGTTTTGCGGCCTGTTCACGGTAAAAAATGTAGAGACCGCTGCCGATGATCATCGAGGCTCCGGCTAAGGTCGAACCATCGGGTAAGTTTCCAAATAGGACAAATCCAGATAGTGTAGCCCAGAGTAGTGAGCTGTAACTAAACGGTGCAACAACGGAAGCGGGTGCACTGCGAAATGCGCGAATCATGCAGAGATGGCCGATACCACCCGCAATGCCCGCAAAAATAAACAGCAGCCAATCGAGGTTCGCTACCGGTTGCCAATAGAAGGGTGCTACTACCGATGTAACCACAGCACCCACAACACCCGTATAAAACAATGATGTAACAGGTTTATCACGAGATCCCAGTTTACGGGTGAAGACCTGGTAGAGTGCATGGGTTACGGCCGCTAGTAAAATCACTAAAACACTGAGCTGGAGGTTTTCTCCAGTGGGGCGAATCACGACTAATGCGCCGGCAAAACCGGTCGCTATACCTAACCATCGGCGTAGACCGACCTTTTCACCCAGCATCGGAATGGAAAGAATAGTAAGAATGATCGGGGTCATAAACATAATCGTCGAGCCGGTAGTGAGCGGCAGAGTACTGATCCCAATAAAAAACAATGCAGTTGTTACAAACATAAAAATCGAACGAAATATTTGATACTTCAACGACTGACTTTTGATTTCCTTGGCGACCTGCGGAGCCATTAAGATCAGTACAAAGATTATATGAAAGAAAAATCGAGCCCAGATAACTTGAACGACGGGGTAACTTTGCATCAAGTATTTTGCTGTGGAATCCAGAATGACGAACCAGAGCATGGTAGCCAACATCCAGGCGATACCCTTAAGGTGATTGTCTGTGTCTTGAACGGTCAATCTATATTAGCCCCATGTTTTTTTACGATTGCGCCAGAGCTTGGCGCTTTACCAATGCCTCTCGATGTAAAACATAAACACCACTTCCAATAATAAGCAATATACCCAGATAGGTTGTGAGTGGCGGAATTTCATTCCAGAACAAATAACCCCAAAGAACCGCCAGTGGCATAGTGACATATTCGAAAGGCGCTACAAAACTGGCTTCCGCATGCCGATAGGCCTGAATCAAACCATAAAAGCCAAACGATGCCAGGGCGCTACAGGCCAGTAGTAATAATAGGTCACCATAGGATGGGACAATCCATTCACGCAACAGGAACTGGAGAGAAGGGTTATCAGAAAAACTCAAACTTCCATCACCAAACACCAGACCGCAAATCCCGCTAACAACGAAAAATATCAACATGGAGTTTAATGCCAAACTGATGGCGCTCTGTGACGGCCCTACGTGACGGGTAATAATGATGACGATCGCATAGGTACAGGCCGAGTAAAGCGCAAAAAATACCGCTGGGTCTCGGACTCCTTCTGCGGGGTTAACAATAACCACGATACCCATGAACCCGACAATGACGGCCATCCAGCGACGCGGCCCCACGTGTTCTTTAAAAACAAATATGGAAATGACAGTAACCATGATTGGTGCCAGAAAGAAAATGGTTGTCGAAGTAGCGAGTGGAAGCGAAGCGATACTCATGTAAAATGAAATGTAACAGCTGCAACCCACAATGCCCCGAATCGTCGTCAGCCAGGGATGTTTCAATCTGGGGGACCAGCTACCGGTCTCTAACTTCAAAATTACAAACATGACTGGTGTTGCAAACAGGGCACGAAAGAACATTATCTCCATGACCGAAAACTCCTTTCCCAGTAATCGAACGACATTGTCATGAATCGAGAAAAAAACGACGCCCAGGAAAATTGCGGCAATCGCTCGAGAGTTGGAATCGGTTGTTATTGATGCAGGCGTTTCGAGGGTTTGTTTTAACAAAATTTGTTATCCGAATCGGGTAAATTCAAAACATCCATGGATAGATGTTTAATCAGAAGGTCGCTAGATACCGACAAACTGCCGGTTACACAAGCTAATAAAGTTGCTCAAGGTAATCGATTTTTTCGATCTATTCAGCTTATAAACCATGGATTGTCATTTATTAGTCACAACTAGTTTGTAAAAAAGTAGATTGGTAGACCGGTGATCGGTACTATTTAAACCAATATGAATCAGGATCTAACATGAAAAAATATTCTATTGCATCGATACCCGGTGACGGAATCGGCAAGGAAGTGATCGACGCAGGTGTTGAAGTGCTCCAGGCGCTGGCTAACAAATCTCGTGAGTTCCAACTGGACATCACCAGCTTCCCCTGGGGTACAGACTACTATCTTGAGACAGGTCGGATGATGCCCGAAGACGGACTTCAGCAATTGAAAGATTTTGACGCGATCTATTTTGGATCGGCAGGTGATCCACGCGTCCCGGATCATTTGTCGTTGTGGGGTTTGCGCCTTGCCATCTGTCAGCCTTTTGATCAGTATGCCAATGTTCGACCTTCACGACTGTTACCCGGCATCACCAGTCCCTTGCGTGACGTTGAAACGGGTGATCTAGACTGGGTTATTGTCCGTGAAAATACCGAAGGCGAATATTCCGGAGCTGGTGGTCGCGTTCATACCGGTCATTCAGCAGAGGTAGGGCTCGATGTCGCAGTGTTTACTCGCGATGGAATTGAGCGGGTTCAGCGTTTTGCGCTTGAGCTGGCCCAAACTCGACCTGCGAAACATCTTACTCTGGTCACCAAATCGAATGCGCAACGTCACGGCATGGTGATGTGGGATGACATCTTTAATTTGATAAAAGGTGATTATCCCGATGTTACGACGGATAAAATGCTAGTTGACGCGATGACAACCCGAATGGTCCTTGACCCCACTTCACTCGATGTCATCGTAGCCACTAACTTACATGCTGATGTGTTGAGTGATTTAGCAGCAGCGCTCACGGGAAGCATGGGTATAGCTCCAACTGCTAATCTAAACCCTGAGAGAAAGTACCCATCTATGTTCGAGCCGATTCATGGCTCTGCTTTTGATATCATGGGTAAAGGCATTGCAAATCCAATAGGAGCCTGTTGGAGTGCCAGTATGATGCTTGAGCATCTGGGTGAA